>JASFNW010000200.1:0-7443 GCA_050116835.1 Desulfobacterales bacterium
AGATTGATATCAACGGAACGCCCTGTGAAGCCGTTATTGAAAGCGCTCGACTCGTTCATTACCCTGATAATATACTCGAGCTTTTCCCCCGCAGTTCCAGTCTAAAAGAGTTTCAGGCGGTTAGCTATATGGGGGTGCCGCTATTAGATTCCAATGGCAAGATTCTTGGTAATCTGGCTGTCTTAGACACACGTCCGATGCCAGAGGAGCCGCAAACATTAGCCCTCTTTAAAATTTTTGCCGCCCGGGCGGCTGCTGAACTGCAGCGTATTCGAGCTGAGCGCGAAATTTATAAGCGTGAAGAAAAATACCGTCGTATTGTAGAGACGGCCGGAGAGGGTTTTTTGCTGATGGATCACAACTATATCATCAATGATGTCAATGAGGCCTACTGCAAAATGATCGGTTTTAGCCGATCAGAAATTATCGGCAAAACACCGTTCGATTTTTCAAACGAAAATCTAAAGGCGTATGTTTTTGCGGACAAAAAATCGAATCCCGCCGGGGATTATCGCAAGTTTGAAGATACGATTGTTTCAAAAGATGGACGTTACATTCCTGTTTTTGTACACGGTAGTTCCCTGAGAGATGACCGCGGATCGGTTATCGGGAACATGGCCTTTATTACCGATATGACCGAACATAAGAAGTCAATGGCACTTGCCGGCGAAATCCAAAGAAGCCTGCTACCTCATAACAGCCCTCCCATTAAAGGTCTCGACATTGCCGGGAAGAATATAACCTGCGACGAAATCGGGGGGGATTATTTTGATTTTTTATGGGGAACGGAATGTTCAAACAACCATTTTGACGTGGTTGTTGGAGACGTGACCGGTCATGGTGTTGATGCGGCCCTTTTGATGACAACCGCACGGGCCTTCTTGCGAATGCGCGCATCGCAGTGTGGTGGTATTTCTCAAATAATTACAGAAATGAATCGGCATTTAACATTAGATTTTTTAGACACGGGCCGGTTCATGACGTTGTTCTACATGAGTATCGATCCAAAGAATAAAAATATTCAATGGGTGCGGGCCGGTCACGATCCAGCAGTCTTATACAGTCCGGATGAAGATACTTTTGAAGAGTTGAAGGGCGAAGGTCTGGCGCTGGGTGTCGATGAAACTATTGAATATGAGGAAAATCTGAAATCAGGGCTTGCCCCTGGGCAAATCATCGCCATCGGCACAGATGGAATATGGGAAACATTCAACCCGCAGGGAGAGATGTTCGGCAAACAGCGATTTCGTGATGTTATTCGCAGACATGCACATCTGGAGGCAAACGAGATTCTTGCCGCAGTTTACCAAGCACTGGATGAGTTCATGCTGGGTCTGAAGCGAGCTGACGATATTACGCTGGTGGTAATTAAAATAAATGAAATTGTAGATAAAAAAGAAGACTGGCAAATCTAAAATTTCCGATGAAGCTTGTATATCAATATTTAATATCATTTCGCAGCGACTTTGACAGAATTGATTTTTTGATGTGTGCTTTAGCTTAAGCGATAAAATAAATAACCTTTAGACTACAATGATCACTCAGGAGGCTAACAATGAACGCAGTTTCCATCATATCCAGAGATGATAAAGCCAAATCCCTCTCAACAGACATAATCGATAAATTTAAAGCTAGTTTGCGCGGTGAACTTATCTCACCTGCAGATGATCGGTATGAATCTGAAAGAAAGCTATGGAATGGCATGATCGAGAAAAAACCGGCTCTGATTGCCCGGTGCGATGGAGTAGAAGATGTCATCACCGCGGTAAGTTTTTCCAAAGAACACAACCTGCTTTTCTCAATCCGGGGTGGCGGTCACAATGTGGCCGGTACGGCAATTGCAGAAGGCGGTCTGGTCGTCGATCTATCGGAAATGCGAGGTGTTACAGTGGACCCTGAGAATCGGTTGGCCCACGCAGAGGGTGGGGTGCGCCTGGGCGATCTGGACCATGAAACCCAAAAATTCGGTTTGGCAGCTCCGGTGGGTTTGGTTTCGGCGACAGGGGTGGCCGGCCTGACTTTACACGGCGGCGCCGGTTGGCTGCTCAGAAAGTATGGGCTAACGATCGACAATCTGCTCTCTGTGGATATTGTGACCGCCGATGGTCAGTTGAAAAAGGCCAGCGAAAAAGAGCATTCAGATTTATTCTGGGCCATACGCGGCGGTGGCGGAAATTTTGGCGTCGTCACCGGTTTCGAATTCAAACTCCATCCTGTGGGACCGAAAGTCTGGATGTCGGTGCCCATGTACCCGCTTGACCGAGCCAAGGAAGTCCTGAGCGCCTGTTGCGACTATATGAAAAAAGCCCCGGAAGACCTGATGGTGCTGGGTGTATATTGGAGCGCGCCTGAAGTACCGGAGGTGCCTAAGCAATATCATGGTGTACCGGTTATCATCTTGCTGGGGTGTTACACCGGGCCCTTTGAGAAGGGCGAGAAGATGATTGCGCCCCTGCGAGAATTCGGCACACCGATTGCCGATCTTAGCGCGCCCATGACTTGGGTGGAAGCCCAAAAATTTTTGGACGAAGATTACCCGGACGGCGCCTTTTACTACTGGATGTCCATTTATATGGACCACTTAAATGCTGAGGTGCTAGATGCGTTGGCCAAACATGCTGCTGCCCGCCCTTCAGCGGAATCATCCATCGATGTGTGGATGCTCGGAGGCGCCATGAGCCGTATCGACCCGACCGACACTGCCTTTTGCAAGCGGGACATGCCATACATGCTGGGGATTGAAGCCAACTGGCATAAGCGCGAAGATGCTTCCGCCAATATCAGCTGGGCGAAAAATGTTGTTAAAGACATGCAAAGATTTACAACCGGCGGGTCATATCTCAACTTCCCCGGCTTCGTTGAGGAAAAGGACTCCCTTCTGCAGGGTTCCTATGGGCCGAATCTTGAGAGGCTCAGGGCGATAAAGGCCAAATACGACCCATCGAATCTTTTTCCCGGCACCCTCAATATCGAGCCCAATTGAGCAGAAATATGAATTTCCAGTAATCAACACTCAACTAAAAGGAGGTTATCATGGGAGATACATCAAAGGAAAAACTGAACGGGATTGATACAGAAGCCTTAAACCAGGTGATGGCTCAGGTTTCAGAGGATCCTTCAGTCGGCAAGGTAAAGTTTCAAGTGACCACAACCTGGAAGGGGGTAACCAAGTCCGAAACGGTGGTTCAAGGTTACGAAATCGGCGGGCAGACGGTGAAACGCATCCACACCTTTGCCATTGATGAGCCGATTGAGCTTCTGGGTGAAGACACTGCCGCCAATCCCCAAGAATATCTCATGGGGGCGATGAATGCGTGCATCCTGAATACCTACGTCATCGCCGCCGCAATGAAAGGCATCAAGCTGGAGAAGGTGGTGATGGAAACCGAAGGTGAGTTGGACCTTCGAGGTTTCTTAGGGATCGACAAAAACGTCATACCGGGCTATAAAGAACTCAAATACAAGGTGCGACTGCAAGGAGACGGCACGAAGGAACAATATGAGGAAGTCCATCAAACAGTGGTTGCCACCTCTCCAAACTATTACAACATATCCCGTGCAATCGAGTTGAATACGGAGCTTATCGTTGAATAATCTCCAGATGAAGGAAAGGATTCATGACGCAAACAACACTGGATGAAAAGTATAAAAGAGCAGCGGGTGTTATCTGCAAACAGGGTATGGTTCAGTTCCAGTTGAGTGATACGGCCGTCTCCATTGTCGCTGCCGTTGTCGGCGACAATGAAGATGAACTTGACCTGATATTTGCATTCAGAGAAAAGCCCTCTCAAACAATCGACCAGCTCGTGGAATCGAGCGGATTTTCAAAGGAAAAAGTCGAGCAACTGACAACACGTCTGGCAAAGAAAGGGCTTATTTTCAATCAGCCCAGTTCCGCTGGATTAATGGTCTACAGGCTTTTGCCGTTCATGCTGGTGGGCGTAATGGAATATAAATTCATGGTGGAACTAACCGGAAGCCAGGAGGAGAAAAATCTCGCCAGGTTGTTCGAAGAGTTGCTGAACGAACTCCGCGGTCAGATTCAGGACAATTATGATGCCCTTTCGCCTCTGTTTAATAATGCCCCGGCCGTGGACCGCACCGTTCCCACCAGAACAACCGAAGACGGAAAACCGATTCAGATAATACCGATCAAAAAGACGCTCGAGACCCCCGAAGAATTCGTATTACCGAGTCAGACCGTCGAAGAGATTATTAACAAATTCGATGACATTGCTGTTGGATATTGCTTTTGCCGTCAACGGCGCAGTCTGTTAGGTGAACCCTGCAGCACCGATGCGCCGACCTTAAACTGCTTTACATTCGGCAAATCCGCGCGCCACACGACGGCCCAGGGATTTGCCAAAAAAATCAGCAGGGAAGAAGCCCTGAAAATCATGAAAGAGGCCGAGAACGCCGGATTGATCCATAAAGCCTTTCACCCGGGCTCCAGGGAATCAAAGCCGGAAACGAGCATTTGTAACTGCTGCAAGGATTGCTGTGATACCCTTGAACTTTGGCGAGGCGGCACCCTGCCGCTTATCAATTCGACCTACCACCTTTCGGTGATTGATACAGAATCCTGCACAGGTTGCGGCACCTGTGTGGAGTGGTGCCCAACGGATGCTATTGTTTTGAACGACATGCAACTGGCGCAGCGGGATGAACATGCTTGCATAGGCTGCGGCGTTTGCGCCCGCTTTTGCCCGGAGGAGGCCATTTCGCTTGAAGAGGGCTTGCGACGCGTTATAATCATGCCGCCCCGATTACGGAATCCATAAAAGCAAATGCCGAATAGTATTCAATCTGCTGTTATCTTTTGGATCATTGGGACCGTTAATCTCAGTGGCTGCTGTGCTGATTCGCTGCCGCTTTTTGTCCTGACCCTTAAGAATTCAAATTATTTCAGATCCACTATTTCCCACTTGAAAGATGCTGATCGCACCCGATCCCCGACAAGCGCTATATTCGGATTTCAAATTGACGGTCTAGTTTATATAAGTTATAGTTATGACAAATAAATTATTAAGTTATGGTTTGATTTATGGCACATCTTTTGGGCACGACTCACCCGGTAGTCCGCAAACAAATTATATCAGCGGCAGCCGACCCTGCGTAGCATGCGGAACTATCGCTTTAGTCTACCAACATCAAAAGTTTAATCAATGCCCGGGCAACCAGACAACGAAACGACAATAGCACAGAAAAAGGCCCAAAAATTAAGGGTTCCCTTTGTCGATCCGCTGCGAGCTGCCATTGAGCCGTCTGCTCTCAGCCTGCTAGCGCCCGAAATGGCTGTACGGCGCAGAGCTTTGCCCATTCGCGTCGTGGATAATTTTCTGTTGGTCGCCATGCTGACACCGGAAGAGCCCATCATCGTTAAAAGCCTGGAAGTGCTCACCGGCTTCAAGGTTCGTCCGGCACTTGCCCCAAAAAATTCGCTCTCGGACGCTCTGAAAAAGTATTATGGCAACGGATACGGAGGCGCGTCGGGTGTCAAGAACCACCAGCCTCAGACGGCCCCAAAAACCATCGCCAAGACCGCCGTCAAGAACAGAAGCGGGCCATGCACGATTTCTGTGATATCAAACAAAGGCGGTGTCGGTAAAACCCACGTGGCCATCAACATTGCCTATAGTCTCGCCAGTAAGGGGGCCAAGGTTCTGCTCATCGATGCTGATCTGGGAAATGCAGACGTCTCAAACAAGCTGGGCGTGTTTCCGAAGAGTCACCTGATAGATTTTCTGGAAAATAAAAAAAAAATGAAGGAGCTACTTTTCCCTACGAAGTATGGTTTTGATTTTATCGCCAGTTCGTATGGAGAATTTAAACTGGCAAATTTGTACTATGTCCAGAAGATCAAATTTATCAACCATTTTAAAAAAATAAGTCAACGCTATGAATTCGCCATCTTCGACCTGGGGGCCGGTATATCCCGCATGGTGATGGATTTTGCCCTGGCTGCTGTTCACACGATTATTGTGACCACACCCCAGGACTTTATCAGCGGCTATGCTTGTACAAAAGCCGCCTTTTACCGATTCAAAGAGATCGAAGAGAGACTGGACAAAAAGCTTTCCAATTATGAGCCTCACCGGATCTATTCGCCGATGCTGTTGATCAATCAGGTCGACAATTATCGCCAGGGATTCAAACTTTTTAATACCTTCACGAAAACGGCTAATAGGAAGATCAATTCTCGTGAAGGTAAATATCGCATCGAAGCTGAATATTTAGGGGCCATCCCCTATGAAAAAGTCGCCCTGCGTGCGGCCGAGACAAAAAAAAAGCCCCTGCTGCGCATCGCTCCGAGCGCCAAGGCCGCCCAGAGCATTCGGCATATGTCTACACGATTTTTAAACCCTGAAGCGATCTATAATCCCAAGGTCAAGTTCAGACAGCCGCTGGCCCGTTTTGCAGCCATTCTCTCCCAGAAAAATTAGCACTTTATTCATTTCCGCAAAGGGAGGAGCCCGGATATGAAAAAAACAGATAAGGATATTCAAATGTTAGGACCGCAATCGGTCATGGAGGGCAGCCTTGTGTTTGAAGGCACACTGTTTATGAACGGTCATGTGAAAGGCTCCATTGAAAGCCGCACCGGTTCAATTGTTGTCGGCGAAGATGCTGTGATTCATGCCGAAATTTTGGTGCGAGCCGCCACGGTTAACGGGGAAGTCAACGGAACGGTTCGTGCTACAGAGCGCATCGAGCTTCACCCCCCGGCGCGCGTGTACGGTGACCTCACAGCACCCGTCGTCATTATTCATGAAGGGGTCATTTTCGAAGGTAATTGTGCGATCAAGCCCAAAGAAGATGCAGCCTTTCAAACGGACCGGAAGCTACCGTCAAAAGCTGAGAAAACAGCGGAAGCAACGAAATCTTCGGCCCAGTCAAAGGCACCAGCCGATTCCGCCAAAATAACGAACTAGAGATTTTCAATTTTCCATTTGGTGATGGCTTCGCTCAAGCTTTTTACGAGGTTTTCGATTTCTTCGATCGTTTTCAGCGCGGCAACTCTCAAATTGACCCGCAGTTCATTTTCATAGCGTCTTTTCTGACGTTCCAATTCGTCATCAATTTGCTCTTTGCTCCAGGTCAGGTGAGATTTCATAATTTTGCGGCGGGTCATGAAATCATCAAAAGCGTGTTCAAAATCTCGTTCCAGAATGGAAATCATTTCGTCGATGGAAGGTATTTTATAGGTGCCAGCCAGAATCTGAGCGAGCGATTCACGGACCATCTGGCGCGCACAGTTCTTGGCATCAGAAACGTAAAGCGGCGTTCTTTCTTTTTGCAGTGTTTTCATAAAACGTTTTAAATATAATCATTGAGTAACCGGCTGTCGAATTCGGAAACCGGAGCGCGTTTGTAAAATGGAAAAAATAAAAAAAAGCTTGACATGCCACAATGTAGTATATTATAAAGAGGCTACCCCACAGA
>JASFNW010000201.1:0-7174 GCA_050116835.1 Desulfobacterales bacterium
CGATGCGGCAGATTGCCATTGAAGGAGCAGAAGCGGCTTTTTTATTTGATCACGGGTGCGGTTAAAGCGGGCCGTTGAGAACGTTCGATTTGAATCACCAGGCCGAAGCAGATTTGGCATGACATCCGTGAAAGCCTGCCGCAATATACTACAAAGTGTCACTTTGTAAAATTGATTTAAGTCAATTGCGCCTTTTAGCAATTCAGACAATCAAACGGATTCAAAGTACCGATTGACCCTTTACGAATTGATGTAAACCGATAGAAATATCGATTGATTTTCACCCGATTGTGATTAATTTGTAAATTTCGATACCATCGACCGGGTGAAATTTCATAAATTCGTACTGATCAATTTCAAAAAGCGGAGGGCTTGTATGTTTTGTTATCAGTGTGAGCAAACTGCAAAAGGGGAAGGATGCACCAAAATCGGCGTGTGCGGCAAACAGCCGGATGTTGCCGCACTGCAGGATCTGTTGACCTATGTTGTCAAGGGGCTGTCTCAGGTAGCAGTAGAAGGCCGCAGGGTGGGCGTCAGCGATCAGGACACCAATCAATTTATTAGCAAAGCCATTTTCTCGACACTCACAAATGTTGATTTTGACCCGCAACGGTTTGTTGATCTCATCCACGAAGCAGTTGCAAAGCGTGACACCTTGAAAGCGGCAGTCCGGGCCGCAGGCGGCAATATTGATTTTAAAGACAGCCACGCGATATTTGAACCCGGCTCGACTACCGAGGAACTGGTGGCTCAGGGAGAAAAAGTTGGCATCCATTCGGATCCACAGATCGACGCCGATATTCTCTCGTTGCGTCAGTTGCTGATTTACGGCATTCGGGGCATGGCCGCCTATGCCGACCATGCCGCCATTTTGGGCCAGGAAGACGACAGCGTTTACGCCTTTATGCAGGAAGGCATGGCAGCGACCCTAAACAACAAGCTGAGCGTCGATGATTACATCGGGCTGGTAATGAAATGTGGCGAAGTTAACTTAAGAACAATGGAGCTGCTGGATGCCGCCAATACCGGCACTTACGGCCATCCCGTACCGACGGCAGTACCGCTGGGCGCCAAAGCCGGCAAGGCGATTCTGGTGTCCGGACATGATCTCAAAGACCTGGAAGAGATCTTAAAGCAAACCGAGGGCAAGGGCATCAACATTTACACGCACGGGGAGACGTTGCCCTGTCACGGCTATCCGGAACTTAAAAAATATCCTCATTTTTACGGTCACTACGGCAGTGCCTGGCAAAACCAGGCGAAAGAATTTGACGCATTTCCCGGCGCGATTTTGATGACCACCAATTGCATCCAGAAGCCCAGAGATTCATACAAGGACCGCATTTTTACCACCGGTCTGGTGGGCTGGCCGGGCGTTCATCACATCGGTGGCTCGGATTTCACTCCGGTCGTCGAAAAAGCGCTGGCATTGCCCGGTTTCAGCGAGGATCAAAACGGTAAACAGGTGATGGTCGGTTTTGCCCGCAATGCGGTCATGGGAGTGGCCGATCAGGTCATCGAAGCGGTTAAAAGCAAAGCCATACGGCATTTTTTCCTGGTCGGCGGCTGTGACGGCGCCAAGCCCGGTCGGGACTATTACACCCAATTTGTCGAGCAGGTTCCCGATGACTGCGTTGTCCTCACCCTGGCGTGCGGCAAGTTTCGTTTCTTTGACAAGGAACTGGGCAATATCGGCGGGATCCCGCGATTGCTGGATGTCGGACAGTGTAACGATGCCTATTCGGCCATCAAGATCGCTTCGGCGCTGGCCGATGCATTCGAATGCGAGGTCAACGATTTACCCCTGTCGATGATTCTTTCCTGGTACGAGCAAAAAGCCTGCGCAATCCTGTTAACGCTGCTTTACCTTGGAATCAAAGACATTCGCCTGGGACCCAGCTTGCCGGCATTTGTGTCATCCAATGTTCTGAGTGTTCTGTTCGACAAGTTTAACATCATGCCCGTTAAAACACCGCAAGAGGATCTGCAGGCTATTCTGGGCTAATTTGAAACCAAAGGTGATCAGCCATTCCTGTGGATGGCTGATCGCTGTAACCACTCACAGGCCCTGTAATTTAAAGGATCATCCGGCAAGCTCTTCGATGAATCTTAATCTTTACGTACCCGCCCCGGTTGAATAGCAGTTCTGAATTTTACCTCCTTTTTCAGCAAATCAACAGGTATGAGGTCATCCTAAATATAATTTCTTGCAATAGATCAGAGATTTGCCTATGCAGTGACCCACTATTGATGTCCGCAACGGAGGCGACGGGATCTTTCTGTAACGAATTCGTCCGCTTGGCTTAGGAATTTGACTTCGATGGGTTTCAAAAACTACGGCTCGATTTAGGCAATTCAATCAAATTCTGGCTATTTTTCTATTCCAAAAATGGTTGTTTTTTTTTGCGAAACCTACTATCAAGACCTTTGCGATTCGTTTTCCAGGAGGTTGAATATGACACAACAGAGGTTCAAGTGGATTGTCTGGCTGCTTTGTCTTGCCGCCGGCCTGGCGGCATGCAAAGAAAAACAAGAAATTATCGAGGTAATTCGGCCCATCAAGACGATGACCGTCAAAGAGCAGCCTGTCGAGCAGATCCGCAAATTTTCCGGCCAAGTCGCTGCGGTGGATTCATCCGGCCTCAGTTTCGAGGTCGGCGGGCAGGTGGAGTCTGTGGAAGTCGACATCGGCGATCGCGTCCAAAAAGAGCAGGTGCTCGCCGTTCTTGATCCCGAGCCCTACCAGCTGGACGCGGATGCGATCAAGGCCGAACTTGTCAAGGCCAGAGACAATGTGACCAAAACGAAGGCAGAGTACGAGCGCCAGAAGCGGATTTACGAGCAGGGTGCGGGAGCAGAAAGGTATGTGGAGGTCACAGAATTTGAGTACAAGGCTGCCCTAAGCGCGGTTAAATATCAGATGGCCAGATTGGATCTGGCCAGACGCAATCTGCGCAAAACCAAACTGCTCTCTCCCTACGACGGCGTCATCGCCTGGCGGTCCGTGGAACCGAATGAAGAGGTCAAAGCCGGGCAGAAAATTCTCGAAATTAATGCCAGCGGCAAACTGGAGGTGCAGCTGGCCGTGCCCGAGACCAACGTCGACCGGATCCATATCGATGACCCGGCCACGATTACATTTCCCAGCCTGCCGAAGGCGTCTGCAAAGGGCCGTATATCCTACATCGGCGGCGCCGCCGTTAAGGCCAACGCCTTCCCGGTCAAGGTAGAGCTTATGGACCCGAATAAAGAAGTCAAACCCGGCATCACCGCCGAAGCCAATCTTGCATTAAAAGATGAAAATCAGAAGCGCGGTTACCTGGTTCCGATTCAGGCCCTTTTGCCGTCCCCGGAGCCGAACCGCGGATATGCCTTTGTCTATGATCCCCAAACATCGACGGTCAAGAAAACAGCGGTCCGCTCCCACGGTATGGCGGATAAAAAGGTCATCGTGGACGAGGGTCTTAAAGCCGGTGACATTATTGCCGTGGCCGGCGTGAGTTTTTTAGCCGACGGGATGGAAGTCAAACTGCTGGAAGGGAAAGGAGAATGAAAGGGATCACCGCCTTTGCGCTGAACAATTCGCGAACCGTCGTCATGACGCTGCTCTTGGTCTTACTCGGCGGTCTGACTGCGTTTGTTCGCCTCCCGAAACTGGAAGACCCGTTAATTACGATCCGCGAAGCGCTGGTGTACGCCAAATATCCCGGTATGCCGGTGGAGCAGGTCGAACGCCTGATTACCCGGCCCATCGAAGAGAAAATCCGCAGCATGGGCGAAATCGACCGGATCAAGGATTCCACCTCCAAATTCGGCGAATGCCTGATCCATGTGATCCTCAAAGACGAGGTACCCACCGAACAGATAGCGGCGACGTGGAAACTGCTGCGCAACCGGATGGCGGATGTCAAACCCGAGCTGCCCGAAGGCACCATCGGGCCGATGGTCGACGATACATTCGGCGACACATCGGTGGCCACCATCGCGTTGTGGAGCGATGGGTTTTCCATGGCGGAAATGCACGAAACCGCCCGCCAAATTAGAGAGCGCCTCAACATGATGAAAGGCATCCAGAAGGTCGATCTGACCGGGGTGCAGGAGGAGCGCATTTATCTCGATTTTTCGAGCGCCCGGATTGCGCAGCTGGGTATCGATACCGCCGATATCGGCAAAAGCTTGCGGGAGCAAAACATTTTGCTGCCCGGCGGCCGGATCAATCTATACGATGCGGAAATCATTGTGGAAACCCAGGGCCGGTTTACGTCCATCGAGGAAATCGGAGAGGTTCTCATCCCGATTTCCGGCACCCAGGCCTCGATTCCGCTGCGGGATATCGCCACCATCCGCAAAGCTTACGTGGAGCCGATCCACAACCCGGCATACTACAACGGCCATCAGGCCATTGTGTTAAGCGTCTTTATCCTCAGGGGGGTCGATGCGGTTGAGTTCGGCCGGCGCCTGCAGCAAAGAGTCAAGGAGATGGAGAACGCCCTTCCCTGGGGCTACAAGCTCGACTTTGCCACCTTTCAGCCCGAGCTGATTCAAAAAGCCGTCAGCGGCATGGTGCTCAATGTGCTCGAAAGCGTGGGCATCGTGCTGGCGGTGGTCATGCTGCTGTTGGGGCTGCGCACCGGTCTGATCGTGGGCTCATTCATCCCTCTGGTAATGCTTTTCGGGATTTTGATGATGTACGCCCTGGGGATCGATATGGAACGCATGTCGCTGGCCACGATGATTATCGCCCTGGGCATGTTCGTGGACAATGCCATTGTGGTATCCGATGACATCAAAGTCAATCTGGAAACGGGAATGGAACGCAAGCAGGCTGTTTTAAAGACCGGCAGTGCCCTTGCGGTTCCTTTGCTGACCAGTACGCTGACAACGGTTTTCGCCTTCGGACCCATTATCCTTCAAATCGGTCAGACGGGTGATTACACCTCCTCACTGGGTTCGGTGATGACGATCCTGCTGCTGGGATCGTGGTTTTTTTCCATGTTTTCTTCGACCAGCATGTGCTTCTGGTTTTTGAAGACCAAACCGCCTGCCGGCGCGGATAAACAAGTGGCGCACGATCCCTACCAGGGAAGATTCTATCAGATCTATCGCGGAATCCTGAAACTCTCCCTGCGCTTTCGATTTCTGGTAGTGGCGGTAACGGCCGGCATATTTGTAGTGGCACTGTATGCGCTGTCGTTTGTCCCCCAGGCCTTTTTCCCGCCCGGGGACCGCAACCAGTATCTGGTTTATCTGGATCTTCCCGCCGGAACCTACATCGAGGAGACCGACCGGACCGTCAGAGAACTCAGCACCTGGCTGCAGGATAAAGCGCAAAACCCGGAAATCACCGGAACCATCGCCTATGTGGCAAACGGTGGGCCGCGGTTTTTCCTCTCCCTGGCGCCGCTGGACCCGGATCCGTTTGTGGCCTTTTTGATCGTCAACACCGAGACCAACAAAGAGGTGCCCGAACTGGTTGCGCGCACGAACCAGTACATTGCGGATCGTTTCCCCAATGTGCGCGGTCGGGTCAAGGCCATGTGGCTGGGCGGCAGTGAGACCGGCCTGTTTCAGATCCGGCTCAGCGGCCCCGGAATAAAGGTGCTGCAGGAGCAGGCCGAAAAGTTGATGGCCGCACTGCGCGAGATCCCCGGCACCATCGATATCAAGCAGGATTGGAACAACCGGGTGATGACGGCCATCGTTGATGTCGATCAGGCCCGCGCCCGCCGCGCCGGGGTGACCTCGGAGGCTGTGGCCGATGCCCTGAACTTTTTTATCGACGGTACGACGACCACCGATTACCATGAGGGCAATGTTCAGATTCCCATCGTCGGCCGCGGCGTCAAGACTGAACGGGAATCCCCCGAGAGCCTGTCAACGATCAGTATTCGCACCGAAAACGGCGGCAACGTGCCGCTCAACCAGGTTGCCGATGTCTACACCGTCGGCGAGCTGAACCGTATCATGCGCTACAATCAGGAGCGCACCATCACCGTCAGCGCCAAAAACCAGGTTTTGAAAGCGTCCGAAATCTTTGCGGCCCTTGTGCCGACCATCGACGCCATGGATTTTCCGAAGCACCACTTCTGGGAACTCGGCGGTGAGCTGGAGGATGCCGCCCGGGCCCAGCGGAACCTGGTAAAATGGATGCTGCCCTGCTTTGGCGGCATCGTGTTTTTGCTGGTCTGGCAGTTTAACTCCATCCGGCGGGCCGCCATCATTATTCTGACCATGCCCCTGGTGATTGTCGGCGCCGTGGTCGGCCTGCTGGCGATGCACGCCGATTTCGGGTTTATGGTCATCCTCGGACTTTTGGCCCTGGCCGGATCGATTGTGAACAACGGCATCGTCATGATCGATAAAATCGAGGAGAACCGGCGCGAGGGGCAGACCCCCTATGATGCGGTGATCAATTCGGCCGTCAGCCGATTTCGGCCGATCCTGCTTTCGGTTTCAACGACCATGCTGGGATTCTCACCGCTGATCATCAATCGGGACCCGCTTTTTTACGGCATGGCCTGCATCATGTTTTTCGGCCTGGGCATCGGCAGCCTGTTTACGCTCAACTATGTTCCGGCGCTTTACAGCATCTTTTTCCGGGTCAAACCCCCGGATGATCATGCGCCCCGCTAACCCAACGTGGATCCATTGAAAATCGGATCAAGTTCCCGCTCGAAGTCGTAAAGCGGGTAAAAGCGTCGGTTACACGGTGTCCCTATCCGCTGTTGTTCAGAAAACTGTGAGCATTCCCGACAATGGTGCGGGGCGGCTTTCAACGCCGTTGAAAGCCGAATTAATTTTGAGAAAAAAAGGCGGATCCAATCAGATTAGCCCGTAGACTATGGGTCGATCCCGGCTGGCCCAAGAAGGCCAGAAAAGTGAAGCGATTCGCCGCGTAATTTGTGAGATGTAAGTATCACCGGAGTGGAGTTCGCTTATGCGTCATTTTGTCAAAATAATGTTTCGGTTCGTTTTGCCGGTAGCCATCATGTTGATATCAAGCTATGTGCCGGCCCAAGAGCAACCTGATGGTGATCAACCCCCGCCTGCGAAACAAGATGTGTCCGAGTCATTACCGGATCTGGCCGATATCATCCCGAAAACGGCAAAATTGTCCGGAGATCTGGCCACGCTCGAAAATAGCGTTACCGGCGTACTGGACATTTCGCAATTT
>JASFNW010000202.1:0-6990 GCA_050116835.1 Desulfobacterales bacterium
CCGCTATATCCCATTAACAGGCTTCTTTCTACTTAGTGGAGGCTTTTTTATATCCAATCATGCTTTTAAAATCAATATTTTCTTGCCATTCGGGTACAGTCGAATTTTCCGGTTCGGGCAACCTAATACGTGGATAAACAGGAAAAGAATAACCATCCAGACACGAAACAAGGGAAGCACGAAAATAGGAAGAAGGCAATTTATGTTCTGCTGAATTAAATATCGTGTTTTATCATTTGCGTGGCTTCGGGGTATGTATGATTTAAATTATCACACGCTCAAAGTTTAATTTTTTCTAATTGCTTCATTTTAGTGCCGGGAAAAGTACAATGAAAGAAGAATTAATCGATCTATTGTGTCAAAAGGCTTTCAAATTCAGCCAGGAGCCGATTTATAAACTGGTGTCGGGCCGCATGAGCCAATTTTACGTCAATTGCAAACCGGTTACGCTTTGCGCCAGGGGCATGTTCCTGGCTGGGCACCTGTTATTTGAAGCGATCAAAGACGATGATGTCACCGCCATCGGTGGCCTGACTTTTGGCGCCGATCCGCTGGCGGTTGCCACGGCCTTTACCTCAGAATTAAATGCCAGACCGATCAATGCGTTTTCCATTCGCAAGACCCGCAAAGATCACGGAATGATTCGCTGGATTGAAGGTGATATCCGAACCGGTGAACGGGTGGCCATAATCGATGATGTGGCCACGACCGGCGCCTCCACCGTAAAAGCCATCGAACGGGCCCGAGCCGAGGGCCTTGAAGTTGTCAAGGTTCTGATTTTTGTTGATCGACAGGAAGGCGGCCTGGATACCATTCGTCAGCAGGTGTCGAAGGTTTCCAGCATTATTACGCGAGATGAGCTGATGGAGCGGTATCTTTCCGAAGACAGATAACGGAAGACAGAACGGGTTCAGGTTCTTTCAGTTTCTGACCTCTGTTTTCTGTCATCTGTTTACAATGTAAGTGGCACACGCATCATCGGATTCCCAAGCCGTGACCCGACTAATGCGGATCGATGGATCATCGATTTTGGTTTGAAGTTCAGTGGCCACAAAATAAGCAATATTTTCCGATGACGGTTTGCCGTCGGGTATATAATCGAGCTCGTTTAAAAATTTGTGATCCAATTTTTTGATGACATCCGCCAGATGAGCCTTAATCTCCCCGAAATCCATCAGCACACCACCGGCATTTAATTTGTCTCCAGTGACATATACCTCGACCTTCCAGTTATGACCGTGCATATTTTCACATTTGGACCCGACCATTGTTAGCTGATGGGCGGCGGCAAAGCGTGTAACGACTTTTAGTTCAAACATGTCATTCACTAAAAAATCCGAAATGCGAAGTCCGAAATCGACTCCGCTGAGCTCCTCGCAGACCGAAACAATTCCAAAATCCCAAATTCAAATTTTCATAACCTTTGAATTTAATATATTTTATATTTGAATTCGGTTCGTGCTTCGATATTCGAATTTAAAGAAAGTGTTAAGATGCAATTACAGATTCTATCAATTTCATGCGTAATGCAAAACGGAGCCAAAATTTGAAAATTAGCCGGTTGCCTTTTTGGCGTCTCCTTTAAGAATATTTTTAATTTTGTGCGAAATTTTTTTGGACTCGAGTTCGGCAAATTCCTTTAGAAGCGTTTCCTGCTTTTTGGTGAGGTGGGTAGGCGTCTTAATAGCGACCTGAATAATTTGGTCACCCCGCTGGTTTATTCTTAACGATGGAATGCCCTCTCCATGGAAATAAAAAAGATCACCCGGCTGTGTTCCTTTTGGAATTTGCAGCGTTTTGTCTCCGTTTAAGGTCGGCACACTGATCTTATCGCCCAGGGCAGCCTGGACAAATGATATCGGTATCTCGCAAATAATATCGGTATCCCGACGCTTGAAAAACTCATGCGGTTTGACATGAATAAATACATATAAATCGCCCGGGGGGCCACCGAAGACTCCCGGCTCGCCCTCCCCGGTTAAGCGCAACCGTGAGCCGTTATCGACGCCGGCCGGGATTTTGACCGCAACGGTTTTGCGGGCCATTACCTGACCGGTTCCCTGACATACTGGACAGGGATGAGGGATAATCTGACCATTGCCCCGGCATGTCGGGCAGGTGGTGCGGACTGTAAAAAACCCCTGACTGCGGGAAACTTGACCGGTGCCGTTGCAATGCCGGCAAGTTTCCGGTTGGGTGTCTTTCTCGCAGCCATTGCCGCCACATTCGGGACAGATTTCCCGTTTTTCGATGTCTATATCGGTTTCGATTCCAAACACCGCCTCCATGAACTCCAGGCTCAGATCATAGCGTAAATCCGCTCCGGGCATAGCCCGGCTCCTTGAGCGCCGACGAGACGTGAATCCAAAAAAATCCTCGAAGATATCACCGAAGCTGGAAAAAATGTCATCAAAGCCGCCAAAGCCGCTAAAACCGGTATTCTCGAGGCCTGCATGGCCGTATTGGTCATAAAGAGAGCGTTTTTGCGGATCCCGCAGCACTTCGTAAGCCTCAGCAGCTTCTTTGAAATGCTCTTCTGCTGTTTTGTCGTTTGGATTTCTGTCCGGATGGTATTTTAATGCGAGTTTGCGGTAGGCGGCCTTTAATTCGGTGTCGGATGCATTTCGGTTGACATTTAAAGTTTCGTAGTAATCCCGTTTGGTACTCATAACAATTCCCAATTAACCCATCGCAACGTATTCCATGAATGAAACTGGAAAACTGAAGATATGCGCTTTTTTAACCTTTATTCCAGCACTCCACCATTCCATGCGGGCAAAGGGCCTGTTTTTTGCTTTAAAGTAATGCAAGTATGTTTGATGTCAATTTAGCGGTTTGATAATCCTGTCCGGCTGCGTGTGCTGAACAGGAAAAGCGCAACGGTCAGGATCATGACGGCTGCTCCCAGAGGAAAGGCAGCCTTGAGTTGAAATACATCCATCATCAGGCCGCCGATTAACGATCCGCAGAGCATCCCCATACTGTGCGCCAGCGTCAAAATGGCCATCACAGACCCCATCGAGTCGGTTTGGCCGCCTTTCAGGACGCCGATGGCCATCAAAGCCGGCACAGCAATGCCGCCGCCGATGCCAAAAAAAATGCAGGCCCAGATGAGCCCTGTTAAGTCCGGCACCCATTCAAATGCAAAAATGGCCCCCGCAACGATCAGTCCTCCGGATGCCACCATCCAGCGCTTGCTGATTTTGTCGGCCACATAGCCCATGGGCACATGCAGCGCACCACTAACGAGCACACCCAGCATAATGAGTATGCCGATGGCTGAGCTTGTAGCATTATACTTCATTTTGGCATACAGCGGCAGAAAGGTCCAGATAATTCCGATACACAGGATGTGCGCAAACCGGAAAATAAAAATACTGGCGATATCCTGCTCAGAAAATAGCTTTTTCCAATCGACCGGTGTTTTTCCGCTGCCGAGGTATTTTTCCGAGTGGGTGGGAGGCAATAAAATAAGGCTCAAAAAAAATCCAATGAAGGCCAGCAGCCCCATACAGGCAAAAGAGATTTCTAAACCGAAACGGTCATTGATAACACCGCCTAACAAGGGACCGATGCTCAGCCCGCAGAACATGGACATGTTGAATAGCCCCATACTGAAGCCTTCTTTTCCGGGCGGTGTAATATCACCGATATAAGCCTGAATGATAGGCATCAGCATGGCAGATGCAATTCCCTGAACAAACCGCAGGACAATCAGCGCATTGATATCTTTGAACACAATAAACCCCAATGAAATAGTCGCATAGGCCAAAAGTGCAGGTACAATCAAAGGCTTACGGCCCTTGCGGTCTGAAAGCCGGCCAAAATAAGGCAGAAAAAATATTCGCGCCAGAGAAAAAGAGCCAAAAATCATGCCGATGTAAAGGCCGCTGGCACCCAGTTCATGGGCGTAAACCGGAAGCAGCGGTATCACAATGCCGACACCGGTAACGGTTGCAAATATTGAAAAAAAAAGGGTTGTAAATATTTTTTTGTCGCCTTTATCCATTGCTTAAATCACGCGAAGCGCAGTAGGGTACGAGAAGCGGTTTTTTAGCGTTGATTGATGCGGCCGTGCAGGCGTGATCCCCAGCCGGCGCGGGTGCCCACTATTTGTTTAATCAGCACAATTAGAAAACAACCGAGGACGAGGACGAGTAGGAGGACAAGTACAATAAAGCTTACAATTTCGTCCTCGAGAACTCAAATCACCAAACTCCAGCAACCCGTAACACGAGACCCGCAGACAGAACTTACCAGCCAAAGATGATCGCCAGGATACCGACCAGCCAGCAATACGGTGCAAACATGTAAAAGCCTCCCCTTTTGACGACCTGCAGCAGCGCTTTTAAAGCGCTGTAACCCACGATTGCTGCCGTGACGGCACCTACCAGCGGTACTTTGAGGGATACATCAGGTTCGTATAAATCATTCTTAAGGCTCAGCAATCCGGCCCCGACAATAGCCGGAATAGAAAGCAAAAAGGAATACCGGGCCGCCTTTTCCCGCTCGATACCCAGCATCAACCCGATGCTGATCGTTGAGCCTGATCGTGAAATGCCCGGGATTATGGCCAATCCCTGTACAATGCCGATGAGAAACGCGTTTTTAAAATTCAGACGATCGATGTCGGGCAGACGGGTACGGTTGATCGTCCAACGAGTAAGCCATAGCAGCAATCCAGTCACCATCATCATAAAACCGACGATCAAAACGGATGAAAATATCCGATCAGCAATTCCGCTAAATGCCAGCCCCAGGAGAGCCGTCGGGATGGATCCGATCACGATCAGCAAAGCCATTTTTAGTTCAGGATCGGATTCGACCGCTGATAGCGCGCCATCTTTTTTTCCCGCCGTGGTCAAGAGTCGCAGCAGCGCCATGACAATATTTTTGATTTCACGGTGAAAGACAGCAATGACGGCCACCAATGTCCCCAGGTGGACACATACATCGAAAAAAAGTTCGGCTTCCTTGAGTCCGAGCAATTGTTGCAGCAATACCAGATGGCCAGAACTGCTGACCGGTAAAAATTCGGTCAACCCCTGGATAATGCCCAGTATGATCGCCTCAAGTGTTGTCATATTCTCCGATACCTAACAATGGTTGTAGAAATATAATAAAATTGCTGCATTTCGGCTAAGCGAGAGTCCTAAACTCGATTTTCGAGCTTTCACGATAAGTTACGCATCAATGAGTTCACCTGTTTTTTCTGTTCCGTATCCGCCCAGCGCTTCCACGCGTTGCTTAAAATCACGGCTGTTGATGATTTCAAACAGGATCTGAAATGTATCGCTTTCGAAAAATTCCGGCAGGACGACCAGATCGTATTGCTCGGTGACCACCGGGATAAAATCCAAATCCAAGGCTTTGGCGGCCGCATAGATTCCCAAACCGGTATCTGCAGCGCCGCTCAGCACCGACACGGCCACAGCCATGTGGGTAAATTCTTCGTTTTGATAACCTTCAATGTCGGCGGCTTTGGCGTCTATCTGTTTTAATTTGTAGTCCAGTAAAATACGCGTACCGGACCCGATTTGTCGATTTATAAAGGTCACTTCTTTGCGACCGAGATCGGCAATTTCGCTGATCTGTTTGGGATTGCCCTTTTTTACAATCAGCCCCTGATCGCGCTGTACCAGATGAACCAGCTTAACGGGCGTTTCCGGCAGATGTTTCTTAATGTAGGATACATTATAGGATCCATTTGCAGTATCCAGAAGATGGGTGCCCGCCAGATGGCATACGCCGCGCTTAATGGCCATCAGGCCGCCCATACTGCCGACATGGCTGGATGAAAGCGTGAATTCACTGTGGGCAGCTTTGAGCTGATCGGCAAGAACATCCAGGGAATTGTCATGGCTACCTACGATGACGATGGTTTTGCGGATGGCCGGTAGCGGGCGCAGCAGTTCCGCCGAAACCGTTTCTGAATCGTTGATGCCTTCGACGTGGTTGGGTATGCGAATGATGCCATCGGCTTCGGTGATAGATGTAACGGTGCCGGCACCCCTGGGCAGCGGGGTCGCCACGATACGCCCGCGCACCTCTCCCATTTTTACGCGCAAAAATTCCTCCACGCCGAGCTTAGACGCGATCTTTTTCGTCGGCCGGACATCGACGGTTTCCCGTTGTGTCGCGGGCTGCCCGAGAAAGACCTGCAGCAGCGGTTGGACAAATTGTTCAAAAGCAATAATGGCTGAAACCGGGTAGCCTGGAATACCAAAGACCGGCTTGGCCGCCACCGATCCGATTAAAATGGGCTTGCCGGGCATAATCGTTACGCCGTGAACGTGAACTTTGCCCAGCTCGACAATAGCGGTTTTGGCAAAATCCTCAGAGCCAGCTGAGGAACCGCCGAGCACCAGTATCATGTGATAATCTTCATTTACGGCGGCTTTGATGGCTTTTTTAATCTCGTCGATGTCGTCTATAACCCTATCGTGGCGCCGAAAAGTGCCGCCGAATTTTTCAATCAGGCTACCCAGTACGAACGAATTGGTTTCCAGTACCTGCCCGGGCCGAAATTTTTTAAGATCGAATTGGCGCCAGTCCACCAGTTCCGATCCAGTGGGGATAATCAACACCGTTGGCCTGGTTTTAACCGGAACCGTAAATACCCCGCCCGATAACAGGGCGCCCACGCAATAGGGTGTGATCACATGGTTCTGGGGGAAAAGCAGTTCAGTGGCAACAATGTCTTCTCCGACTCGGCGAACGTTTTGCCAGGGAAATACGGGTGCTTCGATTTCAACGTGTTTTGCGTCCAGTGCATTGACATCTTCGACCATGATGACCGCATCGGTGTCTGGCGGCAGGACATGGCCGGTATTGACATAAAATGCCTCCTGGCCGACGTTCAGTGTTTTGGGTTCGGCGGCATTGGCGCCAAAGGTGATTTCGGCTTTAACGGCAAGTCCGTCCATTGCGGCCAAATGAAAATTTGGAGATGACAGCCGGGCATAAACCGGTTCGGACAGGACTCGCCCG
>JASFNW010000203.1:0-6892 GCA_050116835.1 Desulfobacterales bacterium
TGACCAGATCATGCGGCATAAGTGCATCGACCTCCTGAAGGCTCATGCGCTCTTTAATGGCCCGTTCCATCCGTACGAGCCCGATTCGATATTGATTTTCGAGCAACTCGCCCACTGCACGAACCCGTCGGTTGCCGAGGTGGTCGATATCATCAACCACTCCCTGCATATCGCGTAACTGAATCAGGGCTTTAGCCGTCAGCAAAACATCTTCTTTGCGCAAGATATTTAAATTGATTTCACTGCTGATCCCCAGGCGTTGATTAATTTTTAGCCGGCCGACGCCGGAAAGGTCATAATAGGTTGATCTAAAGAATAAATTATCGATGAAATCCTGGGCAACTTCCGGTGTTGCCGGATTGCCTGGCCTCAGCCTTCGGTAGATTTCAATCAGGGCTTCTTCTTTGGTCTCGACCTTGTCCAGTAAAAGTGTTTTGCGAATAGAGTCGCTGTTGCTGGCAGCATCGACATAGAGCAGATCAAATTCGGTGATGCCACTGTCACCCAGCTTATCCAATGTCTCTTCTTCGATCAACTCGGCGACTTTAGCAATCGGTTCCCCGTCCTTTTCATTGACAATGGTGCTAGCAAAAGCGCGATCAATGATCTCTTCCACGTGGATTGGAATTAGATCAATGCCCAAGGATTTGAGACGTTTAATCGCCTTGACAGTAAAAACACGGCCTTTGCGGACGATGACGTCTCCACTTTTGGGATCACGCACATCCTTGCTCGCCCGTTTGCCTCTGAGAAACGTTTCATTAAACTCTTTGTAATAGCGCTTGCCCTTTACAATTATTTTTTCGGTTTCGTAAAAGTAGCTCAGTAGATCCTCAGTCGTGTAGCCAAACGCCTTGAATAGCAAGGTAACCGGAAACTTGCGCCGGCGATCGATACGAATGTAAACAATATCTTTTGGATCGACTTCCATATCAATCCAGGAACCGCGAACCGGAATGATACGAGAGCTGTAGATAATTTTTCCGCTGGAATGGCTTTTTCCTTTGTCATGGTCAAAGAACACGCCAGAAGACCGATGCAATTGGCTGACGACAACCCGCTCGGTGCCATTGATAATGAAAGTCCCTTTTTCGGTCATCAAAGGAATCGTACCAAAGTATATTTCCTGTTCCTTGATGTCGCGGATGTTTGAAACATTGGTATCGTTGTCGATTTCATAGACCACCAGTCGGACGGTAATCCGAACCGGTATCTCATATGTCATCCCGCGGTGAACGCATTCCTCGATGCTGTGCTTTACCTGCCCGAATCGGTACGATACGAATTCAAGGGATGCATTACCGGTAAAATCCTTGATCGGAAAAACAGATTTAAAAACGTTCTGCAATCCGATGTCCTCACGCTTCTCAGGAGGAATATCCATCTGCAGAAGCCGTTGAAAAGACTCACGTTGCATTCCGATAAGGTCAGGAATTCCAACGATCTGCCTTATCTTTCCAAAATTTTTCCGAATCCGTTTTGGTGCCAAAGTGCTTTTCGACATGGCATCTCCACTGTTGGTTGGGGTTATGTGTTACAGTTGATATAGTGACTGGAGCCACAATAAGTTTGCCCGCGCCGCGCAATGGGGGGCTGCCACCGTTTTCGATGCGCCCCCCTTGCCTGAATATTTTCAGCTGAATTTACTTGACCTCCACCTGAGCGCCGGCTTCTTCGAGCTGGGCCTTAATTTTTTCAGCTTCATCTATGGCCACACCTTCTTTAACCGGTTTGGGGACTTCGTCAACCAAAGCCTTGGCATCTTTCAACCCCAGGCCGGTAATGGCCCGAACTTCTTTGATAACCGCAATTTTCTTATCTCCAGCGGCGGTAATAATGACATCAAACTCGGTCTTTTCCTCTGCAGCTGCGGCTTCGCCAGGGGCTGCCCCGGGCGCCATCATCGCAACCGGAGCGGCTGCAGACACGCCAAATTTCTCTTCCATTTCCTTAACCAGCTCGCTGAGTTCGAGCACTGACATACCTGCTACAAATTCAATAACATCGTCTTTGGTGATACTTGCTTTCGCCATTTTTTCCTCCAATTTCGTTAACGCCATCATATGATGGTTTATCTGTTAAATAAGTTAGGCTGCTTCTTTTTGATCTTTGATGGCCTGCAAAACATTTAGAAATTGCCTCGGAATTTCTGCCAGCGTTCTGACAAAGCCGGCGGGAACACTGTTCATTGTGGCCACCAACATGCCCAGGAGAACTTCCCGCGGCGGCAGGTCCGCAAGGGCTTTGATTTGATTGTTATCCAGAACCGCACCACCCATAACGCCGGCTTTGATTTCAAATACTTTGTTGTCCTTAGCAAAGTCGGTTAATACTTTTGCCGGTAAAGCCGGATCGCCATAACTCAAAGCCACGGCATTCGGACCTTTGAATAGGTCCTTGATCAAGTCGACATCGGTTCCTTGCGCTGCCCGAGTGAGAAGCGAATTTTTAGCAACCTGATATTCGACTTCTTCTTCTTTGAGTCTGCGACGCAAATCATTTATGGTCGAGACATCAAGGCCCTTATAATCGGTTACAAATACAACAGCAGCCTTTGTAAATCGTTCGTTTAAATTCTTGGTGATTCGTTTTTTTTCTTCGAGATTCACGAGTTATCTAACACCTCCTTTCCATTTTCTTTCTGACAAAACCGGAGGAGTTCGTGTTGCCGATTTGCAATTGACGATAGCGTGTTTCTGCATGGTGAAAAACGTTCAGAAACGAGAATCATACAACTGTCTCGGCAGGCCGGCGAAGCCGATTAAGCACGATCCCATCTGAACGCTGCGATCGTGGACCTACGGTCTTTGACAGATTATTTCAAATTTTAAGCGCCGAAATTGAGACGCATACTCCCATCAGACCTTTAGGGTCGCATCTCGTTTAGGGCGTTGCTCTATTTTAGAAGATCTTTGACCAAAGCTGCGTCAACCTTAAGACCGGGCCCCATGGTCGTTGAAATCGCAATTCCTCTGAGATAGGTACCTTTGCTGGAAGCCGGCTTGAGACGCATGATGGTGTCAAAAAATGCCGTCATGTTCTGAACGATTTTATCAACGCCAAAAGAGACTTTACCCATAGGCGCATGCACGATGCCGGCTTTTTCAACTCTAAAGTCAATCTTTCCAGCCTTCAGATCCTGAACGGCGCGCGCCACTTCAAAAGTAACCGTCCCGGTTTTGGCGTTCGGCATGAGTCCGCGGGGACCCAGCAGCTTTCCAATTTTCCCGACGGCCCCCATCATGTCGGGGGTAGCAACGGCTTTGTCGAACCCGAACCAACCGTCCTTGATTTTCTCAATCAATTCGTCGCCGCCGACGAAATCAGCACCGGCTTCAGAAGCCTCAGTTTCCTTTTCGCCCTTGGCAAACACCAGTACCTTAATATCTTTGCCGGTTCCATGCGGCAGGACCACGCTGCCCCTGACCATCTGATCCGCATGTCTGGGATCGACACCCAGACGTACGGCCAGATCGACTGTTTCATCAAATTTGGCAAACGCTGAATCAAGGGTCACTTGAACGGCATCACTGAAACTGTTGACACCTTCTGAGGCGATTTTTTTCTTGGAATCCAGATATTTTTTCCCGCGTTTCGACATCTTTCTAACCATCTCCCTCGATCGCGTCGCTTGGTGCGGGTTACAGGCAAAAAAACGGTTTAACTCTCTGCCCTGCAATCCCGGCTCGCGACGGTATTTTTTAACTCACTTCGATACCCATGCTTCTCGCCGTACCTGCAATGATCTTGCAGGCGGCGTCCAGATCATTGGCGTTTAAATCAACCATTTTTAATTTTGCAATCTCTTCAACCTGCTGGCGCGTAACGGACCCCACACGCTCCCGTTTGGGATCTGCGGCGCCTTTAGCAATTTTGGCGGCCTTCTTTAACAAAACCGCCGCAGGCGGCGTTTTGGTGATAAATGAAAAAGATCGATCCTGATAAACGGTTATGACGACCGGTATGATCATACCTTCTTCATTGGCTGTTTTAGCATTAAATGCCTTGCAAAAATCCATGATATTGACGCCGTGTTGTCCCAGAGCTGGTCCAATGGGAGGCGACGGATTGGCTTTTCCAGCTTCCACTTGCAATTTGATCATTGCCAATACTTTTTTTGCCATTTGCTTTTTCCTACTCGAGTATTTGTTAATCGTTATGTGTTATTCGTTATTAAGATTTGTGGATCTTTAAGAATTTGTTTTTTTTCTCAATCATTAACCAATAACAAATAACGAATAACTCCCGATTGCGTATTAACGCATTCGGGATTATAGTTTTTGAACCTGTACAAACTCCAATTCAACCGGTGTTGAACGGCCGAAGATGCTGACCAGTACCTTGATCTTTCCTTTTTCGGGATTGACTTCCTGAACGGTTCCATTGAAATTGGTAAAAGGCCCGTCAATGACGCGAACCTCGTCTCCGGATTCGAAAAAATATTTAGGTTGCGGTTTAAGTTTTCCGGCTTCCATGCGATTTAAAATTCGAGCCGCCTCTTCTTCTGATAGCGGTGTTGGTTTATGTCTACCGCCTAAAAATCCGGTTACTTTAGCAGTGTCATTGACGATATGCCAAGTTTCATCATTTAGATCCATCTGGACCAGGATGTAGCCCGGATAAAACTTGCGTGCCGATGTTTTGCGTTTGCCTTTCACAAGTTCGACAATTTCTTCAGTCGGTACAACCACCTCGCCAAATTTATCCGCATGCTGGGATGTGGCAACGCGCTCTTCCAAACTGGCTTTAACTTTGTTTTCAAAGCCTGAATAGACGTGGATGATATACCATTTAAGCGCCAATCGTTTTCCTCCTCTTTTTATTGCAAAACGACACGGATCAGATTGGACAAGCCAATATCAACGAATCCAAGAAACATAGAAATAATTAAAACCAGGACAATGACAACCGCGGTGGAACCGATGGTTTGTTTGCGCGATGGCCAGGTGACCTTTTTAAGCTCTATTTTGACCTCTCTTAAAAATTGGATCGCCTCTTGTATAAAATTGCGCTTTGGCGTGGCAGTTGGGGTGCTGACCGCCGGAGACTGTTTCTTGGCTGCAGCCGGTTTCGCCGCCGGGGCCTCTTTCCTGCGTGTTGCAGCACGGACCGTCTTTTTTTTGCTAACATCAGCGGTCTTCTGAGCTTTTTGGGGCGCAGTAGATGCTGTTGATTTTTTCTTCTTTTTTTTGGCGCCAGAGGCTTTTTTGCGTTGTAGCCGTCCCATATTACTCCTAAAATGTTGAAAGCTCAAAGCGTCAAAGATATGAGGAGTTCCACAGTTCCCTGACCTTCAAACCCTGAGCCTTAAAAAGGAGATGGCAGGCCAGGAGGGATTCGAACCCCCAACCGCCGGATTTGGAGTCCGATGCTCTACCGTTAGAGCTACTGGCCTGCATCCTTTAATTGGAATCAGTTCATCAAAAACGAGCTTTGATTCTTTTTACAGCTGGCCGAAGTCGTCGTTTAAGTTTAAGTCAACAATCGTTCTTGAGTCGATGTCATCCGGAAACGATTATTTGGTCTCCCGGTGAGGCGTATGCTTGCGACAAAATCGACAATATTTACTGAATTCCAGCTTATCTGGCGTCGTGCGCTTGTTTTTTGTGGTTGTATAGTTTCTTCTTTTGCATTCCGTGCATGCAAGGGTAACAATTATTCTCACCGTTCGACTCCTATAGCGTTATTCGATAATATCGCTGACCACACCGGCACCCACAGTGCGACCGCCTTCGCGCACCGCAAAACGCAGCTCTTTTTCCATCGCTATCGGTGTGATCAACTCGGCCTCAATGGCTACATTGTCACCCGGCATCACCATCTCCACGCCCTCGGGCAACGTCAGCACTCCGGTCACATCGGTGGTGCGAAAATAAAACTGCGGCCGATAGCCACTAAAAAACGGCGTGTGTCGACCCCCTTCTTCCTTGCTTAATATATACACCTCTGCCTTAAACTTGGTGTGCGGCGTGATCGTGCCCGGTATCGCCACCACCTGACCGCGCTCAACCTCATCGCGCTTGGTGCCGCGTAACAATACGCCAATGTTGTCGCCCGCTCGACCCTCATCCAACAGCTTGCGAAACATCTCCACTCCAGTGCACACCGTCTTTAACGTCGGACGAATACCCACAATCTCTACATCATCGCCAACATGGATAATACCGCGCTCTACACGACCCGTGACCACCGTTCCCCGACCCGAAATGCTAAATACATCCTCAATCGGCATCAAAAACGGCTTGTCTACATCACGCTCAGGCTCCGGTATATACGCGTCAATCGCATCCATTAACTCAAATACGCACTTGGCCTCTTCACTGTTAGAATCATCTGTCTCCAAAGCCTTGAGCGCCGAACCCTTGATAATGGGCGTATCATCGCCGGGAAACTCATACTTGTCCAACAACTCCCGTAACTCCAACTCCACCAGCTCAATTAACTCCTCATCATCAACCATGTCAGTCTTGTTTAAAAATACCACTATCCGCGGAACACCCACCTGACGCGCCAATAAAATGTGCTCGCGCGTCTGGGGCATCGGACCATCATCAGCACCCACCACCAATATCGCACCGTCCATCTGCGCTGCACCGGTGATCATGTTTTTAATGTAGTCCGCATGACCCGGACAGTCCACGTGCGCATAGTGACGCTTGTCGGTCTGATACTCCACATGCGCAGTCGCTATGGTGATCCCACGCTCTTTTTCCTCAGGCGCTTTGTCAATCTGATCAAACGGTATAAAATCCGCCAAGCCCTTTTTGCCCAAATGCTTGGTGATCGCCGCCGTCAGGGTCGTCTTGCCATGATCGATGTGACCTATGGTGCCTACATTTACATGCGGCTTGGTTCGCTCAAACTTCTCCTTCGACATCTTCTCATCCTCCCA
>JASFNW010000204.1:0-6886 GCA_050116835.1 Desulfobacterales bacterium
CGGTTTGGATGCGCATCCGGACATCGGAAGAACGAATCGGAAAACCGTTGGTTGTGCGGGAGGGTAAAGGCTCAAAGTTAACGCCGTTTGCTGAAAATCTTACCAAACAGTTTAAAAGATTACAGACTATCGTCGAGACGGAATCGGATGAGGTCTATAATAGCTTGATGTCGGATCATCTAACTTAGGTCGGACTCATAACTGCGGCCAAGTGACCGGCTGAATCGAGCAGTTTCATTTTAGTTCTGCAAGACGGTCTTGACACATGCCTCGCCTTATTTTAGTCTCTTAATCAAAATAATCCCCCAAACAGCATTAAACATCATTACGTGAGAATCAGCAATGTTTGAAAACATAGATTCGACCCTGTTGGCCCGTATCCAGTTTACGTTCACCATTGCATATCATATTCTTTTCCCGGCTTTTACCATCGGGCTGGCCAGCTGGCTGGCAGTGCTCGAGTGGCGCTGGCTCAAGACCGGCAATCAGGTCTATGCCGAAGTCTACCGCATGTGGGTCAAAATCTTTGCCGTCACCTTCGGCATGGGGGTGGTTACCGGTGTGGTCATGCCGTTTCAATTTGGCACCAACTGGTCGCGGTTTGTGGACGCCGGCGCCAATATCATTGGGCCGTTGCTGGGCTATGAAGTTTTGACGGCCTTTTTTTTGGAGGCCTCGTTTTTAGGAGTGATGCTGTTCGGCTGGAACCGTGTGAGCCCCAAAATGCACTTTGCTTCCACGGTCATCGTAGCGGTGGGAACATTGATTTCGGCCTTCTGGATTCTATCAGCCAACAGCTGGTTGCAGACCCCGCAGGGGTTCCGTATCGGGGCGGATGGTCTGCTGTTTCCCACCAGCTGGCTGGAGATCATTTTTACACCGTCGTTCCCCTTTCGGTTTGTGCATATGATCACAGCGGCCTATCTAACGACCGCCTTTACCGTGGCCGGCATCGGGGCATTCTATCTGTGGCGCCAGCGCCATGTGCAGCATGCCCGGGTGATGTTCGGCATGGCCATGATTATGGCCATTTTCGTGGCCCCCATGCAGCTGCTGTTTGGGGACCTTCACGGGCTCAACACGCTTAAACACCAGCCTGCCAAGGTGGCCGCCATGGAAGGCCTCTGGGAAACCCGGCAGGGCGCGCCTCTGGTGCTTTTCGGTTGGCCGAATCAGGAAGAAGAGACCACTAAATACGCGATTGAAATCCCCAAAATATCGAGCCTGATCCTGACCCACGACTTTAACGGTGAGGTCAAAGGGCTCAAAGAGTGGCCCGCCGACGACCGCCCGCCGGCAGCTCTCGTCTTCTGGGCCTTTCGCATTATGGTGGGCCTGGGCATGCTGATGATTGCAACCGGCGTGATTGCAATCGTGCTTTACTTCAGGAAGCGGCTGTTCGACACCCGCTGGTTTCAGTACTGGTGCATGGCATTGACGCCGGCCGGATTTGTTTCTGTCCTGGCCGGCTGGTTTGTCACCGAAGTGGGCCGCCAGCCCTGGATCGTCCACGGACTGATGCGCACATCAGATGCCACCTCCCCGGTAATAGGGACATCCATCGCCATTTCCCTGACTGCTTTTATTATTGTTTATGTTTTCGTATTCGGCGCCGGCAGCTATTACATCCTGAAACTGATCGGCAAAGGCCCGCAAGAGGCGGCAGCTGCCTATGGCGACCATGGCATCGAAAAACCACCGATCGTCACGGAATTACCCGGGATAAAGGAAGAATAACATGTTTAGCTTTGAAAGTTTTGTGGACCTGCCGTTGATCTGGTACGGCCTGATTGCCACCGCCATTTTCCTCTATATTCTGCTCGACGGTTTTGACCTCGGGGTGGGTATTCTTTTTCCGTTCGCGCCGACCAACCGCTGCCGCGACCGCATGATGAATTCCATCGCCCCGTTTTGGGACGGCAACGAAACCTGGTTGATTTTAGGCGGCGGCGGCCTGTTGGCCGCGTTTCCACTGGCATTTGTCGTCCTGATGCCGGCGCTTTACATCCCGGTGATTATTATGCTGCTGGGGCTTATCTTCCGCGGGGTGGCCTTTGAGTTTCGCTTTAAAGCCACCGGTAAATCCCGTCGCATCTGGGATTACGCTTTTCATTTCGGCTCGCTGGTGGCGGCTTTAATGCAGGGCGTGATTATCGGCGCCATCGTGCAGGGATTCAAAGTCGAAGGCCGCAGTTACGCCGGCGGTGCTTTCGACTGGCTGGACGCTTACAGTGTTATGACCGGTGTGGCGGTTGTGTTTGGTTACGTTTTGCTGGGGGGCACCTGGCTGGTGGTCAAAACCGATGGCGAGACCCAGAAATGGGCACGCAAGAGCGCTATCTATGCGATCGGTTTTGTGGCTTTATTTCTGGCGGCTGTCAGCATCAGCATGCCGATCATGAATCCTGAAATTCGATCGCTGTGGTTCAGCATGCCCAACTTCTTTTTGCTGCTGCCCATCCCGGCTGCCAGCCTGATCATGCTGCTCACGATTTGGCGCGACCTGCACACGGACCGAGAACTTCGCCCGTTTCTACTGAGCTTCGGTGTTTTTCTGACCGGCTATCTCGGTATTGCGATCAGCACCTGGCCCTATATCGTGCCCTTTGAGATCACCTTCCGCCAGGCAGCGGCTGCGCCCGAATCCCAGTCCCTGCTGCTGGTCGGCACGGTTGTTATGCTGCCGCTGATTCTGGCATATGTCGGCTACTGCTACTACATCTTCCGCGGAAAAGCGTCGCATGAAAGCGCTTACTGAAAAACAGCGCCAGTGGTTGTGGTTCGCGGCGCTGTGGTGCGGAGGGCTGATGGCCTTTTTTCTCCTGTCATACCTGGTCCGCTGGCTGATTAAGATCACTTAGATTTTAGCAACAATCTCTCAGGCAGCTTACATTAAACTGTCGATAAAGCGCTGCAGCAGGTCGAAGCGTGGCTGGATTGTTCGCCGGTCTGGATTCCGCAACCCACCGACCGCCATCGAGAAGCCCTGAAAACGCTGCTGATCGATCAGAGCCTGCGGGCAAATCTGATTCCGGATGCCCATCTGGCAGCCCTTGCGATCGAGCATGGATTGATTCTTTGTTCCACAGACGGCGATTTCGGCCGCTTTCCCGGCTTGCGTACTGACTTCATCTTTGCCCGTAAGGCGGCTGTAACCTTCGACATCCGAACTGAGAATTGCAGTGAGTTTACGTTTGACTTTCTGGGTTGTCATTTTAGGCTTTCGATTGCTTCTTTTGCCTGTTTCAAAGAACCCTCTGCTTCAGTTTCTTCAAATATTTCCATGGCTTTTAGAAGGCACTCTTTGGCTTTTTCGAATCTTTTCTTTGACCTGTGAAGGACTCCAAGGTCTAAATAGCAACGCCCTAATGTGCCCCTGTCGCCGACTTTTTTCGCATGCTCAATCGCTGTGTTGTAGTGGTTTTGCGTTTTTTGATCGGCCTGCGGAGCATTTTTAATTAAAAAACCGATATTTTTTACCAGAAATGAAAAGTCTGGTTTTTCTCCTCCCCGAGCTATCTGCAGATATATGGTTGCAAGCATATGCTCGAAGTTGGCATGCCAACCCTCCCTTCCTTCTTCATATCCTGAGCGAATAGTATCTTCGACCATTTTAATTCCTTTAGACAAGTTGCCATGGATAATGGAAATAATCCCCAGCGCTGCGGCTGTGTAAAGCCCGAACAATTCACAACCAAAATTAGCGCTATAGGTCAGGACCTCTTTGAGAGTGCTTTCTGCTTCTGCGATTTGATTGTTTGCGAGGTAAGTCCACGACAAAAACAATTTTGCCCATTGCGTGTAAAAAGGATCGACGGCAATGGCGACGCCCTGCTCCAGAGATTTAACGGCCACTGAATAATAACCGGCTTTATTATGTCCCAATCCGATACAGATATGTCCGACCACCTGACATCGAATATTCGAATGCCTGCGGCCGTAATCAAGAATCTTTTCTCCAATCCGGGTACATTTTTTGCCATATCCCATACTATGATAGGCGTATACCGATCCCCAAAGCGATTTAAAATGCAGGTATTGATCTTCAGGCATTTTTTTCGCAAGTTCATGGGCCCTGGTTGCATGTTTGATGGCCTCTTCAAAAAGGCCGATATCCGTGCTGGGAGAAGCAAGCCACGCCGATGCATAGGCGGTAATCCTTAAATCACCCATTTCCTCACCGATTTTTAGCGCTTTTTTAAGATACTGATAGGAATCTTTAGATCTCGCTCTAAAATACAGAACAAGTCCGAACCAGGCGAAGAACATCCCCAGGGTTGCCCGGTCATCCAAGGTTTCAGCGATTGTCTCATGAGCTTCCATCAGCTCGCTTAATCCTTTGAAATCCCCGCGGTAATAATAGACCAGAGCCCAGTCCACAATCAGCTTGATAAGCAGTTCCCTATTTTCTGTGCCTTCGTTCTCGACAGCAGTCAGAATTTCAAACGCCTCTCTGTATGATTGATGAGACTCATCCACCGAATATCGTCTTAGGCTTTTTTCACCGGACTTCGTTAAATAATAAACGGCCTTGTCAACTGAACAACCGTTTTTAAAATGGAAGGCCAGGGTCTCGTAAAACTCAGGGAGTCTGTCCATAAAAAGTTCTTCGATCACATAACCGATGCGCTCGTGGATTTCCCGTCGCTCTTTTTTAAGAAGGCCGTTGTAAACCACTTCCTGGGTGAGGGCATGCTTGAAAATATACTCCAGATAGGGCTGGATCGACTTGGTCTTGATCAGGTCGAAGCGTTCGAGCCCTCTCAGGTTTGCATCGATATTATCCTTTATTTCGCTGATTCTCTTTAAGATCTCGTGGTAAAAAGATCTTCCAATGACGGAAGCCTCCTGCAGGATTCGCTTTGACTCATGTTCCAGGCGATCCACTCTGGCGGAGATCACTCCCTGAATCGTCGCCGAAATTTCGGATTCGGTGATCGGCCCGGCAACCTTCCAATTTCCGTTTTCAGGAACCAGTATTTTTGATTCGATAAGGGAATTGATGGCTTCCTCCAGGTAAAACGGGTTTCCTTCCACTTTGTTTCGAATAAACTGCTGCAAATCCGCCGGTACGGTGTCTGTCTGCAATAACGATTCAACCATGTTCTGGGCTTCGGAAAGTGACAGATCCTGCAAATTCAATTCCTGGTGCGGGAGCGCCATGCCTTTTATCTGATGGAAGGAAAACAATGAGATTACGGGTCGATACACGCAGAGTAACAGAACCGGATGTCTGATTTCAGACAGGAGAAAATGCACTAGCTCGATCGTGGACGGATCCGCCCAGTGCAAATCTTCCAGGCAAATAATCGTTGGCGCTCTTTGCGCCAGAGCGGTGAGAAGCTTGAGGACTGCTTTTTGCAGTTCGGCTTTCCAGAATTCAGGGCTCACACCTTCAATTTCGGGATAATCCAATGCATACAGGCTGCCGATGTAGGGCGCAACGCCCTGCTTTTCAACGATTAAAGCTTCAAGGCCCGATTCAAGTTTTTCTTTGACCGTCTGCGGAGCGTCACCCTCATCAATTTGGATAGCTTTACCGATCAGGTCGATGAGCGGAATATAGGGTATATTTTGTGCGTAGGGAAAGGCATGTCCTTCCAACCACTGAACCTCTTTTATGTCCAGTGAAGCTTTGAACTCTTCCACCAGACGGCTTTTTCCGGTACCGGCAGTTCCAATGATTGAATAAACAGCGCCTTTGCCCTGTCTCAGGCTATCAACGGCTTCGGAAAGCTGCGCCATCTCAGCCTTCCTGCCGATCAGCTCGGCCCTGAGGCCATGGAGTCTATGAACTTTTTGAGGTTGATCCTTTATAGCCAGAAACCGGTGAATCCGAACGGCATTTTTTTTGCCTTTTAATTGAACCGGAGCCAGATCTTCAAATTGAAAGTAGCCTTCCGTGTGCTTGAAGGTTTCGTGATCAATCAGAATATCACCTGCACTGGCCTCAGAGCTGAGACGGGCAGCGACATTGATCGTATCGCCGGCCACACCGTGGGTGCCTCTTTCCACATCCAATTCGCCGGTGACCACCAGCCCCGTATTGATGCCGGTGTGCATTGAAAGCGGTTGTCCGATCTTTTCCTCATACTGCGGGCTCAGAGTATTTACTGCATCGTGTATTTCTTTAGCGGACATAACCGCACGAACCGGATCGCCCTCCTTAGACTGGTTTACGCCGAACAGTGCCATAACCGCATCACCGGCGTATTTTTCAACAAAACCATCGTATTTAGCGATGATTTTTGACGTCTCGCCAAAAATTCGCCCGGTGATCTCTTTGACTTCTTCCGGATCCAGTTTTTCCGCCATGGCGGTATAACCCGACAGATCAGAGAAGAGCACCGTGACGTGCTTGCGCTCGCCTTCGGTGGTTAATCGGGCAGTCTCTACCTTTACTTCCTCGACAACCTTCTGCCCGCATTTGCCGCAGAATTTATCCCCGGCCTGCAGTTCATTGCCGCATTTGGCGCAAACCAGCAGCAGAGCCTCCCCGCACTCCCGGCAAAATTTGTTATCATCAGGGTTTTCGATATGGCATTTTAGGCATTTCATTTTGGCAACCTATTTATTTAACTGCAAACAAACTCCATTTCCCCGGGATGCCTTTAAGTTCGTATGACCCGCGGTCATCAAAGTTAATACCCGCACCGGAAATCGCTTCTTTTAGCGTACTGGAAACAAAAATTTCACCGGATTTTGCTTTAGATGCGACTCGAGCGCCAATGTGCACCGTAATACCGGGCACCGCATCTTCCGTTACTGCACATTCGCCTAAATGCAGGCCGGAACGTATTTCCAGTCCGAGTTCACTAACTGCTTTGCTGACGTTTGATGCACATCGGACGGCGTTTACCGGTTTGTTAAAAACGGCGAAAAACCC
>JASFNW010000205.1:0-6829 GCA_050116835.1 Desulfobacterales bacterium
AATTTACTAATTCATAACGGAGCTGTGAATAGAGTCAATCCTGTATTTTTGATATAAAGGAGCCGTATCCCTGAAAGGGCCTAAACAACGGGCAAGCAGAGAATCCGGCTAAGCGGGTCTTTCACTTCAAACCAAATCCTGCCGGACCTGCTTGATTCTTTTCAACACATACTGTTCAATGTCGGCCTGCTTTCTGGATTTAAGGTCCAAAGATTGAATTTCGATCTCGGCGCGGGCCGTACTTTTGTGACCCCCGGCAGATCCGGTATTGCCGAACATCAACTTTGCTAATTTTCCGGCATTGCGGCGAAAGCCGGCATTACGATAAATAATCACCAGCTTCTTGTCCAACACGCCAGACACGATACTCCAGGTTGCCTCTGCCATTTTCATGAAGAAATCAGCCAGGATGACCAGCGTATCGGAATTGTCCACTTTTCCCATATGAACAAATGCGGTCTGGTTAACAAATGTTAGCCTTCCCATAGCGGCTTTGAAGTCGGGAATATTTTTCTTAGTAAGTTCGGAAGACTCGATTTTTTTGATAATATTAAGGTTCGTAAATTCATATAAATACCGAAAAGCCTCGATATCGTTGGAGATCGTGTTCCTGACGAAATTGTTGGTATCGGTTTTGATGCCGTAAAAAAGCGCCGTTGCCAGACGCGCTGATGGCTTGATGTTGGCGGACCGCAAATATTCACATAAGATCGTTGAATTGGCACCGTATTCTTCACGGATATCGATGAATGCCGCTTTGAGCGGAGTCGTGTTCGGATGATGATCAATGATAATGTCAAAAGAATGTTTGCCAAATTGCTCATCGTGCGACGGTTGTGAATCCAGAATGGCCCATTTCGTAGCTTCTGATTGCTTGTAATTTCTGATATGGCGCTGGTCCAAATCGATTATTTTAACAAAAGCCAAATTATCCGCCCTATCGATCTTGTTAATGCGCACAATGTCCGCTCTTTTGACTTTGCGCCAAAAAAGTCTTTTCAATGCAAATGCACTGGCCAAGGCATCCGGATCGGCGTTTATAAGAATCGCGACGATGTCATCCGGTTTGAGCATTTTGAACAATAATTTAAGTCTATCCGCGGTTGAAACGGATTTAGAAAAGGCATTTTTCATCAGCATAAACAGCTCCCCCATTTTATTGCTTATGATGCAATTCTTCGAGGCGTCCGGCGCTTTTTCGCATATCTTCGCCAAACTAACATAGGGCTGAAAAAAGACAATACGGCCAACACCCTATATCATCAATCATCCAAGTGTATTCGCCGAATACCGCTGAATGGCTATAAAAATACAGGGTTCACTCTATTGGTTTCATTATGCGTTTGTGCAACGTTAGTTAGAAGATGGAAATTTGCGAAAAAGTGATTCTGCAAAGTGTAATCTTGTTTTTCAGAGAGAGTTTGATGAGAATGACCTCAAGCCGGCAGCGCATATACGTAACCCGAATCAACACAATACAGTCCATCTTGTATTTACCTTTAGATCCGATTTGTGGCAGATTTGGAAGCATTAATATAAATAGACATTTTGCAGTTTGAGCAAACGATGAGCGACAACTATTTTAAGTAATTTAGAAGTAAACCTATGCGAGAAAGGAGAACGACATGAGCGAGAGAGACGCATATGTACAAAAATTGAAATCAAAGCTTGATGAATGGAATGCGGAAATTGATCGATTGAAGGCAAAAGCAGATGAAGCGGAAGCAGACGCGCAGCTCGGGTATTATCAACAGATCGAAGAATTGCGCGAAAAGCAGGAAGGCGCACGTGAAAAGCTGGATGAACTTCGCCGGGCAGGCGACGATGCCTGGAAGGATCTCAAAGCGGGGATTGAAAGCGCCTGGAGTGACCTCAGCAACGCGGTCAAATCGGCTTCGGATAGGTTCAAGTAAGCTCGAAAGTGGGTCGGCTTTGAGCCGACATTTAGGGGCTTCGATGAAGCCGTTTAATTGTATCGTTGGCACGCGGCAAACTGTTTGTCAGTATGATTTTTGCAATCGGCAAGGTAGCCAATTGATGGGCGGTTTTGCTCACCAGCAACCCATGAGCGGCTGAAAGCGTCACCGGTGTCCGGCAACCCATTTCCAAAAGTGCCTCAATTGCCGAAATCATAGTTCCTCCGGTGCTGATCATGTCATCAACGATCACTGGCATGCGGTCCTTGATTTCTCCAGTGACACCCTGAACGCTGACTTCTTTGCAGCTATGCCGGATCTTGTGGATATAGGCCACCGGAAGATCCAGCAGAGCGGCGTAACGTTGAGCCAGTTTAACGGCCCCCAAATCCGGTGCTACCAGAACCGAGTTTTCAGGAATCGATGAGCGCAGCTTTTCAGCCAGCAGCTCGACAGCCGTTAGGTGTTCTACCGGAATGGTAAAAAACCCCTCTACAGCCGGGTTGTGGAGATCCAGCGTCACTATTCGTTGAATACGGACACCTAAAAGATCCGCAAGCAAACGGGCACCGACCGGCTGCCCCGGTTCTTCACGCCGATCCTGGCGGGCGTATCCGAAATAAGGAATTACGGCAGTTAGGCGCTCGGCGCCGGCACGCTTGCAGGCGTCAGCCAACATTAAAAGCTCCAAAAGATGATTGGCGGCAGGAGGAGCGATGGATTGTAGCAAGAAAACATCATGCCCTTGAACATTGTCATGAATGACCACATTGAGTTCAGCGTCCGGAAAATCAGCCACGGTGGTTTGCACCAGATCGTTATTCAGCTCGGAAGCCAAAGATGAGGCCAGGGCCGGGTTGGATCTGCCGGTTAAAAGGCTTAATTGCATACAACATGTTCCCAGTGGTGTTATTTTTGAGTTGCAAAATATAAAAATTGTTAAATTTCTTTTGGAAATCTTTCAGAATGCCAATCAATCCAATCCTGTATCTTCAGCTTTTTGAGGAGGCATTTTAGGGGTTCTAAATTTGGAAACAATAAATTCGGCCTTAGTTTCAAGCAGATTTAAACAGTGTGAGTTTGCTGCAATCGAAAAGTTTGATGTTGGAATTTTTGGCTTTTTCAGCATGGACAGGTTGCGACTCGCAAAGCATACGGCAATGCATTGAAAGGGAGACCCATTGATCAAAGGGCCTCCCTGCACGGGCAAATAAAGATCTAGAAAAATTCCTACAAATAGTCCTGGGCCTCTTCCTGGCTCAACAATTTCATTTCTTCACCGCAGCAAACCAGATCGCCATCGCCGCCTTCAAGGACGGACACCACATTTCCGCAAATTTCACATTTGTAAACTTCTCCCTTTTCCGCCATGTGTTACCTCCTTTACAGGTTTTTCATTGGGGTTATCATCAATCGATTCGAAGCTTATTGGCATGCTATCCTATCCGCTTGACTGGATCAATAGCAAGTAATATGTATTAAGCAGATGATTTTGCAGTATATCCGCAGAACGTCATCATTCTAATTTTTTGGGAACCGGAAGCTTTTGATTTTCAGGCAGCTGAATGACCTTAATTTTGGACAATCCCTTTTGCGTGAGGGAAATTTTTCGATAATTCGAAGGAAAATCCACGAGTCCTCTATTTTTGATCGACCACAGGGCATTTTTCATATTTTTATGCGGGATGTCGGAAAAATTATCAAATATCCATTCTGTGTCAAAAGGGCCAAGGGTTCCTGAGTTCAGCCATTTGTCACCCAACAGGTACAGAATGTTTCGTTCAATATTGTTAAATTTCATCGATTTGCCTCTCTTGCAGGTATGAATCATTTATGGCACTGTTCGTATGGGTAAAAACTTCAATTTTGAATAACTCAATGCCTTTTGTATATGGGGTATAGAATGTATTTACACTTTACGGTCTCAATGTCATCATATTTCGAGTTATTCGTCAAATTGTAAAATATGGACCCATCAGGTGAGATTTGGGCAAATGAAAAATAAAAATGATGATATGAACTCTGAAACGCTGTCAAAACCAGATAAACATTATTCACCGGCGCTGGGCAAACTGTTGAAAACGCTGAGAGTAAAGGGCATCTCCACTATAGCCGGTCTGAGCAAAAACGATATGATCAGACTCGCAAATTGGGCAAACCAGGTTTTTAATGACTACGCCGTCGCCCTTGAAAGCTTGCCGATGAAAATTAAGCACAATGCAGATTTGCCACACCCAAAAGAAGATATCAAAATGGCAATTAAAATTTTACTGCTGACTCACGTGTCAAAAGGTTCCGATGATATGGTGACCTTGTTAAAGGAGAGATATGTGCGCTTGAGCACTTTTCAGGAAATTCGCAGGGAAGATCAGGAAAACCTGATTAAAGAATCGTGTGAAATGAACAATCAAACCGGATCCACGGTTCGTCCAACATTTACGACATATAATAAGTACATCGATCTAATTGTTGCAGAACAAAACGTCCTGGTTGAAGATATCAACACCTTTATCGAAGATTTGCCTAGCATGGCATGATTACCGCCGGCTAAAATGCGATCTCACGGTTTTCGTCAATCAATGTTCAAATACCTCTGCAAACTTCGGTATTCTATCCATAGAAGCCTATACTTTAAACAGTTATCTAGCGTGGTTCGAGTCAGTTTTCCGATTTCTGCATATTCGGTTAACCGTTGAAATTTAAAATCTAACGTGATCCTATGCCCGCCGTTGAAATTAGTATTTTTGACTGGATAATCGTTTTTCTCTACTTTGGGTTCATTATCTGGAGGGGGATTGGATATGCAGGTAAACATCAAAACGCTGAAGATTATTTTTTAGCCGGCAGATCCTTGACATGGCCTCTTATCGGCTTGTCTCTTTACGCCTCGAATATTTCCAGCAGCAGTCTGATCGGCATGTCTGCCAGCGGCTATGAAACCGGGTTTTCTGTTTTCAGCTATGAATGGATGGCAGCCGTTGTTCTGGTTATTTTTGCAATTTTCTTTTTGCCGTTTTACCTTCGTTCTAAAATTTATACGCTGCCTGAGTTTTTAGAGAAGCGGTATGATGCGCGTTCGCGTTTTTATTTTTCCGCGCTCACCATTTTGACAAACATCGGTGTCGACACGGCTGCAACCTTGTACGCAGGGGCCCTCGTGGTGCAACTCATTTTTCCCTCGGTGGCGCTTTGGCCGTCGATTTTGATATTAGCGATTGTTTCCGGGCTTTATACGATTGCCGGCGGGTTGAAAGCTGTCGTCTACACGGATGCCATTCAGGCCGTGCTGCTTATCGTTGGCTCGGCTGTATTGACCGTGCTGGCATTTATAAAAATAGGATCCTGGGAAGCGGTAAAGGCGGTGACCCCCGCGCAGCATTTTCACATTATTCAGCCGCACGATGATGCATTCTTACCTTGGCCGGGTCTGTTGAGCGGCGTTTTTCTGCTGGGATTTTATTTTTGGGCGACAAATCAATTCATCGTTCAGCGGACTCTCGGCGCTAAAAACCTGCGACAGGGTCAGTGGGGATCACTTTTTGCCGGTTTTTTGAAAGTTTCAACTCCTTTGTTGATCATGATCGCCCCGGGACTCATGGCGCGAGTTCTATACCCCGATATTGAAAAAGCAAACTATGTTTTTCCGATGCTGATGTTTGATCTATTGCCTACAGGTTTTTTAGGACTGGTGCTGGCCGGGTTGATTGCCGCCATGATGTCCAGTATCGATTCAGCCTTAAACAGTGCATCGACACTGGTGACAATGGATTTCATCAGGAAGCTGCGTCCCCAGACAACATCCGAGCAACTCATGTGGAGCGGTCGTGTGGTAACTTTTGTATTCATGCTGGCCGCCGCCTTGTGGGCCCCGCAAATTGATAAGTTTCCCACTCTCTGGCAGTATTTGCAAAGCGCCCTGTCATATATTGTTCCACCGATCGTGGCCCTGTTCTTTTTAGGAATATTCTGGAAACGCGCCAATGGCGATGGCGCTTTGGCTGGAATTATCGTAGGAATCCTCTCGGCCGCCTTTTTTCTGATATGGGGCAACTCGAAATGGATATCGGCAATTCATTTTTTGTATGTTGCCGCCATCATCTTCGGTCTGAGCTGTCTGGCCGTTGTAGCTGTGAGTTTGCTGACGGCTGCACCACCTGAAAAAAAAGTACGTGATTTCAGCTGGGATAGAAAAATTTATCACAACGAAACGGCAGAGCTGCGCAGACTGCCGTGGATGTTTAACTACCGCAACCTGTCTGTTTTGCTGATCGGTTTTCTGGTGCTGATCTTGCTGCTGTTCGGATGATTCATATGCCTATTCAGCTCAGCACTTCAATTTGACGTATGGATTCTTTTTGTTATACTGATCGATGGGTTTTAGATTCTGATGGCCCATTCGGCAATGGCCATTTGATTTGCATGCCGTTGCAATGACAAAAACGTGTAGCGTTTAGTTGAGCTCGCAGATGAATATCATGGCCGGATCAGAGGACATCTTAATCTGCAGCGATTTGGATCGAACCTTGATTCCGAACGGATTTCAGGAAGAATCGGTGCATGCCCGCCCCGCCTTGCGCCGGCTGGCCCAAAACGCCCATGTTTATTTAGCATATGTCAGCGGGCGCGACCGGAGACTGATCCGTGATGCCATCGAAGAATTTTATTTGCCGGAGCCGGATTACGCCATTGGTGACGTGGGGACAACCCTCTATCGCGTAACCAACGGCAACTGGCAATTATCCGACGAGTGGCGCGATGAGATCGGTAAGGATTGGCGAGGATACAGTTGGGAAGCGCTGGCTGAATTATTGGAAGATATAGACAACATCCGGTTGCAGGAGCCCGAAAAACAGAACTTATACAAATTGAGCTTTTACACGGATCCGCGGATCGACCCGCAGCGTTTGATAGCA
>JASFNW010000206.1:0-6667 GCA_050116835.1 Desulfobacterales bacterium
GGCGTTACGCCAAGGCCCTGTTGCTGATCAGCAAAGAGGATGGTCAAACCGATGCTTATCAAAAGGAGCTCAGTGGATTTGCCCGGCTAATGGAAACAGACCAGGCGCTGAATCAGGCGGTTACCAATCCGCTTTACGAGGCTTCTGTCCGCCGCAACGTTTTGCAGACGGTAATCGATAAACTGGATATTTCCAGCACGATGAAGTCTTTCTTGCTATTGCTTTTTGATAAAGGCAGAATCGGCTTTATCAGCGCTATTGACGATTTTTACAAAAAGCTTGCCGATGAACTCAACGGTATCGGCCGTGCCAAAGTCATTTCGGCTACGGATCTTTCTAAGGAGGCGGTGGAACGGATTCGGGCGGCATTATCCCAAAAAACCAATATGGATATTGTATTACAGGTTGAAAAAGACCCCGAACTGATTGGCGGCATCGTAACTAAAATCGGGGATCTTGTCTGGGACGGCAGTATCAAGACGCAATTATCAAATTTGAGAGAAACTTTAAAAAGGGGCGAGGGTGTCTAATGGAATTAAAAGCTGAAGAAATAAGCCAGATTATCAAAGAACAGATTACGGATTACGACAAAAAAGTTGAGCTCAGCGAGACCGGCGTTGTTTTATCGGTGGGTGATGGCATTTCCAGAGTTTACGGACTCGAAAATGCCATGGCGCTGGAACTGGTGGAATTTCCGGGGGCCGTTCTCGGCCTGGTTCTCAACCTTGAGGAGGACAATGTGGGCGTTGCCGTTATGGGGGAGGACATCCACATTAAAGAAGGCGATATCGTTAAGCGCACCGGCCGGATTGCCCAGGTACCGGTGGGTGAAGCCGTTTTGGGCCGCGTGGTATCCTCTGTCGGAGAGCCGTTAGACGGCAAAGGACCGATTGATGCAAAAGAGCATCGCCGGGTGGAGATGGTGGCTCCGGGTGTTATTGCCAGAAAAAGTGTCCATGAACCCTGTTACACGGGTCTCAAAGCGGTCGATGCCATGACGCCGGTTGGAAAAGGACAACGGGAACTGATCATCGGTGACCGTCAGATCGGCAAAACCGCCTGCGCCATCGATGCCATCCTGGCCCAAAGGGATACCGATGTGTTCTGCATATATGTGGCCTGCGGTCAGAAGCAATCCACCGTTGCCCAGGTTCACGCCGTGCTCGAAAAACATGGTGCCATGGAATACACCACGATCGTGTCGGCCTGTGCCAGTGATCCGGCCACGCTGCAATACATTGCCCCGTACGCGGGCTGTGCCATGGGCGAGTATTTTAGGGACAACAAGCAGCATGCCCTGATTATTTACGATGATCTCTCCAAACAGGCGGCCGCTTATCGCCAGGTGTCTTTGCTGTTGCGGCGACCCCCGGGCCGTGAAGCCTTTCCGGGTGACATTTTTTACAATCACTCCCGCCTGCTCGAGCGGGCGGCCAAGCTCAATGATGAGCTGGGGGCCGGCTCGCTGACCGCGCTGCCGATCATTGAAACCCAGGCCGGGGACGTTTCCGCCTATATTCCGACCAACGTTATTTCAATTACCGACGGGCAGATCTACCTGGAGCCGGGACTTTTTTTCGCCGGTGTGCGTCCGGCCATCAACGTGGGTCTCTCAGTATCGCGAGTCGGCGGTTCGGCACAGGTAAAGGCCATGAAGCAGGTGGCCGGCACGCTGCGATTGGATCTGGCGCAGTATCGTGAGCTGGAAGCATTTGCGGCTTTCGGCAGCGACCTGGACAAAGCCACCCAGCGACAGCTTACCCGCGGTGCTCGGCTGGTTGAGATCTTAAAACAGCCCCAGTATCAACCCCTGCCAATGGAAAAACAGGTAACGGTCCTATTTGCCGGAGCCAAGGGTTTCCTGGACGATTATCCGGTCGATGTACTGGCCAAATACGAGGCCGGTTTGTATACGTTTATTGAAGACCGCTACCCGTCCATTTTTACGGACCTGGCTGAAAAACAGGAAATCAGCGAGGATCTTGAAAATCAGATGAAACAGGCGTTGGAAGCCTACGATGAGGAGTTTAAAGATACGATCAAGTAGTTATGTGTTATCCGTTATCACTTAATAGTTTGCAGACCCTTACGAACAACGCTTATTACAAAGGCTGATTGCATGGCGACTTTAAAAGATATCCAGTTAAAGATTTCAGCGGTAAAAAAGACCCGACAGATCACCAAAGCCATGAATATGGTGGCTGCCTCAAGGTTGCGCGGGGCGCAGACCGGCATGGAAGCCTTTCGCCCCTATGCCGGCAAGTTTGCCGAGGTGCTGGGGAGTCTGGCAAAGAGGGCCGGTGACGAAACCAACCCTTTGTTGGTGCCCAAGGAGGAGGTCAAAAAAATCCACATTGTGTTATGTACCTCCGATCGGGGGCTCTGCGGAGGTTTCAATGTCAATTTGATTGAAAGGGCCGGTGCCTTCATGAAAGAAAAGGCCGGGGCCGACATCGCATTTTCCTTTACCAATTTTGGCAAAAAGGGCCGCGACTGGTGCCGCAAGAAAAAATTTCAGATTGACAGCGAGCTCCTGGGTGTTGTCGGCACCACCATCGCATTTAATACGGCTTCCACTGCCGGTAAAACGCTGGTCGATGCTTTTTTACAAGACACCTACGATGAAGTTTATATCGTTTATGCCGAATTCGTCAGCATGGCCAGACAGGTTCCGGTTTTGCAGCAGCTGTTGCCGATTCCACCGATTCAAACCGATGAGACCGAAGAAAGTGAAGCGGCCGGCGCCTATTTGCCGGAACATATTTGTGAACCGTCCTCGGATTTCCTGCTGGGCGACATGTTACCCCGAAACGTATACGTCCAGATTTACAGCGCTTTGCTGGAAACATCGACCAGCGAGCATGCCGCCCGTATGATGGCGATGGACAATGCCACCAAGGCCTGCAACGACATGCTCGAAAATCTAACACTGATTTATAACAAAGCCCGTCAGGCAGCCATTACGGCTGAATTAATGGACATTGTCGGTGGTGCCGAAGCGCTCAAAGGATAGCCGTAATCGGGACTTCGTCCGGATTGGAATGGTGGAATAATGGAATAGTGGAATTTTGGGTCTGGAAGTTTTCGATCGAATCGAATTCGATGCGATCCGTTTTGGTACCCATTGTTCCAATTTTCCAACATTTCGATATTCCATATGATTGCAAAGCCCCGGCAGCTAGAAGAATTTAATATTTTTGCCATAAGCGCGTAATAACGAATACAAATGGAGGTTTTTCGATGGGAGAGAACATTGGTAAGGTTTTGCAGGTATTGGGACCTGTTGTCGACGTAGAATTTGAGCAGGGAAAGCTGCCGACAATTTATTCGGCATTGACCATTAGCAATCCTGCCATCAATGATGAGGCTGATAACCTGGTGGTGGAAGTCGCCCAACATCTGGGTGATAATGTGGTCCGGACCATTGCGATGGACGTCACCGACGGCCTGGTTCGAGGAATGCCGGTTAAAGACACGGAGAAACCCATTATGATGCCGGTTGGTGAAGCGGGACTCGGACGCGTTCTCAACGTGGTCGGCCGACCCGTCGATGGACTCGGTCCGGTGAGCCAGGAAAAATTGCTGCCGATCCACCGTGAGGCGCCGAAGTTTACCGAACAGGATACCACGGTACGCGTTCTCGAGACCGGGGTTAAGGTTATCGACCTTTTGGTTCCCTTTCCGCGGGGAGGCAAAATGGGTATGTTTGGCGGAGCCGGTGTCGGCAAAACCGTTATTATGATGGAAATGGTACATAACATCGCCATGCAGCACGGCGGGATTTCGGTTTTTGCCGGCGTGGGTGAACGCACGCGCGAAGGTAACGACCTGTATCACGAAATGAAGGATTCCGGGGTGTTGCCCAAAGCCGCGCTGATTTACGGACAGATGACCGAACCGCCCGGTGCCCGCGCGCGGGTGGCGCTCTCGGCTCTGACGGCAGCTGAATATTTTCGCGATGAAGAGGGCCAGGACGTGTTGATCTTCATCGACAATATTTTCCGTTTTACACAGGCTGGTTCAGAGGTCTCCGCCCTATTGGGCCGCATGCCGTCTGCCGTTGGGTATCAACCGACTCTGGCCGTCGATCTGGGTGAGTTGCAGGAGCGGATCACCTCCACCGATAAAGGGTCCATTACCGCCGTGCAATGTGTGTATGTACCAGCGGACGATTTGACCGATCCGGCTCCGGCCACCACTTTTGCGCATCTGGACGGAACCGTGGTATTGTCACGACAAATCGTTGAACTGGGCATTTACCCAGCAGTGGATCCACTGGATTCGACCTCACGGATTCTGGATGCCGCTTATATCGGTGACGAACATTATCAGGTCGCGCGGGAGGTGCAGCAGATTCTGCAGAAATATAAAGAACTTCAGGACATTATTGCCATTCTGGGAATGGAGGAATTGTCCGACGAAGATAAGGTGACGGTGGCACGGGCCAGAAAGATTCAACGATTTCTGTCGCAGCCCTTCCATGTTGCCGAAGCTTTTACCAATAAACCGGGCGTGTACGTCAAGATCGAAGATACCGTCAGGGCCTTTAAAGAGATCTGTGAAGGCAAACACGATGATGTTCCCGAACAGGCTTTTTATATGCGCGGCGGCATTGAGGAGGTTTTAGAAGCGGCTAAGGAAATGGCCGAAGCCGAATAGATTGGAGTTCTGATCCGGACGGGCCAGAATTAAAAGATAACATTCACCACGAAAGCGCGAAAAAAAAACACGAAAATAAAATAAAACATTTCGTGCTTTATACATTTCGTGTTTTCGTGGTTAAAAAGGTTTTGTTACAACCCAACCTTAAGGAATTGTTATGGCTGGAAATATTTATCTAGAAGTGGTTACGCCTGAAAAGATTGTCGTTAGCGAAGAAGCCCAGATCGTGGCATCTCCGGGTTCGATGGGGGAGTTTGGTGTTCTCACCGGTCACACGCCTTTTTTAACGACGCTTAAAACCGGTGTGATCCGTTACACCGATGCAAGCGGAAAAGAGAATTACGTATTTGTCAGCGGTGGATTTGCCGAGGCGCTGCCCGATAAAGTAACCGTACTGGCCGAATCGGCCGAAATAAGTAACGATATTGACGTTAAGCGGGCCAAAGAAGCCCTGGAACGCGCCGAGAAGCGACTGGCCGAAGACCGCTCCCGGGAAGATATCGATTTTAACCGCGCCAGGGCGGCGCTGGAACGGGCAATGGTGCGCATCCGAGTTGCAGACCTGAAGTAAACTTCCAGCGTCTGGCAAACGATTGTGCCGTTTTTAAAAGGTCACCTTATTCAAAAGGGTAAACTCGTAAATTGGGTTTGCCCTTTTCGTTTGGGACGGTTAAACTAAAGACATGAACACTCAGATAGCGGTTGTCATTCTGGCGGCAGGGTTGGGAACCCGAATGAAATCAACTAAAGCCAAGGTGTTGCACGCGGTTTGCGGGAAGCCAATGGTCCTGTATGTTGTTGGAACCGCTCAAAAAATTGTCGGCAACAACGTGGTGCTGGTGGTGGGCCATCAGGCGGATGAGGTGCGTCGCACTGTCTCGCAACAAGGATCCTTTAATTTTGCCCATCAAGCCGAGCAGCTGGGTACGGGCCATGCGGTTTTGTGTGCTTTGCCCCATATTCCGGATCCCTGTCGGGAAGTGGTGATTCTGTGCGGCGATGTTCCCTTGATTCAGGCGCGCACTATTGAAGCCTTGATTGAGTCCCATCTGGCTGCAAATAGAGACATTAGCGTTTTGGCCGTTGAGCTGCCGAATCCCACCGGATATGGCCGTATCCTGTTGGATGGTGAGGGCCGCGTACAGGCTATTGTGGAGGAAGCCGATGCCAGTGCTGAACAAAAGCGCATCCGGCTCATCAATACCGGTATTTTTTGCATCAAAAAAGAATTTCTGGCTGATGCGCTGCCGCAAATTAAATCCAACAATGCCCAGAGTGAGCTTTATCTTACTGATATCATTGGAATTGCTTATCGTAACCGAAAACATATAGGCGCAGTGACCGGAGACGATCCCGTCGAGGTGACCGGTATTAATACGATTGAAGAGCTAAAAAGCGTTGAGCAGGCTATGCAAAACCGGCCATGAATATCGCTTGACTTTTTTTAAAAATGTAGCTTATAGTTAAAAAAATTATTTGTGAGGTTAAGCCTTGGGTAATGCAATTTTTTTTGACCGTTTCAGCGAAATTGAGAAAAAAGTTGCACGGTTGATTGCGATTTGCAAAGAAAACGAGGCTGCCAATTCGGAATTACAAAATAAAATTAAAAGCCTAGAGGAGGAGCTTTTAGGTAAGATCGAGGCTGAAAAAAGCCATGCGCAGGAAAAGGCTTTGATCCGTTCAAAAATTGATAGTTTGTTGGTTAGAATAGAAGAAATCATTGATGTTTAGTGTAGCTTGACCGTCGGATATGGGTTGGTAAAAGCGGAAAGGCAAAATTAATATTCATTGGAACAACTTGTAACCATAGAGCTTTTTGGCAAAAAACACACGTTTAGGGCCGAATCGGATATACAGCAGGCCAAAGAAATTGCGGATTTACTCGTCAAAGAAGTGTCTAGCGTCGAAAATCAGCAATCCGGTAGATCATCGGCGGAATCGAATTTAACCACGTTGATGTTAGCGGCTTTGAATATTGCGCATCAAAATCGGGAGCTGGAAAACC
>JASFNW010000207.1:0-6525 GCA_050116835.1 Desulfobacterales bacterium
GAAGTAAACTGTTAAAGAACGTGAGACATGGTTTCAGTGTTCAGGTGTCAGCCTTTTTTGCTCATAGCCTCTTGCTTCTGGTTACTGGCAGGCAGTATTGAATCCGGTGCCAGCAGCCAGTAGCCAAGAACCTATATTGAAATGCTGGCTTCTTAAATCTGACGTCTACCTTAGACTTATGGAAGAACAAACATGGCATTAATGATCATCGCACCCGACACCAAAGTAACCTCCTGGGTCAAACATCTCAGCCAGTTGGCGCCGGAAATCGACATTCGCATCTGGCCCGATACTGGCAATGTAGATGAGATTGACTTTGCCCTCAGCTGGAATCACCCTCCCGGCGAGTTTAGAAAATACAAGCATCTAAAATGCATTGCTTCTTTAGGCGCCGGCGTCGATCACCTCCTGTCCGATCCGGATCTGCCCGCCGGTGTGCCCATTACGCGGGTGGTGGAGCATTCGATGGCCCGGTCAATGAGCGAATATGTGGTTTTAGCAGTTCTCAACCACTGCCGCCAGTTTGATGTCTACCGCACCGATCAGTCTCAAAAAAACTGGCAGCCGCGCATCCCGCTGCTGTCCGCTAATATGCGCATCGGTATTATGGGTCTAGGCCAGCTGGGCAAGGATGCCGCCCGTAAACTAAGCGCCCTGGGTTTTGCCGTTAGCGGTTGGAGTAAAACACCCAAAACCATCGTGGGCGCCGACTGCTTCGCCGGCGCTGAGGCTCTGGATGATTTCTTGCCCCGGACCCGCATCCTGATCTGCATGCTGCCGTTGACGCCGCAAACAAAAGGCATTTTAAACCAGCACACCTTTGACAGACTGCCTGCCGGCGCCTATGTCATCAATGTGGCCCGGGGAGCGCATCTGATTGAAGACGATCTGCTGGCAGCCCTGGATGCCGATCAGCTATCCGGCGCCTGTCTGGACGTATTCGAAACTGAACCCCTGCCAAGCGACCATCCCTTCTGGGATCATCCCAAAATAAAGGTGACGCCTCACATTTCCAGCATCACTTTTCCCAGAGCCGTGGCGCCGCAAATCATCGACAACTACCGGCGCAGCCTGGCCGGCCAGCCCCTGCTGCATGTTGTTGATCCGAAACGCTGCTATTAAGCCGCCAGCCTCAGAGCGCAATGTTCGTTCAGCTTAGAAATCAATTCTAATGATTCGGGACATCAGCTTTGCAAAATCAGCGGAGGAGATTTGTTCCCAGGGTTCAGAGGGTCTGAATTGAATTGATGATTTGGCATCCGGCGCAAAAAATTTGCCGGATTGAAGCTCGGGCTTTTTGAGCCGGTATTGAAACTCGTCTCCCAGATCCAGAATAAGGTCCAGATCGTCGGTGTTGTCGAGCAACTCCACCAGCAGAATATTTTGAATGCGTCCGCTGCCTTTTAGGTGGCGTCGGCCACCGGCGGTGGTAAAAATTTCGATAACCGCGTCTTCAATGGCAACCGCCCGCTCATCCGGCGCAATAACAAACGCCTGATCCACAATATATTCGCCTTCAACAAAAGGTATCCAGTTTTCCATATCGCATTCTTTCTGTGCCTTGCGAAATTTGTTTTCGCGCCCGTTTATGTTTCACCATGGCGTTCAAATCATCCGGTTTGCCGGTTACGCGTTAGGCCCCTTGAGCCCTTCAAAATAGCTACCCCCTAAGTATATAAGAATAGATCGATTCAGATGCAAGCCGTCCCAGCGATCAATGCGGCCGACAGACCTTGATCCCCGGCCAGTTTTCCGCAATCCGGTCAACCGTCATTACATCCGCGTTTGGGCACGAAGCGCTTGCTATCCAATGCCAGTATCTGATATGCAGCTGCCAATTATCGGACATGATGCAAAATAACATCTGCGGTGCAGATGACCCCAGAACTCAACGACATGACTTTATCACAGAAATACACAACCCCTTCGCGTTACTTCTATGGCTGGTTTGTGCTGGCCGCCGGTTTTTTGCTGCTCTTTTTCCAATCCGGTGCCCGTTTTTCTTTCGGGGTCATGTTTAAGCCTATGATCTCTGAACTGGGCTGGAACCGAGCCTCGATTTCGTCGGCTTTTTTTCTGCATATGGTTTTTTTCGCCCTGACCCTGAGCCTTGCCGGCAAGGTATATGACCGCTATGGGCCGCGCTCGGTCATTTGGGTGTCAACGGTACTCATCGCCGCCGGCTACATCAGCACATCCCGGATTACTGCCCTGTGGCAATTTCACTTTTTTTATGGTGTGGTAACCGCGGTGGGCGTAGGCGGGGCCTCGGTTCCCTTAATTGCGGCCTTAATGAGCAAATGGTTTTCCCGCCGGCGAGGATTGGCGATCAGCCTGTCTCTATCCGGCAGTTGCCTGGGCCAATTTGTCCTGGTTCCCGTCATCAATTGGATTGTCCTAACCTATGGCTGGCGGTTTTCATATTTGCTCCAGGGCATTGTCATACTGGCTGTAAACATGTTGCTGGTCCTGGTCGTGATCAAAGGCAACCCCAAAGATATGGGCCTCAAACCCTACGGACATCAACCAGTGGAGACGGCTGCCGCACCTCAAAAATCAGTCGATACGCTCAGGCAGCCGGAGGACTTAAACCTGCTGCAAGCCTTCAAAACCACTCCATTCTGGTTTTTTTTGGCGGTTATGTTTATCTGCGGCAGCGGCGATTTTATGGTGGCCGCGCATCTGGTTCCGTTGGTGACCGATTATGGTGTCTCCCCCGCCACGGCCGCCGACATGATGGCCTGGTTCGGTCTATTGAGCATGGGGGGCATCCTGATAGCCGGTCCGGCTTCAGATCTGATCGGCAACAAAATTCCCATCGCGCTAACTTTTGTTGTGCGGCTGATTTTATTCTTGATGATCACCCGATACCCCAACCCGATCACCTTTTATATTTTCGCAGCCGGATTTGGATTTACCTTAATGATCACCGCACCGCTGACCACAACCCTTTCAGGACGACTTTACGGATTTACGCATGTGGGTTTGATCTCCGGCTTTATCACCACGATCCACCACCTCGGCGGCGGTTTCTGGGCATTTGTGGGTGGGGTGCTTTTTGACAAAACGGGCAGTTATCAAATCACATTTATCTTTTCGGCCGCACTGGCAGTCATCGCCATTATATGCAGTCTGGCCATAAAAGAAAAAAGACAGGTTTTGTGATTCGGTTAGGGTCTTACCGGCTACGGTTGTAAACCCCGTATGCGGACCCGCAGCCTGGAAAAAAAGCAATTGACATCTCATATTTGAATTCTATGTTACCTTTTACAACCGTTAACGTCGCGATGGATGTAAAACAAACAGATAATAGCACCATGCAGACGCATGTCGAAGGAAATATCAATGACTTCGGAATTAAATGATGCACAATTGCTGACCATAGTCAAAAATACGGTTGAACAGCACGGCTGCCAGCTGGTTGAAATTGATCTGGAAAATAAGATACTCCATCTGGAAGGCTCTGAAACCGCCAAGGTCAAATGCGCCCAGGCGCTTGCCAGAGTGCTGGACTGATACAACCCGGGTAATCGCCCAATCAAACGAAAAGGCTCATTTGCCGTGAACAAATCGCCGCGGCGGCAAAAAACTGACCGGCAGCACCCGCCCGGACGAAATGAAGGTTTTTTGCGGGTTTTCAGGTTCTTGACCCGGTTATTGCTTTGGCCTTTTTTCCGCCTCGAAGCATACGGCCTGCAGAATTTACCCGAGGACAGCGCATTCGTCCTGTTGGTCAAACATCAGCGCTGGGAGGACATCCCGCTGCTGGGCCTGGCAACGCCCCGGCCGCTGTATTACATCGCCAAAACCGAACTTTTCAAAAATCCCCTGAGCAATCGTTTCATATCGGCTCTGGGCGGCATCCCCATCAACCGGCAGCGACCCCTTGAAAGTCGGCGCTTTCTGCAGGCCGCCATTGCCTTTCTTCAAAACGGCGAGGGCATCGTGATTTTTCCGGAAGGTACCTATTACCGCGACAAAATGGGACCCGGCCAGATCGGAATGGTCAAATTCGTGCTGGCGCGCCTTGAGCTACCCTTAATACCGGTCGGTATCGTCTATTCGGCCGGCAGTCGGCGGATCGGTGTTCGCATCAATTTCGGCAAAGCTCACCGTGCAGGCCCGGCTTTGGATGCCGAAGCAGTGGTTGACCGTATGATGGGCGAGATTGCAAAACTGTCAGGGTTGAGCACCAGCTCAGCTTAATGGCTTTCAGAAAATCGATGCGTATCGACCCAGCCTTTATCCGTCAGCCGCGATATGAGCATTTCCGCTAATGTGATGAATTTAAATTATTATATGTGGCATCATTTAATTGACTTAACATTGATTCGAGTGACTACAATTTCATTTAGCAAATAAATCAAAAAAATGCTTGCTTCGCTTCCCAAAGTCCGGTAATGAAGGATTAGCGGTTAGCGGACAAAGGCCAGTTTTACCCCCTTTTCGTATTTTCCCTCCAAATTATTAGGCTAGTCAAGAGATGACGGAAGTTAAATTTTACGGCTGAACCTCGGTCAAGTGGTGAAAAAATGGACGCGATATTGAAACCGTTGCGCGACTCAGTCCCGGCAATCAAGTACTTTCACGATAATTGGGGAACGCGATCAGGTATCGATCGTCGACAGAAAAACGGGTTATATCTGGGCCCGGAAAGAAGAGTGCGCACCGAACGCCGCAGTGGATTTGATCGCCGCAGACTCTCTTTTATCCGGAGAAGAGCGGTGATGGACCTGAGAGAGGCTTACAGAGACTTATCCTGATAACGATTTATCATTATGATCGCCAATCAGCAGGGTATCATGTGCCCTGCTTTTTTTTGGCTTATCTTTACGCCATTTTACTTTATTTGACATATTTTTACTCTAGACAATTAAGCATCAAATTTTAAATAAACCCGCGCCGATTTGGATGAATCATTTTGTTGCTTGAATGCAAGCCAATTCACACGTATAATAGCGATCGAATTAAAGCGCCGGTTGGCAATGATGATCCTTGCGGAGTTTGATGAAACCATGGCCGAAATTAAACCTTTCAGAGCATGGCGATATCACCCATCGCTGTTGAAAAATATCGGGGAGCTAACCTCGCCGCTGTTTGACGTTGCTTCTGAAAAGCAACGCGAGGCGCTCTATGGCAATGCGCTAAACAGCATCCATCTAACTACGCCGCGGGGGGACCAACCGGCTAAAAGTGCAGCTGCTGCTTTCGCGGAATGGAAACGTAAGAAAGTCATCACGCGGGATGAAGTGCCCGGTATCTATGTCTATTATCAATATTTTTCTTTGCCGTCCAATTCCAAACAATATTGCCGCAGGGGGTTTGTTTGCAAGATCAGGGTCCATGAATGGCAGGAGAACATTATTTTACGGCACGAAAATGTTATGGATGATGCCGTCGACGGGCAACTCGAGTTGCTGGCGGAAACCCGGCTGAACGCCAGCCCGACCCACGGGCTATACACCGATAAATCATTTGGGCTGGAACCCTATATGGATGAATGCATCCAGGACCCGATTTGCACAACAGAGGATTACCAGGGCGTCATCGATGTCATGGGGGTTATTCGGGATGAGACCATTATTGCTAAATTCGCAGAGCACTTAAAGGGCGAGCAGATCATTCTGGCTGATGGCCATCATCGCTACGCCGGTTCGCTGGCGTATATGAAGCAGCAAATGGCCAGCAACCCGATTCATACAGGCAATGAGGGCTATAATTATCACCTGATGTGGTTAACCAATACCGAAACAAATGATTTGCGCATTCTGCCCACCCATCGCCTTGTCAGTGGCATACCAAATTTTACTGAATCCGCTATAATGAAAAAATGTGAAAAGAGGTTTAAAATTAAGCCAGTGGCCGATCCAGGCGATCTCCACGAGTTCATTCTGGGTAAACCCTGGACATTCGGTCTTGTCTTTGAGGAGAATGCTTACGCAGTCCAGTTAAAGCCCGAAGTTTTCCCGGAATTGAAATGGAATTTCCCGGAGCAGATTAAGCAGCTGGATCTGACGGTGGCGCATTATTTTATCATCGAGGAGATCCTGGGAATTCCGGGGAAAGAGCAAACGACGTCCGATAAAATTGAATATGAGAGAAATTTTACAAAATGTGTGACCGCCGTTATGAAGAGAAAAGCACAGATGGCGATCATTACCAGTGATGTTCGCATCGACGACGTGAAACGCGTCTGCGGCTGTGGCTGCACCATGCCCCCCAAATCCACCTTTTTTTACCCGAAGGCTGTCTGCGGCTTCCTCTTTTGTTCAATATAAAATTGTTTTCAAAGCTCCATCTAATGCCTGATGGATGCGTTATAAGCCGTCTTAAAATGCAAAACATGAAGGGTTATGAAAACGGTTCGATTTAGCTCACGCAACATATCAAACCGGACACGTTATTTTCTGATAGGCGCTATGCCGATAAATTACCCCCTCTGCAACACCGTGGCCTGATATTTGGGATTAACGCCAACCAAGCCTAAGATTTATTGACGGCGCGAACTTAATACCAAATATCAGG
>JASFNW010000208.1:0-6393 GCA_050116835.1 Desulfobacterales bacterium
TAATTCAGTATTTTATTTGAAATGATCAAAAATTATTTTCACTTAACATACTATATATATTTAATTTTAATACAACATTGATTTTTCAGATGGTCAACCAATTTTTCTCTTGACATGTATAAGTGTATTTTTTATTACAATAATTAGTCCGAAATGTAGTTAATATTACATATCGGGTGGTAACAAGGAGGGATCAAAATGGAGATCAAGGAAATCCAAGAAATTATTAAAGCGGAAAATATCGATACCATTCGGATTGAGTATCCGGATTTGTACGGAATTTGCCGCAACAAAATGGTACCTGCCAGACGGCTCGAAGAGCTCGCCGAAGAAGGCATCAACTTCGCACAGGCCATTTATGCCATTGATCTCACCAACGATGTGGCTCCGGAAACCGGATGCGGCTATGAAATTGAATGGAAAGACATGACCATCATGCCGGATTTGAGCACGTTTACGGTCCTGCCCTATCTGGAAGGAACGGCCCGTTTGATCGGCAATGCCTTTCGTGACGGCCAGCCGATTCCGGTAGATCCACGCTACGTGCTGCAAAAAATCATCAAAAGATACGAAGAGAAAAATCTAAGGCCCGTCTGCGCCTCAGAGCTTGAATTTTTCGTGTACCATCCGGGCGAAGGCGGTCCGGGCGCGCTTTACAACCCCCATCTTTCCTGCGTCTATCAAACAAACCCCATCCTGGATCCGATCGGGCTCTCACGGACACTCCAGAACCTTTTCTTGAAACTGGGTTTTGAAATTATTTATCTTAACCATGAATTCTTTCCGAGTCAGTTCGAGGTCAACTGGAAATACGATCATGCCTTGAACTGCGCCGATCAAACCTTCACGTTCAAATATGTCTGCAAAGAAGTTGCGGCCTTAAATAATTATCACCTGACGTTTATGGGCAGGCCCACCACTGACGGCGGCGGCAGCGGCTACCATATCCATCTTTCCCTGAGCGATCCCAAGACACGCAAGAATCTTTTCGATGATCCGGATGCCGAGCACGGCATATCTGAGCTGATGCGCTACTTTATCGGCGGTCAGATGGCTCACGCCAAGGGCATGTCCGCTTTTCTGGCGCCGACAATCAACTCCTATAAACGCTATCAGCCGGATAGCTTTGCGCCCTATTATCTGGCCTGGGGACTGGACAACCGTACGGTCTACTGCCGGGTGCCCGGAGAACGCGGACGCGCCACCCGGGTGGAGAATCGTGCGCCCTGCGCTTCGGCCAATCCATATCTGGTATATGCCGCAGCCTTTGCTGCCGGTCTGGATGGTATTGAAAACAAAATTGAACCCGGCGAACCTGCTGCCGGTGACATCTACGGCGCGGAACCGGGCACCTACGAATTGATCCAATTTTCTCTGCGGGACGCCCTGCGGGATCTAATAGCGGATCAGGTGATTTGTGATGCGTTAGGACCGGAGCTGATCCAGGCATTCGTCGCTCTGAAAGAACATGAGCTCAACCTATGGCGCAAACACGTTTCGGATTGGGAGTTTAACACCTATTCATTCCAGCTTTAGCTCGATGAAAGACGCCGTCAGGCGGCGCGGAAAGCCAGCATGCATCGAGCCGGCGTCAATCGTTTCAACCCTAAACCAAGCAGAGGGACATCATGTGCGGAATAGCAGGACTTATTGCCAAAGAACGCAGCGATCTGGGCGATGATCTGGTCAATATGCTCAGGGAGCTGGTTCACCGCGGTCGTGATGCCACCGGCGTTGCGCTTTACGAGCAACGCGATGACATCCAGGCGCGCATAACCCTAACCGATCCGAGTTTTGAAAGCGATCTTCGTCAGATCATTGAAAATTACGGGCAAATCAGCAAGGACAGAATCTATCAGGGAGTCGGGATTTTTACCTTTTTCGAAGGATCCATTGCCATGGCGCCGGATCAGATTGCTCAACTCCACTGGGATATCGACTCCCATCCAAACCTCTGTGTCCACTCCCTCGGCCAACACCTCAAAGTCTACAAGGATCAGGGCTCGGCCGAAGAGCTCGTCGCCGTCCATCAGATCGATGTAGGTGCCTGCAGCCATGGTATCGGCCATGTTCGGTTGGCCACAGAAAGCGTTGAAAACATTAACTTTGCCCATCCATTTGTATCCTATATTTATCCCGGATTATCGCTGGTCCATAACGGCCAATTTACCAACTATTTCAATATGAGACGAAAACTGGAAAGTCTCGGAATCCGTTTCAAAACCGCAAACGACACCGAAATGGCCGCGCATTTCATTGCTTATGAAATGAAAGAAAAGGGCAAAGATCTTGAGCCCGCCCTGCATGCCGCCCTGGATACATTTGATGGCATTTTTACGATTATGGTCGCCACCGACAGCCAGATCGGTGCATTTCGGGATCGGCTGGCGTTCAAACCGGTGGTTATTTATGAGCAAGACGGCGGAATGGTGCTATTCGGATCGGAGCAAATCTCGCTAACCCCTATCATTTCCGATGTTTATGCCACGGAGATGGAACCTGGAGGAGTTAAGGTATGGTCCGTATAAATATATCAGGAATGTCCACTGTTGAGGTCAACCGCAAACTAAGGGAATTGGTTCAGCAAGACGACGAAATTTCCGTGGAACATCCTCACTCTGTGCACAATTTCGCCACGGCCCTCAAAGGCGAAGCCAGGATTACAGTCGAAGGCAGTACCGGCTTTTATACCGGTGGTTTCCTTCAAGGCCCCACGATTATCATCAAAGGCAATACGGGCTTGTATACCGGCGACAACATGGGCAGCGGTGAAATCATCGTCGAGATGAACACCGGCAGTAATTGTGCCCCATCGATGGTGGGGGGCACCATGGTAATCAAAGGTCACAGCGGCAGCCGCGCCGGCTGGGGCATGAAAGGTGGAAATCTGATTGTTTGCGGCAATGTGGGCATGTGGAGCGGCAAAATGACGCTCGGTGGCCGAATCATCGTTCTGGGCAAAGTCGGCCAGGGCATTGGCGAGTCGATGTATGACGGCATTATCCATGTTCTCGACCCGGAAGTCGAAGACAAACTCGGCGGCAATGTCGCGCTAAAGCCCATTGCAGACCCGGAGAAAAAAGAGGTCGAGACGCTTTTTAAAAGATACGGCATTGAACAGAGTGTCGATAGTTTCAGAAGTATCGTGCCGAAAGTCTACGGCCGGCACGATTACGTCATGTTCAAACCAACCCATAAACAAAGGGCTGTGGTCTAATGGCAAAAGAAGAAAAAAAAGAAACGGCAAAAAAGGTAAAAGTCAAGGACGTACAAAGGGGTGTGTGGAACCCCGAAACCCTTTCCGAAGTCAGATACAAAGCCGAGACTGGCAAACATCGTATTCGCGGTTGTGGCGCCACCATACGCTTTCCCAGCTTCGACGATTTGCTGATTCTGCCGTCTCAGCTTTCGCGATTGTCTATTGACACCTATCGCGAGGATTGCAAAACCCAGACGGTTTTGGGCGCACGCTTTGCCAAAAAGCCGCTGGTGATCGAAACGCCCATTATGATTTCAGGCATGTCCTATGGCGCTTTGAGCAAAGAGGCCAAAATCGCCTTGGCAAAGTCCACCCAGATTGTCGGAAATTCGATCAACAATGGCGAAGGCGGACTGCTGCCGGAAGAAAGTGAAAATTCCTACAAGCAGGTGGTTCAGATCACCCCCAGCCGGATGGGTTTTTCATTGCGAAACATCGAAGCGGCCGATGCAATCGAAATCATCTGCGGTATTGGTGCCAAACCCGGACTATCCGGACATTTGATGGGCAGCAAAATCACCAAGGAAATTGCGGCTTTCCGGCAGCTGCCCGAGGGAATCGATTTGCACAGCCATCCGCGCCACGGTGATATTTTCGGCGCTGATGACATGGTGCTTAAGATTCAGGAGCTGCGCGATGTCACCGACTGGCAAATTCCGATCTTTGTCAAAATCGCTGCCGGACGCGTCAAGGAAGATGTCAAGATCGCCGCCAAAACCGGCGCCGACGGCATCGTCGTCGATGGCTCTGAAGGTGGCACGGGTGCTGCGCCGGTGATGGCCTCCACCCATCTGGGGATTCCCACCCTGCCCGCCCTGGTACAGGCGGTTCGGGCGCTGGAGGAAATGGGCGTCAAGCAGGAGATAAGCCTGATTGTCTCCGGCGGGATTAAAGACGGGTCGGACGTTGCCAAAGCCTTGGCATTGGGCGCCGATGCCGTAGCGCTGGGAACCGGTGTGATGGTGGCAATGGGTTGCGTGGTTTGTTTGCGCTGCCACGAAGGTAAATGTGCCTTTGGCATCGGAACTCAGGATCCCGAGCGGCGCAAAAAGCTGGATATTGAGGCCGCCGCCCAGCGAGTTGCCAATTACATTCAGGGGATGACCTGTGAAGCCACCTTGCTGGCCAAAGCAGCCGGAAAAACAGCCCTGGCCAACATGGAACGCGAAGACCTCAGAGCCATGACCCTGGAAGCCTGCGCAATGACCGGAATCCCGCTGGTGGGCAGCAATTATACCTTTGGTGAAGAATTCGGGTTCTTTTAACCGATCGCTTAGAAAAGAAGCACCGGCAGATAATGTGACCGGAAGGCAATGCGTTTTAGACGCTCTATTTAAATCCGCATAGGAAATCCAAACATGCGTATTGAAGACCATCCCGTTTTGGGAACCTTTGAAAAAGGCCAGAAAGTCCAGTTCACCTTTGACGGTCAACCCATGCAAGGCTTTGAAAATGAACCCATTGCCATCGCGCTGCGAAGCAATGGCGTTCTGATCCACCGCTACACCGCACGGCGTAACGAACCCCGGGGTATGTTCTGTGCAATCGGACGCTGCACGGACTGTATCATGGTGGTCGACGGACGACCCAACATTCGCACATGTGTCGAACCGCTGAAAGCCGGTATGGTGGTTGAAACCCAGCATGGAAACGGGCCTGATCTATCCGGAGGTAAACCGTGAGACGCTGTGAGATGGTATGTGTGGGCGCCGGACCGGCCGGATTGGCAGCCGCTGTGGCCGCCGCCAGAAATGGCGTTGATGTTGTCGTCTATGACGAAAACGACCGCCCCGGAGGCCAGCTGTTCAAGCAAATCCATAAATTCTTCGGCTCCAAGGAACACCGAGCCATGGAACGCGGCTTTGACATCGGAAACAGTTTTCTGAGTGAAGCCCGTGAGCTGGGAGTTGAAGTCTCTTTGAATTCTGTCGTGCTGGGCATCTATGAAAACGGCGCATTGAATGTCATGATTCGGGACCGGATAGAGCAGGTCAAAGCCGAAAAAACGATCATTGCCACCGGCGCCTCGGAAAATATGATCCCCTTCCCCGGATGGACGCTGCCGGGGGTTATCGGCGCCGGCGCCGCCCAGACAATGGCCAATATTCATGGAATCCGGCCGGGCAACACCATTTTGATGGTCGGATCGGGCAATGTGGGCGTCATCGTCAGTTACCAGATGATGCAGGCCGGCGCCCGGGTTGCCGCCGTCATCGATGCCGCCCCCAAAATCGGTGGTTATGCCGTCCATGCCGCCAAAATCGCACGAGCCGGAGTGCCTTTTTTCATGTCCCATACGATCAAAGAAGCTCACGGTAAAGACCGGGTGGAAGGTGCGACCATCATTGAGGTGGATGACAACTGGAAACCGATACCCGGCACCGAGAAACCGTTTGAGGTCGATACGGTTTGCATTGCGGTCGGCCTGAATCCTTCGACCCAGCTGATTCGGATGGCCGGCTGCAAGATGGCTTATTCTCCGGTATTAGGAGGCCAGCTGCCGGCGCATGATTTGAATCAGGAAACCTCTGTCAAGGGACTTTTCGTTGCCGGTGACGCATCCGGCATCGAAGAGGCCAGCACAGCCATTATAGAGGGGCGGATCGCCGGATTGGCAATTGCCCACAGCCTCGGCTATCTAAATGAATCTGAATTCTTATCACAGCGCGACGAACAACTTAAAAGCATGGTGGGCCTGCGCAGCGGCAGCCATGGAGAAGTCCGGGCCAAAGCCAAAGAATATATGAATACGATGATGGAGGAGCAATGATCATGGCCGGTGATTCTACCCGTACCGGTTTTCTTTCGGATGACGAACTCAAACAAGGGCCGGGCATCCCGGGGGAAGCCAGACGCCGCAAAGGTGCGGTTGCCGTACTGGAATGTCTGGAAGATATTCCCTGCAACCCGTGTGAGTCCAGCTGCAAATTTGATGCGATTACGGTCGGCGAGGATATCACAACCCCCCCCCGCCTGACTGAAGACAATTGTGTCGGCTGCCGCAGTTGTGTGCCGATCTGCCCAGGCCAGGCCATCTTTATTGTCGATGAAAGCCTGGAGGATGATAAGGCCGCGATTGAAATGCCCTACGAGTACCGTCCGCTGCCGGAAAAGGGCGAAATTGTCACCGCCCT
>JASFNW010000209.1:0-6368 GCA_050116835.1 Desulfobacterales bacterium
ACGGGTTGATGGGAAATATGGGCATTCAACATAGCGTGCTCCCTGCTTTCTTCTAGAATCATGATGTAATTCCGAAAGATCACAGGCAATATCGGCCGATGTCATCTGGAACTTAAATCTTAAATACCTGAAGGGTCGGGGTGTTTTTCTTTAATCGATCGCGGAATGAATCATCGGCGACTTCATCGTGCAAACTCATGATTAAGGGAGCGTAGCGAAAGAACAGAATTCAAATATAAAATAACAGGTTAGGCACAAAATCAAATTTGTGCCTATGGGTGACTTTGGGGCTGTGGTTGTTCTTTCGCAACGCTCCCTAAACCACTCAGACAGTGCACGATTGCGCTGCCGATAATTCATTCCGTCATTATCGGCAATTTGATGAAAAACACCCCCTCAAATACCTGAGTCTGAATTCACATCAGCCGGATGCGGCCTGTAAGTCAAAGCATTAAGGTGGCAAGTGGCCTGCATCTGTAAGGCAAAATGACGGATGACGCTCGGTGATGGGTCGGGTTGAAGAATTTGGGGTTTGCACCCGGCTTCATTTCGGCCGTCCAATGGCCGGCGAAGAGAGCTTTTACCTCCGCCTGGCCTATTCGGGAAGTAATACAACTGAAATAAAAGAAGGCCTTGAAAAATTCAAGGCCTTGATCGAAAACTAAATGTGCCTGTGGTTTGCCCCTTCGCCTTATAGTCGTTGTCAAAAAAACGTTCCGATTGCAGAACGTTTTTTTGCGACAACACTTATGCCGGCATCCTTTTTTCGGAACATTTTAATGACAAGCGGTATAAAAGCTTCGGGGGACAAGCAGGAGTCAGCGTTTTAGCCGCTGGCTTCTTGCCAGGAGCCAGTGACCAGCAGCCGGTTGCCAGATTGAGAATTGCCGGGTAGCGTAATAGTCGTTAATCAGATAAAGTAAGTGGAGAAAGTCAATTGAAATTTACGTTGCCTTGTGTTCATAGACGTGCACATCTCTCTGAGGAAACGGGATGCTGATGCCTTCTGAATCGAACCGCTTTTTGACGGCCTCGGTGACATCAAAAACGACCCCCCAGTAATCTCCGGCATTCACCCAGGGGCGGGCAACAAAATTAACACTGCTGTCTGCCAGTTCGGAAACGGCCACCTGGGGGGTTGGATCCTTTAATATGCGCTCTTCCTGCGACAGTACTTCGACAATAATATCCCGGGCTTTATCAATGTCGTCATCATATCCGATACCAAATACCATATCCGCCCGCCGTGTGCCTTTGGTGGAATAATTGACGATATTATCGCTCGTCAGCTTGGCGTTGGGGATAATAATCGTCTTGTTATCGGGGGTGGCCAGGCGGGTGGTAAAAATTTGAATTTCTTCCACGGTTCCGGCAACACCCGCGCCTTCGATAAAATCGCCGACCTTAAACGGACGAAAGATGATCATCAGCACACCGGCAGCAAAATTTGACAGCGAGCCCTGCAGCGCCAGACCGATGGCCAGGCCGGCGGCACCCAACACCGCAATAAAAGACGTTGTTTGGATACCCAGCATTCCCAGAGCCGCCAGGATCACAAATGTCAACAGGGCGACATAGGTCAGGTTGGTCAGAAATTTGACCAGGGTGGGGTCGACATTGCGCTTCTCCATTATTCTGCGGGTCAGTCTGCGCAGATATTTAACGACCCAGCGACCGATGATAAAAACGGCCAATGCTGCCAAAATTTTAACCCCAAATGTGGTGCCCAATTCATAGCCTTTTTCGATTAATTGCTGAACCTCCATTCCGCACCTCCTTTACTTAAGTTGGAAAAACAAAAAGTAGACTCCCCCATTTATGACCAGAAGACATCGCGTGCTCTAAAGCCGGAAGGATAATGTTGCCTCAAATCACTAAAGATATCTTCCATGATATGTATATTATCTCTATTGTCAAAGCGTTTTTGCAGGACAAATCTGAGGCAAATAATTACGGGAAGAACAGAGAAACGCTGGCGGATTGAGATAGCTTCTTATCCATCATGGACCCGCCACATGTCTTCGTCGGTATGACACTTTTCCGTATCGGCATCCTGTGCTGCCGCATCCAACTCCACATTTCGCAGGCTCTGATCGTGCTCCAGCGCTTCTTTATAGTATTCGTGCTGGATTAATAAATTCATGATTTCATTCGTACCGGTCCAGATTTGAGAAAGACGGATGTCTCTGACGATTTTCTCTATCGGATAGACTTGAGTATACCCGATTCCCCCCATAATCTGCATGGCTTTATTGGCCACTTCCCAGGCCATGTCAGTGGCAAATTTCTTTGCCTGGCTCACCAATCTGCGGCAATTTGAAGCATTTTCATCTACCGCACGGGCAGCCATGTATACCAGCGCGCGGGCAGCATCCAGCTGGGTGATGGCATCCGCCACCATAAAGTTGACCGCCTGGTAGTTTCGAATGGGCTGACCAAAAGCATGACGCCGATCGCTGTAGCGGGCCGCTATTTCCAGAGCAGCGCGCACCCCCAGGCTGGCGGCTGCCGATGTCAGCCGCTCGGGAATCATCATCTGGTGAAACACCAAAGCGCCGCCATGCAATTGCCCAATCAAGTTTTCTCCGGGCACCCTTACGTTGCGAAACACCAATCGACCGGTACCGCCGCCCCGGGTGCCCATCAGGCCATAGCGATATTCGGTCTCGACACCGGGGCCGCGCTCCACCATGATGGCGCTGATGCGCTGGTACTTATGCGCATTTTCATCAAAATTGGTGCGGCAATACACCAGAAATACATCCGCTTCGGTTGCACCCACGACAAAGCGCTTTTGTCCATTGAGAACAAAATGATCACCGTCCATTTCAGCTCTGGTGGTCGCCCCAAAAAAATCCGAACCGCCCCTGGGTTCCGTGAGGGCTTCGGCGCTAATGAATTTCCCCTGCAAGATCGGCTTTAAAAACCGCTCTTTCTGCTCATCGGTGCCAAACTGTTGCAGGGCTTCACCGACGATGGATGGCATCACAAAGGCGCATCCCAGGGTGGTGCCCAGAACCCCGATTTCCTCCTCGGCGATCACTTCTGCGGTCCAAGGCAAGCCGCGCCCGCCCCACCGGGGATCAAAGCGTAGTCCCAGCAAATTATGGGCGGCCAGTTTTTCGACGTATGCGCGGGGATAGGTAATCTCATCACGATCCAGGGCCCGGATAAAATCAGCGGAGACCTCATCCCGCACAAATTTTCGCACTTCCTGTTGAAGCTTCTTTTCGGTATCATTCAAAATCGCTGAGTAATACATGGCTCCTCCTATAAGTTTGCGAATACCTGACTCTTGCATGAAAATTAATGCGAAGTTGAGATTGCATTAAATTACAACCAGCTAAACAAATTATAGAACTTATTCAAAATACCAACAAGGTATAAAGTAGGAAACATTTTGACTGTCATTCGAATTGAGGGTATAAAGCAAGGACTTGTTTTCTATACCAGAACTTAAGGAGGCATTAAATGGTCGGTGGATATGCAGGCAAAATTGGCTTTGTCGATTTAAACGCGGATAAAATTGAGATTGCAGAGTTTGATGAGCAAATGGCCCGTAATTTTATCGGCGGGCAGGGGCTTGGCGCCCGGATCTTATTTGAACGTCAGCCAAAAGGCGTCGATCCAATGGGCCCGGAAAGCATCCTGGGGTTTACGACCGGGCCGTTGACCGGCACCAAGGTGCCCACCGGCGGTCGATACATGGCCGTCTGCAAATCGCCGCTGACCGGCGGCTGGGGTGATGCCAATTCCGGCGGGTATTTCGGGGCTGAATTAAAGGCCGCCGGCTGGGACGCCATCTTTGTCAGCGGTGTAGCGGCAACACCCAAATATATAGTGGTAAACGACGATCACATTGAGATCAAAGATGCCGCCCGCCTCTGGGGGCAGGATACAGTCGAGACCGAACAATCCATCCGCAAGGAGACCGGCGATAAAAAGATGCGGATCGCCTCCATCGGACCGGCTTCTGAAAAAAGATCGTTGATCAGCGGTATTGTCAACGACGCCGGGCGCGTGGCGGCGCGTTCGGGGGTGGGCGCGGTGATGGGGGCTAAAAACCTCAAGGCCGTTGCCGTGCGCGGTACCGGCAAGGCCCGGATTGCCGACCCGGATGAACTGGCTCGGCTGCGCAAAGCCTTTATCAATGACATGCGGGAGATGGGCGGATTTGCGCAGACGCTGATGGATCATGGCACCTGCGGTATCACGGGCGGGGGGGTCGCCTCGGGCGTCACCCCGGTCAAAAACTGGCAGCACACCGGCGAACAATCATTTCCGAATCTGGAAAAAATCGCGGATGTCGATGCCATTCTCGCATATCAGAGCCGCAAATACGGCTGCGCCAACTGCCCGATTGCCTGCGGGGGCATTTTCAACGTCGACGCGGGTAAATACCCCGTGGGTGAAACCCATAAGCCCGAGTATGAAACCATCGGTGCCTTCGGCACCATGTGCATGTGTGACGACTTTGAATCGATTATTAAACTAAACGACATGTGCAATCGCAGCGGCCTGGATACCATCTCCGCCGGAACCACGCTGGCTTTTGCCATGGAATGCTTTGAAAAGGGCATCATTACCACCGGCGACACCGACGGGATAGAGCTGACCTGGGGCAATGCCGAGGCCATGATCGCGATGACGGCCAAAATGATTGCCCGCGAAGGATTCGGTGATGTCTTGGCCGACGGGGTCAAACGGGCTGCTGAAAAGATCGGAGCCGGTGCCGATCAATTTGCCATGCACGTCGGCGGACAGGAACCCGGCCTGCACAACGCTCTTTTTCTGCCCAGCCGCGGCACCGGTTTTGTGTGTGACCCCACACCGGGCCGTCATACCGCCGCGCCCATGGCGCGTATCGACGGCGGCCCCGGACAATATGCGCCCTACCCCGAGTTACAGATCGGGGAATTTGACCGCTACAGCTATAGTGGCAAAGGTCCCATGAGTGCCACGGCCTCACAATATTTACAGGTGGGCTCCAGCGCCGGGGTGTGCATTATGCCGATGATGTTTTTCGGCAATTATCCGCTGGTGGATTTTTTCAATGCCGTCACCGGATGGGACCTGGAGGTCTCTGAAGTCCTGACTGCCGGCGCCCGCATTCAGACCCTGCGACAGTGCTTCAATCTGCGGGAAGGAATCGTCCCCCCTGCTGTGAAACTGCCCGACAGAATGGCCGGATTGCCGCCCCAGGAAGACGGCCCGCTGGCCGGTATCACCATCGATGTCGACAGTCTGTCCCGCGAATATCGTCAGGCCATGGGCTGGGATCCGGAAAGCGGCAAACCGCAGAATAATACACTCGAAAAACTGGGCCTAATCGAGCTGATCAAAACCCACGGTTAGTCATATAATAGGTTATTCGGTAAACGAAAATTGTATATTATACCTCTTTTTGTTTGACATCATATGCGTGAAATTACATCAGAATCGACGTATATCGATCCGGTTTTCATTGTGGGAATGCCGCGGTCGGGCACCACTCTGATTCAAGGTATTTTAAGCAATACGGGTAAATATTTTCCGATGCCCGAAACCCATTTTTTTTCACGGGTCGCCTACGCGCTTCCCGAAAACGGCTTAAGCGACAAGGATCGCAAAAGAATTCGACGAAAATTAATCCGCAAATCGAGAATCAAAATAGATGAAAAGGCGCTTTTTAATTTAACTTCCCAGAAAGAGGTATTCGAATATGTCTTAGGATTGTTCAACCCGGATAAAAAAAATACCTTCCTGGAAAAAACACCCAGACATGTGTTCTTCTATTCGAAAATACTTCGATATTACCCGAAAGCCAAGTTCATTTGTATGGTCCGCGAGCCAAAAAATATTGTGAGTTCGCGATTAAGGAGAAATCTAAAACAGAAAAAATCTGTCATCCGGCTATCGCTGCTATACAATAAGATAGCCGCCGCTATTTTAGACATAAAAGGCAAAGATAACGTCATGCTGGTCAGATATGAAGATTTAACTGACGAAAATGAGTTCTCTTTAAAAAAAATATGTAAATTCCTAACGATACCGTACGACGGTCAATTTCTTAAAAATGTTGTCGCGCCAAAGGAGATTGTATCTGCGCATGAATTTTGGAAGAACAATAATTTAGCGCTGCAAACGATACGGGAAAACAATCCTGATAAATGGCGCACAACACTGAACATGGATCAAGCGCATCTGGTCAATTACATCACAAGATTGTATGCCCCCAAATTCGGATATTCGACGAAATATGATTGGGTAAAAGTATGTAGGGGATTGGCCCGAGACGTCAAAAGAGTGTTCAAAGTGGGAGAGATTAAAAAAATTATTTCACAGGTTCATGGCTAAAAATATGATTTCATGAAAGATGCCGCCAGATA
>JASFNW010000210.1:0-6336 GCA_050116835.1 Desulfobacterales bacterium
CGCACTGGTCATGACCAGGGCCATAAATTGATGTTCGAAAAGCAGATAATGCAGCGGGGTGTAAGGCAGCATCACGCCCCAGTACTGATTGCCGGGTGCCACCGCCTCTGCAATGGGACTGGGATTTTTTTTTTGCAGCAATACAATCGGGCGCTGAATGGAGGTCAATAGGGTTTCTTCTTCAGGGCGAACCCGGGCATATCGGCGAATCCTTGCCAGATCGGCGGACATAACGGCAAACGGTTTTTCCTCGCGCAGCTTGCGTTGGCGAAGCCGCATGACCGCTTCACTGTTGAGGGCATCGACCACCAGATGGTAGCCGCCAAGCCCTTTGACGGCCACGATTTGGCCCTGGCGGATGCAATCCGCCGCCGCTCGAATCGGATCATCGGCGCTGATCGGCCGGCGACGGTGATCATGGAAACTGACATGTGGCCCGCATTTTTCACAGGCATTGGGCTGGGCATGAAAGCGCCGGTTGGTCGGATCGTCGTACTCGGCCTGACAGGCGGCGCACATTTGAAAATGCCGCATGGACGTCTTGGGGCGATCATAGGGGATGTCATCGATGATGGTGTAGCGCGGGCCACAATTGGTGCAATTGATAAACGGATACCGATAACGGCGGTCAGCGGGGTCGAAAAGCTCCTGCCGGCAATCATCACAGATCGATACATCCGGCGAGATCAGGGTGGCCATCTGGGCCTGGCCCCTGCTTTTGACAATCCTGAACTCCGCAAAAGGCTTCACAGCTTCGCGGTGTTCGGATATGTCGACCACATGGGCAAGCGGCGGGCAATTGGCTGTCAGGTCTTTTTCAAAGGCTCGGATGTCTTCCGGCGGTCCTTCAATATGAATCGATACGCCAGCGGCCGTATTGGCCACTTCGCCTTTTAAATCATATTGCCGGGCAAGGTTGTAAACAAAGGGTCGGAAACCGACGCCTTGAACAATGCCGTTCACTTCGATTCTTTTGGCTGCGGTGTTATTCGGCATAACGGCGTTAACGGCATGTTGTCTGGGCGGGGGTGGCTCTCAAATCGAGGGGCCTAAAAAAGCATTTGCGCTCGCAGGGCTGCGACTGTTTTTTAATTTTGTTTGGATTCGTTTTTTTCAACCGCGGCGATCGCCTCGCGCAAAAGGTCCAATGTTTCCTGAGCCGCTGCCTGATCGAGTTTTGAAATGGCAAAGCCGGCATGCACGATTACATAATCGCCGACCCGGGCATCGTCGAGAAGCAACAGGCTGGCTTCTCGTTGAACGCCTTCCACATCAATGGTGGCCATATTATTTTCAATTTTTGTAATCCTAGACGGGATTGCCAGACACATTATCTGCTGTTCCTTTCGTTGAATATTGAACCCCTAAACGGTCGAGTTCTGCAAGCACCATGGCAATGACATCATCCATTTTGCTCTGGATTTCCGGTGTCAGGTCAAGGCACAGGGTGTCGATATCTTCAGGCTCCACGCCGACAATGACGGTTTCCGGCACGTGATCGAGCGCCTGACAAAGGGTGAGCGCTTCCAGAAAATCAACCTGATGCAAAGAATTTTTGGCCCGAATGCGTTCCGGAATCGCATCTCCTGCCAGTCGATACAAATCGCCCGGGTTTCCTTTGTTGCGAATGGCATCGACCACGATCAGATGATCCGGTTTTGAAATCACCCCCAGCAGGTTAACACCCAGCACACCGCCGTCCACCAACAGCACATCCTCCGGAAATTGGTATTTTTGCTGCATTTTTTCAATTATCCGTACACCAAATCCTTCATCGGAATACAGCGTGCAGCCGATACCCAGCACCATCACATGGACGGCATAAGTTTCATCAAAAGGGTTTTGATCAGACACGTCTAACCTGTTCAAACAAGATGCTATTGAATCGTTAATGAACCGAATCCAAAGATATGTGTCATACACTATAACCGGACCGATCGTCAACAGCATAAAAAAACGGCCTTCCAAAAAATTGGAAGGCCGTTTTGCTCAACAGATTCGAATTAGATGGCTTTGATCTTGTAAACCTCGTTGGACTCCGGATCAATCACATGGACACCGCAGGCAATACAGGGATCAAATGAGTGAACCGTCCGCAGGACCTCCAGCGGTCGCTTCGGATCTGCCACCGGTGTGCCGATCAGAGATTCTTCCACCGGTCCCATCTTTTGGTTGGCATCCCGCGGGCACAGATTCCAGGTCGACGGCACGACGTACTGGTAATTTTTGATCTTTCCGTCTTCGATGTGGACCCAGTGACCGAGAGATCCTCTGGGAACGTCGTTCAAGCCGACCCCCATGCCGCTTTGCGGCATTTCGTAGGGCTCATAGGTCTGGGTATCGCCGGCTTTGATGTTTTCAACCAATTCCATCACCCAGCCTTCCATTCGATTGCCGATGACCAGCGTCTCGATGCCTCTGGCGGCCGTGCGGCCCAGGGTTGAAAACAGCGCATTAGCATCTACGCCCAGGGTTTGCAGGACATTGTCAACCACGGGCTTAATTTCCTTTTGGCCCCTGGCATATGCCACCAGAACGCGGGCCAGCGGGCCCACCTCGCAGGGTTCGCCTTCGTAGCGTGGGGCTTTAAACCAGGAATATTTCCCGTCGCCGGGTCGATATGTCGGGTTTTCCTGTAACGGCTTCGTTTCTCCCTCGTAGGGATGTTTGGCCGGGCCGTCCTGATACCATCCCCGGGTCACATCTTCTGCAACCCGCGCCTGATTGGCCATTTTGACGCCTCCCAGATTACGCTTCATAATAACGCCCCTGGGCATATACAGGCTGTCCGGTTCCTGGTCGGTTTCGGGAAATTCACCCCAGGCCAGATAGTTGCTCGTCCCGCCGACGGCGCCCCAGTCCTTGTAAAAGGAGGCGACTGCCAGAAGATCCGGGATATAGACATTTTTAACGAAGTCCTGGGTTTCTTTGTTGACATACAAAAATTCAGCAATGCGATCCGGCCTGAGATCTCGGACGCAGGTCACACCGCCGACCACCAGTGACTGCGGATGCGGATTCTTGCCGCCAAAAATGGCGTGCATCCGGGCTGCACGAGCCTGCAGACGTATGGCTTCAATATAGTGTGCGGTGGCCATCAAGTTGGCTTCCGGCGGCAGCTTGTAAGCCGAATGTCCCCAATAGGCGTTTGAAAAGGGGCCCAGCTGGCCGCTATCGACAAATGTTTGTATGCGTTGCTGTACATTTTTGAAATAAACGGTTCCGCCCCAGGGCGCGTTGCTGACATTATCGGCCAGCGCGGCGGTTTTCTTGGGATCCGCTTTTAGCGCGCTGACAATATCGACCCAGTCCAAGGCATGCAGATGATAAAAATGAACAATATGATCGTGCTGGAACTGGGCGCCCATCAGCAGGTTGCGGATGATGCGGGCGTTTTTGGGTATTTTAACCCCAACGGCATTATCGACTGCCCTCACCGAGGACAGAGCATGGGTGTACGTTCAGACGCCGCAGGAGCGCTGCACAAAATGGTGAGCATCCCGGGGGTCTCTACCCTGCAGGATAAGTTCAATACCGCGGAACATTTGACCTGAGCTCCAGGCATTGACCACTTTGCCGCCAGCCACCTCGACTTCGATTCGGAGGTGACCCTCTATTCGGGTGATTGGATCTATTACGATTCGCTGTGACATATGGTTCCTCCCTTTTTTTTCCTGGATAGCGATGCTAGTATCTAAAGTTCCTCATAAAACGGTGTGAAATTATCCCAGAATGCGGGCTCGCTGCAACCGATGCAGGGCGCGCCCGCTTCAACCGGCCAGCTGGTACCGTCATTGTATTTAGCTACCGGGCAGTTGTTGTAGGTCTCCGGTCCTCTGCAGCCCATTTTATACAGACAATAACCCATTTTGGCCTCTTCGGAACCAAATTGCTCTACAAATTCCTCGTTTTCAAAATGGGCCCTTCGCGGGCACTGATCGTGAATGGTTTTCCCGTACGCAAACAGCGGCCGCCCTAAATTATCCAGGGCCGGTAGTTTACCGAGCAGAAGGTAGTTGACCACCGTACCGACAAAATTGACGGGATTCGGCGGACATCCGGAGATGTTCACCGTTTTGATTCCCAGTGCATCACCGACACTCTTATAACCACCGGGATTGGGTTTGGCGGCCTGAATATTGCCGAAACTGGAGCACGAACCGATACAGATCACACCGGCAGCTTTGGGGCAAACTTCTTTACCAATTTCCCAAAATGTTCGGCCGGCAATCTTGCCATAGCCGCCATCGAACTTGGTTGCGATGGCGCCTTCAACAACGCAAATAAAATTACCCTCGTACTTCTTCACGGCTGAACGAAGCTGATCCTCGGCCTGCTGTCCAGCAGCCGCCATAACCGTCTCGTGGTATTCCAGCGAAAAAACTTCCAGAATCAATTCGTCGATGTACGGATATTGGGTTCTAAGAACAGCCTCAGAGCAACCCGTGCATTCTGCAAAATGCAGCCATATCACCGCCGGGCGCTGGGCCGGCGCTGCAAAGACCTCGGCCACCTTTGGCACGAACGATGACGAGAGCCCCATTGCCGCCGTCAGGAACGTACAGTATTTCATGAAGTCCCTTCGGGAGACACCTTTGGCCTCCAACCTTTCATAAAATGCCTTTTCTTTTTCCATTTGCACCTCCTTGATGCGATTTAATGGTCATCCCTTTTACCGCTAGAGTTATCCCTAAGCTTTTGCACACAGGTCCAACTTACCGATTTAGCATGCTATTTCCATCGATGGCGAGACCAAACAGGCAGGGCGCGGTTATAAAACCGCAAGGCTTAAATTACATTATATGTGAAACCGCTAAAATTCCCCAAGAAATGGTGTGAGCTCAAAAAAATGAATAAGATTTTTACTTAATGGATGAGCGTCATTAAGTCAACGAAAAAATTCCGTTTTTTGAAGCCAAATTTCAGGAGGCAAGCCCGTAAGACGATTTCGCATTTGCGGGTCTGTCGTTAGGATGGACGGGCCAACCGGCTATCCGGTCGACCGAACATGAAATATAATAAAATTTTAATAATTTCAGATACTTATGGTTATCCCGTTGAAGCCGTCAGAAGGCTATCAACTATCATCTGAAGAATCACTATAATCGTCATCGGCTATTTTCAAGGATGATTTCAGCTTGCTGATCTTATCCTTTTCTTCGTAATCGGATTCAAAATCGTCCTCGAGCAACTCATCGACATCCTCGCCTTGCTCCTCAATAGTATCCTCTTCAACCGCGTCTTCGGGTTCGGAACGGGATTCCACGGCCAGCAGTTCCAGATCATCAAAAAAAAGATCCAAAGATTCCTGGTCCTTGGTCGCATATAACGCTGTGACGCTTTCGGCTATTTTGGCAGCATAAATGCCGGGCGGATAAAGATTGTTTGTCCGTAAGGCGGCAATCAGATGACTGCTACCCTGTTTAATGGCGGCGCGGATCATCTTTGAATCGTAGGTTTCTTCACACAGCAGCGATAAAATTTGCTTATCAAGTTCGGCAAATTCACGGATAATTAGTTGACTGTTTTTATCATCTCTAACGATGGTGTATTTTTGTTTCATTTATGATTCCTTTCCAATGAAAACAAAGGTCATACCCAAAAGCCTTAAGGCCTTCGAAACCATAAAAAATATAACCTGTCAACACCTAATGCAGAGACAAAATTTATTGACCATATATGCTTGTAATGTTAATTATATTGGCCGAATACTCATGGTATTTAGAAAATTTGGGTTATTAAAAAAGGGAGGGATGGCTGAGTGGTCGAAAGCGGCGGTCTTGAAAACCGTTGAGGGTAACACCTCCGTGGGTTCGAATCCTACTCCCTCCGCCATAAAATTACTGCGTAATTTTAGATCAAAAAATTTTGGAGAAATTTTTTGGGAGAGATGGCCGAGCTGGCTGAAGGCGCTCGCCTGCTAAGCGAGTATGGGGCGAAAGTTCCATCGAGGGTTCGAATCCCTCTCTCTCCGCCATTTATAAGGAATGAGCCGATTTTCGCTTTCTGGAAATCGGCTTTTTTCTATGACCAATTTCGAAAATCGTTACAATAATCGTTACAATGCGCTTTGGAAATTGGAAACTAAACCTTATTATGAAGATTTAATTTTAAGTTTAGGATTTTGTTTTTTTGACAACTTTAAGGCGAGATTTTTTGGGATTATCCAGGATACTGGCAACCCTCTTCATAGCCGGGGAAAGTCCTTTGAGATAATTATCAGTCGTAGTAGGGCGCTTATGCCGGAGCATCTTTTGAATTTCTCTAAGAGTCGCTTTGCCTGAATCTTCCAGAATCATTGCGACATGATGACGGATTGCGTGAAAACCAAATTTT
>JASFNW010000211.1:0-6328 GCA_050116835.1 Desulfobacterales bacterium
GCTGCACTTTGAATTGTCAGAGTTCGGGTCGCTACGGATTTACCGTACGCGTGACGCCCCGGGGTGACGAGCGCGTAAAATCAATACCCGGGCTTTTAACATGGGCATAGCCCATGTGACTATTCGTTATTACCTGTAATTTTCACCCTTCGGGCAAGCCGGAGACTCTCATATGCTGCGTTATTAAGGACGAAGCATAGTCGATTATTGCCTCGCCCTTAAGTGCCTTGCCTATGGGAGTCTCCAGCTCGTAAGAACTACCGGTATTGGGGAAAAAAATTCATTATGGTTTCTTTTGGAATAACCCACGACTTATCCGTCAATAGAAGCCGGATATACAGTTTTGGTAATCTTTTCAAGAAAGCACAAATCGAATGAATGACATTCCGTGCAACCCACGCGTCCTCATCGTGACCCCCGAAGTGACCTACCTGCCGGACCGCATGGGTGGGCTGGCCTCTTTTTTTACGGCCAAAGCCGGCGGGCTGGCCGATGTGTCGGCCGCGCTGGTGACGGCTTTATTTGAGCAGGGCGCTGACGTGCATGTGGCCATGCCGGACTATCGTGCTATTTTCAGCGACGGCCTGGCACCGGTACTCAGAAAGGAATTTCAGACGATCCGCAGAAAAATGCCCGATGACCGCATCCACTTGGCCGAGGATCGTGCATTTTATTACATCAACCGCGTGTATTCTGCCTATGGTGAAGAAAACATCAAGCTGTCATTGGCATTTCAGCGGGAGGTGATCAACAACATCGTTCCCCGGGTGCAACCCGATTTGATCCACTGCAATGATTGGATGACCGGCCTGATTCCGGCAATGGCCCGGCAGATGGGCATCCCCTGTCTTTTCACCATTCACAATGTACACACGGTCAAAACCAACCTGGCTTATATTGAAGACCGTGGCATCGATGCGGCCTATTTCTGGCAAAATTTATATTTTGAACATATGGCCAATCATTATGAAGAGGCCCGGGAGACCAATCCGGTGGATTTGCTGACCAGCGGCGTATTTGCTGCTCACTTCGTCAACGTGGTCAGCCCCGAATTTTTAATGGAAGTCATCAACGGACGGCATGATTTTGTCTATCCCCCGCTCAAACAGCAATTGGCCAATAAAGTCAAAGCCAATTGCGCTGCCGGCATCCTCAATGCGCCCGACCCGTCCTTTGACCCTAACACGGACAAGGAACTGGTAAAAAATTACAATTCCAATAATTTTGTATCCGGCAAAAAAGCCAATAAAGTTTTTCTACAAAAAAAATTGGGGCTGATCGAGGATGATGCAGCTCCGGTCTTTTTTTGGCCGTCGCGGCTAGATCCGGTTCAAAAGGGTTGTCATTTGCTGGCAGACATCATGTACCGGGTTCTTTCGGCCTACTGGCAACAAAATTTGCAAATTATCTTCGTGGCCAACGGTGATTATCAACAGGTGTTTCGCAATATCATCAATTTTCACAAAATCGAGAAACGCGTTGCCATTTGCAATTTTGATTTCCGCCTTGAACACAAGGCTTACGCTGCCGCCGATTTTATATTGATGCCCTCAAGTTTTGAGCCCTGCGGGTTACCCCAGATGATCGCGCCCATTTATGGCACCCTGCCGGTTGCTCACGACACCGGCGGGATTCACGATACCATTGTCGACCTGGACCCGATCGATGACCAGGGAAACGGTTTTCTGTTTAAGACTTTCGATTCCAACGGCCTTTTCTGGGCTATCGAGCAGGCCATGAATTTTTACAACCTGCCGAAAACCATTAAAAATCAACAAATCCGTCGTATCATGAAGGAAAGCATCGAAAGGTTTACCCACGCCCGGACGGCACGCGAATATATCGCACTTTATGAACGGATGCTGGAGCGCCCGCTGATCGTTGAAAACATGCCCAATCTGGATGTTTGCAGAGCCGGTAGCAATCCGGAAACATAAAGACATTATTCAGCTATGCACAAAAACCCGCATTTAAATCATTTAACCCCGAAGGACACGAAGCGAGACCTTAAATTCATGCGAACTGATCTTCGTGTTTTTCCTGGTGACACAACGATTGGCCCCATTCAAGCGGAGTTTTCCCGATGACGACAAACGAACCCGGTGATCGGCAACAGGATCAGATCAAGCTGGCGCTCGAGCGTCTGCTGAAAAGCGACCCGTATTTAGAACCCTATCAGAACATCATTTGCCGGCGCCTGGAGAAAATTGCCCAAACCCGACAGCGGTTAACCCGGGGACACTCCCCCCTATCAGACTTTGCTGCCGGACACGAATATTTTGGTCTGCATTTCAAAGATGATCACTGGGTTTTTCGCGAGTGGGCACCCCATGCCACCGCCATTTTTTTGATCGGCGATATGTCCGGTTGGCAGGAAAAAGAAGACTTTGCCCTCAAACCTGGCCCGGACGGCGTCTGGGAACTCCAGCTGCCCGCCGAAAAGCTTCAGCATACCGCACTGTACCGCCTGCGTGTCCACTGGCCCGGCGGTCAGGGAGATCGCATTCCCGCTTATGCCCGGCGCGTGGTTCAGGATCCCCAAACGCTTATCTTCAATGCCCAGGTTTGGCAGCCGGAATCGCCCTATCAGTGGCAGTGTAAAAACTTCAAACGCACTTTCAACGCGCCCCTGATTTATGAGGTTCACATCGGTATGGCCCAGGATGAGGGCAAAATCGGATCGTATTTGGAATTTACCGAGCATATCCTGCCCCGGGTGACTGATTCGGGATACAATACGCTTCAGATCATGGCCATTCCGGAACATCCCTATTACGGGTCATTCGGTTACCAGGTATCCAGTTTCTTTGCGGCATCTTCGCGATTCGGTACTCCCGATGATTTCAAGGCTCTCATTGACGCCGCTCATGCATCCGGGTTGTCCGTCATTATGGATCTGATCCATTCCCATGCGGTCTCAAACGAAGTGGAAGGCCTCAGCCGCTTTGACGGTACCCTGTATCAGTATTTTCATGAGGGACTGCGGGGGCGCCACGAGCTGTGGGACTCGCGCTGCTTCGATTACAGCAAGTACCAGGTGCTGCATTTTCTGCTGTCCAACTGTCGCTTCTGGCTGGATGAATATCAACTGGATGGGTTTCGCTTCGATGGTATCACCAGCATGCTTTATCTGCACCACGGGTTGAGTAAAGCCTTTACATCCTACGATGATTATTTCAACGAACAGGTGGACGAAGATGCACTGGTTTATCTGGCGCTGGCCAATGAAGTTATCCACACGGTCCGCGCGGATGCCATCTCTATCGCTGAGGATGTCAGCGGCATGCCGGGGCTAGCAGTCGCGGCTGAAAACGGCGGCTTTGGGTTTGATTTTCGCTTTGCCATGGGGGTACCGGACCTGTGGATTAAATTGATCAAGGAAGTGCCCGATGAGGATTGGCCGCTCGCGCACCTGTGGCATGAGCTCACCAATCGGCGCAGCGATGAAAAAACCATCAGCTATGCCGAATCCCACGACCAGGCCATGGTGGGGGATCAGTCCATCATTTTCCGATTGATCGGCGCCGATATGTACGACCGCATGCATGTGGAAACTGAAAATTTAAAAGTCGACCGCGGTCTGGCCCTGCATAAAATGATTCGGTTGATCACCCTGACGACCGCCGGCAACGGGTATTTAAACTTCATGGGTAACGAATTCGGCCATCCGGAATGGATTGATTTTCCCCGGGAAGGCAACAACTGGTCGTATCATTATGCCCGTCGTCAGTGGCATCTGGTCGACGAACCGAATTTAAAATACCGATTATTGGCCTGCTTTGACCGCGATATGATTCAGATGGCCACATCGCACCTTTTGCTGGACAGCGACGACCTGCGTCTGCTGTACGAATACGAAGACAATAAGATCGTCATATTTAAGCGAGCCGACCTGTTGTTTGCGTTTAACTTTCATCCGCAACAGTCCTACCCGGACTATCGCATTGAAGCCCCGCCGGGTTCCTACCGTATGCTGTTTTCCAGCGACGATAGGCAATACGGCGGCCACGGGCGTCTGGAAATCGGTCAGGAGCACTTGACCCTGCCGGAAAACGGCGCCCAGGCAAAGACCCATTTCTTAAGTCTTTATTTGCCCAGCCGAACAGGGATGGTTTTACAACATTTTACATAATCCACGGCCTTCTTATTTTATACCGCTTGTCATAATGATGTTCCGAAAAAAAAGGATGGCGGCATAAGTGATGTCGCAAAAAAACGTTACGCAATCGGAACGTTTTTTTGACAACCACCATAAATGCGGCGAATACGCCACGGTGCAAGGGTTCTGGCCAGCTGAGGCATGTGCCAGTAGCAAAAACACGCTTCAGCTAGTCATCCTCATTGTCGTAAACATTGCAGATACAGCACAGAAAAGTGGCGGTTTCGCTGTTGCTGATGTTTTTCATGCCGTGGGGCTCTAAGCTGGGAATGTAAACAAAATCGCCGGCAGCGCAAACCGATTTTTTAACAACGTCATCCGTTTGAGGATCATACTGGTAGCATTCGAACCGTCCGCTCAGGATGTACATGGTCTGATGATAAAAATGATTATGGATGGGAATCTCTCCGCCGGGTTGAGCGGTAAAAAACCGGAGACCGTATTCCGGCTGACCGGTGCCGTCATCACCGTGCTTTGACAGCCAGCGGATGCTAATGCCTTTGACATCGAGTTGCTGACCCCGATAGGGGAATTTTTTGATCTGAACGTCTTCGCAGTCTTGCCAGTTTAAAACTTCCATTATTGACCTCCTAAAACTCGAATAATGCAATAAAGATGCCTCTTGAAATTCAGCATATCCCGCTCATTGTCAAGATAATTTTTTTGTCCATTATGAGCAGAAAAAATTGCGGTGCGCAGGGTTTTCCGTTATACTTTATATCGTGTATTCAATGTGTTTGATTGATTTCAAATCCCAATTTACCGAAATTTGAGGGGACGGCGGCCGAATGCGGATGGCTCGATATTTTTTGATGATCGCCTGGCTCTTTTCAAGCGTGTCGATCATCAGTTGCAGTGATAAAAAAGCGATTGATTTCGGTACGTTTGAAGCCGGCAGCTATACCAATACCTTTTTTGATCTGATGCTCAGTATCCCGAAATCCTGGCACGTTCTGGATCTGGAATCCCGGATGGAAATAATGAAACGGGGCGGCGAAATTGTTGCCGGCGGGAATAAAAGGTTAAAGGCCGCCCTCAATGCTGCGGACCTGCAAAGCATCAATTTGCTAACCGTTTATGAACATCCACCCGGCGCAGCTGTAGCCACCAATCCGGGAATCATGTTGATTGCCGAAAAGGTAACGCATGCTCCGGGCATCAAAAGAGGCAGCGATTATCATTACCATGCGAAAAAATTGATGAAACTCAGCCGTATGAAAGTCTCTTATCCGAAAGAGATTTACGAAAAGACCATTGATGGGGTCACATTTGACATCATGGAAACCGAGATCACCATGGGACCGGGTGTGGTCATCCGGCAACGACAGTATGCGACCATTATGAAGGGATATGCCTTAATGATGGCGCTGACCTATCAGGACGAATCCGGTCTCAATCAACTGGAAAAAATAGTCGCTACCCTGACATTTAAATAGTACAGATTAATGAAAAAATGTTTGACAATGACCGTCTTACTGTTCGCCATCATGCTCCTGATAGCCGCTTGTGCCAAAAAACGTCCGATTCTATATCCAAATTCAACCTATAAAGCGGTGGGCGCCTCTGCGGCTAAAGCTGACATTGACGAATGTATTCAGCTGGCAACCGACCATGGCCATGCAACCGATGCCGGCAAAAATATGGCCGCCTCGACAGGCAAGGGGGCTGTTACCGGAGCAGTGGTCGGCGGTGCCGTTGGCGCTGTTACCGGTCGGCCGGCTCGTGGCGCGGCAGCCGGGGCGACCGGTGGCGGCGCGGGGGGGTTGATGCGGGGTGCCTGGAAATCAGGCGATCCCGATGAAATCGAGCGCCGCTTTGTTGAGCAATGTTTGCGGGATAAGGGGTACCAGGTCATTGGCTGGAAATAAAAATGGCTGCAAAACTCCCTCTAATGGCCGATGGCTGTGTTATAAATCGATTCAAAATGCTCACGTACTGCCGAGCACGCTCCACTTTTAAATCGATTTATGCCGTGCCCTCGGCCATGATAGGCTATTTTGCAGCCATTTTTACATAAACATGAAGGGATCAAAATGAATAAAGCAGAATTGGTTAAGAGAGTGGCTGAAAAGCTGGATGATCTTCCCAAAAAGGTTGCCGCCAAAGCCGTTGATGCGGTTTTTCAATCGATTCAAGAAGGGCTGGAAGAAGACGGTATCGTCAAAATCG
>JASFNW010000212.1:0-6238 GCA_050116835.1 Desulfobacterales bacterium
CCGGTTCCAGATAAGCGAAGGCCTCAACATCGGTTTGCTCCTGTGAGGCGTCCATGCGGCCCGGTGTGAACGGAACCGTCACATCGTAACCGGCATTCTTCGCCGCTTGCTCGACACCTGCGCATCCACCCAGGACAATCAGGTCGGCGAGCGAAACCTTCTTCCCGCCTGACTGCGCGCTATTGAACTCCTTTTGGATTCCTTCAAGGGTCTGTAACACATTCGCAAGTTGCTCAGGCTGGTTGACTTTCCAATCCTTTTGCGGCGCCAGACGAATGCGGGCACCGTTTGCTCCGCCACGCATGTCGGAACCGCGGAAGGTCGAAGCTGATGCCCAGGCCGTTGAAACCATTTCAGAGATAGACAGACCCGAATCGAGGATCTTGCCTTTAAGCGTGGCGATGTCATTATCATCAATCAGCTCATGGTCGACTTCAGGGATCGGATCCTGCCAGAGCAGCTCTTCGTCAGGAACTTCCGGGCCGAGATAGCGGGCGCGCGGGCCCATGTCGCGATGGGTCAGCTTAAACCACGCGCGGGCGAAGGCGTCTGCGAGCTCTTCCGGGTTTTCATGGAAGTGTCGTGCAATCGGTTCGTAGATTGGATCCATCCGCATCGACATGTCGGCGGTGGTCATGATGATCGGGACCCGCTTCGATGCATCGTCAACTGCCGGTGCTTGGTTGTTGTCGGTCGCCTCCTTCGGCGTCCACTGCCATGCGCCTGCCGGGCTTTTTGTCAGCTCCCACTCGTTGCCGAACAGCATGTCTAGATAGCTGTTGTCCCACTTCGTCGGGGTCGGCGTCCATGAGCCCTCCAAACCACTGCCAATCTGATCCGCACCTTTACCGCTGCCATGGCTGCTCTTCCAGCCGAGGCCTTGCTCTTCGAGACCGGCGGCTTCGGGCTCAGGGCCGACAAGCTCCGGATCCCCGGCGCCATGGCATTTGCCAAAGGCATGTCCGCCGGCGGTGAGCGCGACGGTCTCATAGTCATTCATTGCCATGCGCGCGAACGTCTCTCGAACATCCTTGCCGGACGCGATCGGATCGGGTTCACCGTCCGGGCCTTCCGGGTTCACGTAGATCAGACCCATCTGCACGGCTGCCAGAGGGTTTTCCAGATCACGGTCACCGGAGTAACGGCTCTTGGGCGTTTCGCTCGTTGCCAGCCATTCTTCTTCGGCACCCCAGTAGATGTCTTTTTCCGGCTCCCATATATCCTCACGTCCGCCGCCGAAACCGAAGGTCTTAAATCCCATCGACTCCAGAGCGACATTGCCGGTGAGAATCAACAGGTCGGCCCAGGAGATTTTGCGGCCATACTTTTTCTTGATCGGCCAGAGCAGACGGCGTGCCTTATCGAGGCCGACGTTGTCGGGCCAACTGTTGACAGGGGCAAAGCGCTGGTTGCCGGTCCCTCCACCGCCGCGGCCGTCGGCAGTGCGGTACGTACCCGCGCTGTGCCATGCCATGCGAATGAACATGGGGCCGTAGTGGCCGTAATCCGCCGGCCACCAGTCCTGCGAATCCGTCATCAGCGCAGTGAGGTCCTTTTTCAGGGCCTTAAGGTCCAGGTTCTTGAATTCTTCAGCATAGCTAAAATCCTCGCCCATCGGATTAGACTTGGGGCAATGTTGGCGCAAAATATCCAGATCCAACCGGTTTGGCCACCAGTCCCGGTTCGACGTACCGCGCGCCGCGAGTCTGTCAAATCCGCCCGTTCTCGGGCTCTTGCTTTTTTCATTCATAATGCTTTCTCCTTTCGTCAACTGAAATGATGCACCGGGCTGCGACGAATGTCGGCCGGGGTGCCCACTTGTCCGATTAACATTAGCGGACTTATCGGTTGATTTTGGCGGCAATGGGAGATTTGAGGGATCGCTGAAAGAACGTCACACTGTTTTAAAAGCTTAGCATCTGCATTAAGCTTCCTTTGCCATACAACTGCTGCATATACCGAAAAAGTCCAAGCGATGATTTAGAATTTTAAAATGAGTCTCTAATGCAACCTCTTTTTTTATTTCATCCAGGCTGTCGAGTTCTGGATCGACAATTTTTTTACACTTGATACAGATGGCGTGTGGATGGGGGCTGGGCTTGTTTCCATCATATCGGTTACTCCCATCCGGGAACCCCAACTCAAGAACTTCACCAAGTGATTTAATTAATGAAATATTTTTGTATACCGTGGCAAGACTCATTGTCGGAAAGTCTTTTTTTATCTGGACATGGATATTTTCAACACTGGGATGGCCTTCACTTTTGGCAAGAATTTTAACGATAGCCAGCCGCTGTGGTGTTATCTTGTGTCCATTATCTCTTAATTTTTGGATGATGATGTCAAATCTTTTTTTAGGGTCTGCCAACTGAAGCCTCTTTATCCTAAATAATAATTATTTTCCATTAACACTCATTTTCTTTTAAGTCAACTCTCATTTCAAGCGTTCACATATGATAATTTCAATAGATCTTGATTCACAAATCTATGAATCGCCAGCGATCCGAGTGGGCATATATCGCCAGTGTTCGCAGGTATGCATTTGCTTGCTGACGGGTCTGTTGTAAGAAGTGTTTCGTTGTATGGTGCTGGTATTAACCGAGGGCTATTGGCAATATTTGTCGGACCAGATACTCTCAATAGACAAAATCTGTTTAAAAACAAAACGGGCTCCCAGTCATTTTCGACCGCCCTAATTTCTCGGTGACTTGCAAAAGATAAAGCTCCCCCGGCTACTAACAGGACCAGGGATGTCGCTTAGCGAAATCCTCTAACTGTCCGGAAAATATTTACATGTTCACAAAATTTTTTTATTGGCCCCAAAGTGTTGTTCCCTTCTGGTATAGTCGGCAATAGCCAAGCTCGGAGCAGACGTGGTCGGCAAAGCCCACGCCAGCCTCTTCATACAGGCTGTAGGCCGCATCGATCCCGGCTTCCTGCAGGACGGCGATCTCATCTTCGTAACGTACTGATGCCGCAATACGGCCCTGAAAGCCCAATCTTTGCAACTGCTGGACGGCAAACCGGCTGGTTATTGGATCAGGAAGGGCGAGCATGATCAACACTATCCGGCTGTCTGTCAGATCGACTCGCTCCCAGAAGTCGCTGTCGTCAGCGTCTCCGTAAATCACATTTCTGCCCATTTTCCGATGCTGCTGGACCGTGTCCATGGAAAAATCCATGGCAATCACCACATCGCCGTGCCGGCGCTGCATCTCATCGTAAGCCGCCGTCCCTACCCGCCCCATCCCGATGACGCCCACCTCGGCTTCACCGGTATGAATCGGCTCGTCTTCTTTCAGCCGCGTTTTGGTTTCAAAGCGCTTCAACAGGTCTGAAAACCGCGCATAGATGTTGTGGGCGAAGGCATTGAGCGGCGCCGCCAGGACGAATGTGATCGAAAGTGAAATGGCAATAACGATCAGCCAGTCCTTACCGATCCAGCCGTTGGCGGCGCCGATGGAGGCTACGATCAGGCCAAACTCGCTATAGTTAGCCAAGCTTAGAGAACTCAGAATTGCGGTCCTGGCACGCAATTTAAAGCGGGTGAGTATCGCAAAAAAAAGCGCCGCTTTGAATGGGACGGCTAGCACCAGCAGTAACGCAATGCCGAGAGTGGTCCAGGTCGGGCTGCCGGAAAGACCGATGATTAGGAAGAAGCCGATCAAAAGCAGATCCTTGAAGCCGAGTAGGCGGTTGGCCAGTTCGGGAGCCTTCGGATGGGTGGCCAGAAGCATGCCGAAAACGAGAGCGCCAAGATCGCCTTTTAACCCAACCAGTTCGAAGCTCCTATAGCCGATGACGGTCATCAGAATCCCGAAGAGCATTAGCAATTCGCCGTGTCCGCAGCGGACTAGGAACCTGCTCAGCAAAGGACGGAGAATCAACAGCCCCGCAACCAGGGCTAAAGCCCATGGAGACGGGAGCTTTCCGGTGGAAGCCGCCAGGAATGCCACGGCAATGATGTCCTGAATGATCAAAATACCGATGGCCGTGGCTGCATGACGCGACGGAATCTCGTTTTTGGCCTCGAAGACTTTCACAGCAAAGACCGTACTTGAAAAACTTAGGGCAAATGCCACCAAAAGCATGTTTTTCCAGGTCAGTAGGTGGAAATAAGGCATCGCTACCTTGCCAAGAAACCAGATTCCGGCTCCGAGCGCCACGATGGTCAGGAGCATATGGATAGTGGCGCCAGCCCACACCTCTGGTCTGACCAAACTTTTAATCTTTAGTTTCAGCCCTATGATAAATAGAAGCAGCGTAACACCGGCATTGGCAACATCCTCGAGGGTCTGACCGCCCTCGACGCCCAAGCCGTTGAGAACGAAACCTGCCACGAGATAGCCCACCAGCGGGGGTAGGCCTATTCTTGCGACGATTGCGCCGAAAACAAATGCGGCGATAATCCAAAGTGGATCCATTATGAGATGACCTCCATTTTTAGACAGATTGAACAGATCGAGTTTGGGCTGCACAGACCTTTTTGGGAAAAGGTCATATCCGCATCTCGAATTGTGGTAGCGGAACTATACAGACCCAACAGGTAAAGGCTTTCGGATGTATAGATCATGATGGAGGAAATTACCCTGGCGTTGTTTCTGAAGTCAATCCCCAATCGTCCGAATTTCCGCTCTTTGGATGGTTTCCGGAAAATACATTATTATTTCAAGTTGAACAGAATAACATTTCAAATTTCAAAATCTTCTATTAGCAGTCGGTTTAAAAAAAATAGACTAACCCCAACTTTTGGTGGTATTGGACTGCTCGTAACAAATTGAAAAATGGACTCTCTGAAATGACATGTGATATCAAATTTTCTGCAGGTTGGCGTCAAGGATTAATATCCTATTGCCAACCGTGACGGGTTTTGGAAATCTCAACAATTCCATTCAAATCCTGAAAATGATACATTGAGGACTCCGGCCATAAGTGCTCTGTGAAAATGTACCTAAGCATCCGAATTATCTTAAAATCATTCCCTGGTCGACATTCCTAAATGTAAACAGCTCTCCGATGAGATCTTGTCTGTTTAGATTAGTGATCGCAAGAAACAGAAAGTGCCAATGTTGAGTTGCGGCTATCCAGATGAAATGTATAATAAATTGAATGAGATTCTAAAGAATCGATGAAGGCCCTTTATCCACAATCCAAACCATTCAAAAATGGATTATGTTGCAGTATGAAGTCCACAGTATTGCAACTCGAGAACAAAAGTTAGTAGTGCTTCAGAATTTTTCCATCACAAAAAATACCACTTTCGAGTCAATGTTTGCCTTGGGCATTCTGATACCGGAAATATAATCCATTCAGACAGTGCACGATTTCGCTGCCGATAATTCATTTAGAACCTATCTCAAAAATGCATCTAACGCCCAAGGGCTTTGTTAAAAACCGATTCGAAATACTCGAATACTACCTGTATACTCCGTTTTCGAATCGGTTTTGCGCCGCGCCCTTAGACGTGATCTACTATTTTTGAGATAGGCTCTAGTTATTATCAGGGGTTGGCTGGAAAAACTCCCCTCAAGTAGCTTTTTTATTGATTCATAGCCTAACTCTTAATGAAGCTCCGTCAATCAATCACGGCCCATAGGGAAAGCGAACTCCTTGTGAACTATTGTTGATGACGAGTCCCGGCTAAAAATTTGATTTTTTTCGCCGTCTGACTTGACTATGAAAAGCGAATTCTTACTGTTTAGAAGAAATTTGGGCGCAAAACTTAACCGTTAAGGCGGAAATTTAGAACATCTAAGCTTGTGGGTTCGATTGATCAGGATACCCGATTTTAGAATCCATATGGTCAGTGGCCATAACCAACTGAAATAGAAAGGAGTCGACATGGAGGTTAAAGATTATTGCAAAGCGATGTTGGCAGAGGTATCGGCCTGGAAGGCGAAGCTGGAAGCGATGAAGAAGACGGCGGACGGATTCGGAACCGAGCAAAAGGAAAAAGTTCTCCCGCTGATTGGGCAGCTCGAGCAGGAGGTCGTGAACGCGCAGATGCGGGTGGATCAGCTCGAGAATGAGTGTCCTTCCGACTGGTCGCCAATCAAAAACGAACTCGACGAGCTTTTCGGTACGGTCGGTAGCAAACTCGACCATACCTTCCAAGAGATGTCTTCCCGAGAAACGTTATGGTAAAAGCGAGCCGGGGGGAGGATGCCTCGCTCTCCCCCCGGTCAATACAACGTGCCCGTTACGGTCATCTTGCTGCAAACCGTATAATAATGTCTAA
>JASFNW010000213.1:0-6043 GCA_050116835.1 Desulfobacterales bacterium
CCGCGCAGCAAATCGAACTTGTTGAGACCGAAAATACACTTAAGGTGGTATTCGTCGATAAGATATTGTTTGATTCGGGTAGCGTAGAGATCAATGATAAAGGTAAAGCACTATTGCTGGCGTTTGCCGAATCCATCCGGCAGCAGAATGATAAACGCATTCTGGTGGAGGGCCATACGGATAATATGCCATTGGGTCCGTCTTTGATGGATAGATTTCCGAGCAACTGGGAGCTGTCGGTTGCGCGGGCTGCGGCAGTGGCAAGATTTCTTCAAAAAGAGGGGGGACTGCAGCCCCAACGATTGTCTGCACGGGGTTACAGTTTCTATCGACCGGTCGCTTCAAACAAGACCGCAGCAGGGCGGCACCAGAACCGCCGAATTGAAATTATATTGAGTCCCTCCGAGAAAAACCGCTAAGCTGAACCTGAATTTTAATTTTCCAACAATTCTCGGAGTTTGTGAGACAGTTCGATGATATCAAAAGGCTTTTGAATAAATCCTTTGCAGCCCAATTCAAATAACTCTTCGGTTTGTTTGTTCGTGCTATAACCGCTGACCAACAACACTTTGACAGCAGGGTTAATCTTTTTTAGCTCCTCAAAGGTTGCCTTGCCGCTCATTTCCGGCATAATCATATCCAGAGCCACGAGATCGACTTTTGCGGGATTTTGAGCATAAATATCGACTGCCTCCATGCCGTTTTCGGCCGTGATAACCGAGTAACCCAATTCTTGGAGCATCAATTTTTCGACTTCAATCGGCCCTTCCTCGTCGTCCACCAGCAGGACGCGCTCGCTCCCTCTTAACAACGTAAAATCGGTTTTGGAGTCATCTGTTTCTTCGACATGTGAAGATGGCAGATAGATTACGAAAGTGGTGCCATGCCCCTGTTCGCTGTAAACCCTGATGATACCGTTATGATTTTTGATAATGCCATAAGCGGAGGCCAGCCCCAGGCCGGTGCCCTTGCCGATTTCTTTGGTTGTAAAAAAAGGCTCGAATATTCTCTCGATGGTTTCTTTGTCCATGCCGATGCCGCTGTCGGTAACAGAAAGCTTAACGTAATTGCCGCCGTTGACTTCAAATGGCTCGCAGTAGGCATCACTGAGGACGACATTTTCCGTTTGAATATACAGATCGCCGCCGTCGGGCATGGCATGCCATGCGTTTAAATACAGATTAATCAGAACCTGCTCGATTTGCCCCTGATCCACCTCGACGTTCCAGATTTCGGCACTGCAGCGCTTATGCAGGGTGATTTCTTTTTTGGTGCGCATGAACATACGAGTACTTTTTTCGATGACATTGTTGAGATTCGTCGGCCTCAGTGTGTATTTTCCCTTACGGGCAAACCCCAGAAGCTGCTCGGTCAGGTTCGCCGCGCTCATGACGTTTTCCTCTATCCCCTGTATATATTTATTAACGGAATCATTATCCGGTTTATCCGATTCGCGACCCAACCGCATCAAGGATAAATATCCTTGAATGCCCATCAGAATATTGTTGAAGTCGTGCGCAATACCGCCTGCCAGGGTGCCGATGGCCTCCATTTTCTGGGCGTGCATGAGCTGGGCTTCGAGGTGCTGCTTTTCCTTTTCAGCTTGTAACTGGTCGGTGATATCCGAAATTTGACTGACGATCTTTTCTTTTTCCGTCGAATCCCGAAAACGGTTTGCGGTGATCATTACGGAGCGCTCCTCGCTACCGTTGCGCAGGAGTTTGCAAATCGGTACTGAATTTGCTGACACCCCTTTCTGGATGGCTTGAAAATAGGTTTCGACTTCGATGTAGCCGGAGGGCTCCAGATATTTTTTAATGGCATGACCTTCGATTTTTGACCGCGGACAACCAATAATTTCAGCAAAGACCTCGTTGGCATATAGAATTTTGAAGTCTTTGCTAAGAATTACAATGCCGTCGCTTGAATTTTCAACTACCGAGCGGTAACGTTCTTCACTTTCACGCAGTGCTTTTTGGGCTTCAATTCGCTTGCTCACGTTGCGGGCGACATTCAATATGACTTTTTTACCCCGGTAGGTGATGGCCTGTGAATGGATTTCGACCGGCAACCGCGATCCATTTTTTTTGAGATGAACGGTTGCCAGGTTTAGCTTGGGAAGCGTTTGAACCTGGGCCTTTTCGACAAGCTCGTAAAGTATTAAGCTGACGTGATTTTCCGGGATAATTTGATTCAAATTAAGATTGACAAACTCTTCGAGGCTATAGCCCAGCTGGGAATAAGCTGCTTCATTGGCCTCCATAATATCGCCGGCCAGATCCACTATGTAGACCGCATCATCGACTTTTTCGAGCAGCTCCCTGTAGCGCGTTTGCTCCTCGGCATTTTTAAGGTTCGTCAGCATATAATTAAAGGCCTCTGATAATTGGTTGAACTCCCAATAATTGCGACGATGGGTTTCAAACAGAAAATCCTTTTGGCCTTCTGATATTTGAATGGCTTTGGCGGTCATTTTACGCAATGGAGCCACCATTTTTCTGGCTAAAAAAACTGCCATTAAAGTTGATACCGCCAGCACGACAACGGCAAATAAACCCATCCAAACGGTGACTTTTTGTTTTTCCTGAATAAGGCTTTGCAGGGAAGACTGAAAATAAAGATGTTGAAAACCGCTAATCTTTGAAAGCGTTTGATTATTTCCGTACGGCTGAAATCCAGGATGATCTGCGATTTTTTTACGAATTTGGGAATCAAGCTCAAAAGACCGGTGCGATATCAGGTTAAACGCCTGGTCGGAGTAGACCGCCATCAGGCTGATTCCACCGGCCAGCTGGATGGCTTCGATAAGTTTTTGATCTTGAATCATGTCATACAGCGCATAGGCGTTGCCCATGCGCCCGGTTTCATTCATCACCGGAGCGGAGAATAGCCACAATAATCGGATTTTTCCCTGGTCTTGCACGATCTTGCCGCGCGGATATTCCGTCATTGCGTAGTTAACAATTTCTTCGGTCATCCCGGGGTATTTTTCGGGCAGAATCTGCTTTTCACCCACTTTTTTTACAAAATGATAGACGCCGTTTATCGGTGGATAGAACTGGGTTATTCGATCTTCCAGTTTGGATGTGTCGTCCAGCATGACGGTTACGCGAATGATGTTGTCGGATCGCAACTCATTCAAAGCGCTCTGAATACCTGCCATGCGGTTGTTTAATATGATCTCGACTTGACCTTTTTGTGCCCTTAATTTCTCATAAAATTCGGCTTCAACCTTTTTACCGAAATACCGGTATAGGGTTGCCAAAATAATCACAACGGACACGCTGACCAGGACCACAAAAGCCGTCATTAGATAGGTGGAAAAGCGTTTATTGTGCTTGAATTTCAACATAACCTCTAAGCATAAAATGAAAACCGGTAAATTGTCAAAAAAAAGTTGAGATCACAGGAGCTTAACGGAATAGTGGCCACAAGCGGATAGGGATATATGTTCGGGCGGGGTTGGCATCCGGCAGTCCATTTGTTTCGGTAGAACACAGGTTGAAACTTGATTTCTTTTGACTTCTTGCCTGTAAATGCAATACAACTTTTTGCAATCAAACCATTATTGCCCTGGAGGGAGCGCGACATGAAAAAAGGTAAAATACATTACGGCTGGGTGGTCATTTTTATGGGGCTGCTGACCACCATTGCCGCCCACGGTTTCGGGCGAATGTCCTATACGATTATTCTCCCTGCAATGAAAGACGGACTGGATTTTAACTACTACCAGCTGGGGTTGCTGGGAACCGGTAATTTTATCGGCTATCTGACCATGGCAATCATTGGCGGTTTTTTGGCAGCCCAGTTTGGAACCCGCATCGTTATCACGGTAGCTCTGGTGCTGATGGGCGCCACGATGATCCTGACCGGCCTGGCGCAATCATTCGGATTTGCATTTTCGATGCGGTTGCTAACAGGCCTGGGCAATGGAGCCTCTTATGTTCCCGCCATGGCTCTCGGTTCAGCCTGGTTCACCATGGAAAAAAGAGGTTTTGCAACCGGCATCGTCTCTGCCGGCATCGGAACCGGCACCCTCATTTCAGGTCTGGTGGTTCCGCCCATTTTAACGGCTTTCGGCACGAATGGATGGCGGTTTTCGTGGTATTTCCTGGGTGGCGCCGTACTTTTGATATCCGGTATAGTTTTTCATTTCGTGCGCAGCAACCCACAGGAAAAGGGACTTCAACAGGTGGGAGGCGAAAAAGATGAAGCGGTCCACAGCGATTCTTCCCCACCTGAAGAAGCAAAAACGCCCAAATTAAAAGCCACCATCGACAGTGTCATTAAGATGGGTGCCGTCTGGTATCTGGGTGTTGTATATTTTTTCTATGGTCTTTCCTACATCATCTATATGGTATTTTTTGCGGCTTACCTGGTTAAGGAAATAGGTGTCAGTCAGGAATGGGCCGGCGGCTTATGGGCGCTGGTGGGCGGTTTAAGTATTTTTTGCGGGGTGATTTGGGGCCGGATATCGGACTTGCTTGGCAGAAGCCGTGGAGCCGCTCTGGCATATCTTGTGCTCGCGCTTTCCTATATTATCTACGCGCTGATCAGGGTTGATGCCGGTTTTTATCTTTCGGCCATTTTATTTGGCCTCACTGCCTGGAGCATTCCCACCATTATGGCGGCAGCTGCCGGTGACTTTGTAGGCCCGCGTTTGGCGCCTGCCGGACTGGGTTTTATTACCCTGTTTTTCGGCATCGGCCAGGCTCTTGGGCCGGCGCTCGGCGGTTATCTGGCGGATGTCAGCGGTTCATTTACACTGCCGTTTCTGATCGCCGGAGGGATCTCGCTGATCGGAATGGTGCTGTCTTTTTATTTGAAAAAGCCAATTGCAGATTCAAAATAATCGAATATCTCCCGTTTAGCGGGATCCCACTGCAGATGAGAGGATGTGGGAGTGGCTTTCAGCCACGATTTCTTTAGGCGCGGTTTTTGAATCGGCTGGCGTAACTTGCATACTTTGTTAAATGTGATCTACTATTTTGGATATAGATTGCGGCATAAAGAATAAAGAAGGAATGAAATTATGAAAATCGAAGCCAACGGTATCCAGATCAGTTGTGAATTATCAGGCAAGGAAAAGGCACCGGCAGTGGTCCTGAGCCACTCCCTGGCCTGCAGCATGGTGATGTGGCGTCCACAGCTGGATTTGCTGGAGTCCCATTTCCAGGTTCTGCGATTTGATACACGCGGGCACGGCGGCAGTGATGCGCCAGCGGGACCTTATACCTTGGAGCAGCTGGTCGATGATGCCGTCGGTATGCTGGATGCCTTGAAAATCGATCAGGTTCATTGGATCGGTCTGTCGATGGGGGGGATGATCGGTCAGGGGCTGGCTTTAAGTCATCCGGGTCGGCTCAACAAACTGGTATTGGCCGATACCACGGCCGTTATTCCCGCTGACGCACAACCGGTCTGGCAGGAGCGCATTGATGCGGCCATCAACGGAGGCATGCAGGCGGTGGCTGATCCGACTCTGGAGCGCTGGTTTACCCCAAAATATCGGCAGCAAAACCCGCAGGAGATTGATCGAATCCGACAGCAGGTCCTGGCCACACCGCTAGCCGGATACATTGGCTGCAGTGAGGCGATCCGCCGCCTGAATTATCTGGAACGGCTTAGTGCGGTTCAAGCACCGACTCTGATTTTGGTCGGTGCCGATGACGCCGGCACGCCGGTGTCGGCTGCGGAAGCCATGCATGTGCAAATTAAGCGCTCAACACTGGCGGTCATACCGCAGGCCGCCCATCTTTCGAATATAGAACAGGCCGAACGGTTTAACGATCATTTGATGGCGTTTCTGGAAGGCAGGGAATAAGGTCCCCTTTATCGTTGCCGGATTTCCCTTTCGCTGATTCCCATCAGGTACAGCAAACTGTCCAGCCCGACAGTGGAAATGCTGCGCTGGGCATTTTGTCTGACGATCGGTTTGGCATGAAAGGCCACTCCCAGACCGGCAATGCTGATCATCGGCAGATCGTTGGCACCGTCTCCGACGGCGATGGTCTGTTTGAGACTGATATTCTCCACCTGGGCG
>JASFNW010000214.1:0-5912 GCA_050116835.1 Desulfobacterales bacterium
CATCTATTTAACTACATAACTGCTCAACCAAATTAATCTACTCTTGCCCCCCGGAATTTGACTGGTTCAAAGCTTATCACTCAAAGCGGATATCTGATTATTATCACCACTGCCCCACGCAGACTCATTCACCCCGTTAAATTCCGCGAATCTGATCCTATCGTCCTCAATTTTCTCGCTCTTATTTTTCCCAGAGATGTATAAATATTTTTTCATCTAAATATTATAAAATATGAGATTTTACAAAATATGGCCCGTTTATTGCCTCTCTAATCTCATAAAGGAAAAAAATTGGTAGGAGGTAAAATGAAACTTTCAAAGTTGAAAACGTCAATATGCTTGGCAGCTGTCTTAACGCTTTTGTTCGCCCCTCTCGCACTTGAGATTGCCCAGGGCGGCAATGCCTATGCGGGTATATTGTTCAGTGGGGATAATGGTGGACGCGATTCATCTTCTGACAGCCTCTCTGGTGGCAGTTTCTCTGGCACTGAAACCCCAGCAGCTCATGCTCCAGAGCCTGCGACGATGCTACTGTTTGGCGCCGGAGCGGCCGGTCTGGTGGCATACAAGAAATATAAGGATAAGAAAAAATAGGCGCACGGCTCATAGAGTACAGATGATCGCTTCAGCAATGGAATCCTAAGAGAACCGTATATCCAATTTCCCTTAACGGGGACGTCCCTTCTATTTATATATTTACAGAGAAGTTGCGGTATGATATGCAAAGAGCCATGCCTCGTAAAGCCCGCATAGATGCGCCCGGAGCGCTGCATCATATCATCATTCGCGGCATAGAGCGCAAGGCGATTTTTAAAGATCGGATTGATCGGAGCAATTTTCTAAATCGGCTGGATCGAATAGTTTCAGAAACCCAGACCGGTTGCTATGGCTGGGTGCTGATGGGAAATCACGTTCATCTGCTGTTAAAAACCGGCCTGGCTCCGATTGCCACCGTTATGCGGCGATTGCTGACGGGCTATGCGGTATCTTTTAATCGGCGGCATCGGCGTTACGGGCACCTGTTTCAAAACCGCTACAAGTCGTTTCTGTGTGAAGAGGATGTCTATCTCAAAGAACTGGTGCGCTATATTCACTTGAATCCGCTGCGGGCAAAGGCGGTAAAAAATCTAAAAGCGCTTAACACATATCGCTGGTGCGGTCACAGCACGCTGATGGGCAAGGCTGAAGCCGGTTTTCAGGATACCGCGTATGTTTTAAAATTGTTCGGCAACTCGACCAGGCAAGCCCGCCGGGCGTATGAGAATTTTGTAGCCCGAGGCATAAAACAGGGCCGCCGCAAGGATTTGGTGGGCGGCGGCCTGTTGAGATCAGTCGGTGGCTGGACAGTGCTGCAAGAGTTTCGGGATGCAGGCATCCGCATCAAAGCCGATGAGCGCATCTTGGGCAGCTCTGATTTTGTCGACAACGTGCTAAAGAAAGCCGATGAACAACTGGAGGAAAGATATCGGCTACAAGCGCGCGGGATCAGTCTGGAAACGCTCATCGACAAGGTGGCGCATCACCGCAGTATTGATCCTGAGAACCTTAAGTCAGCCAGCAAAGAGCGCACAATCACCGAAGCGCGCAGGATCCTTTGCTATCTGGCTGTACGCAAGTTAGGATATACGTGCAGCGATGTTTCCCGCGCCTTGGGTATCAGCCCGGTTACGGTCAGCAAGGCGGTCGCTTTAGGCAGCAGGTTAGAAGAGATGGGTAAAATCCAAACACGCATACTCGGTTCATAAGTTGCAGAATCGAAAACAGCTGATGTTAACTATTCAAAATAGGAAAATAGAAGGGGCGCCCATAATCTGCATAATCTGCTAATCTATGATTTTGCACGATTTGCGGAGGCTTCGAATCTAGAGCAGCCGCAGATCGGTTGCGGCTTTAAGCAGCTTGCGGTCGGCCGTAAAAATGACAGCGCCGTGCTCTTCGGCAAGGGCTAAAAAAAGGGTGTCATATACGGTTAGTCGAAATTTCCCGGCCAGTTCAAGTGCGCGCGGAAGTAGGGGCCCGTGGGGAAAAAGTCGAATAGGTACGGCAAAAAGGTCCTCAAGAAGCCGGAGACTCTCTTCGCCTGAAAGTTCCCCTGCGACTTGCTTTTTGTTGATCACATTGGCGGCCTCAGCTAACAGCAGCTCCGGCGCGATGGCGGCATTGATTCCTCGCTCAACGCCACGCAGGAAATCATCGAAACCATCGGCCATGGGGCCATCGGGAACAAAAAGCCGAATCAATGCGGACGTATCCACTACGCCAATCATCGTTCCCGATCCTCTCTGACCATTTGTTCGGTATCCTTCAGTTTGCGCTTCTGGAGCAGTTTGCGCCATTCGGCGGCGCAGGCCACAAATGATCGATTGTTCAACTTCAATTCTCGTTCGAGGATAAATTTTACCTGCTCTTGAAGACTGCGCCGATTCTTTTTGGCCATTTCCTGCAATGCCATATACACATCATCAGGTACATTGCGGATACTGATAGCTTTCATAATGCCCCCAAAAAAAGGATTTCAAAGTTATGACTGAATTAATGAATCAATATAGTTCATCAATGAATTACAGTCAAGAATTTTTTAGCCAATAACCGCAATCAACGACAAACTATATTTCTATAATTATAGCTGAATAAAATGATCGAAAATTATGTAGAGACAGGGAAGTCCATAAATATATAAATAACTTGAGAATCGGTCCAATCGTCAAATAGGTTCTGAAGCTCACGCCAACAAGCGCCGCCACGACCTGCCTGCCGAGGCGACTTGTCCAGTGTAGGTTCTTGACCGCCAAATCTCTTTGATCCGTGGCAGCTAACGAAGAAGTTTTGCCCGTCTACGCTGCCGGGCAGCTGCGGCGCGACAGGCCAAAACGACGCCTGGTCATTTTCAGGCACGACCTGCTTGCCCCGGCGGCTTGTCCCGGCGTAGCTCGTAAAGCGAAGACGGAAGCTCGCAGAGCGAAGAGGGGTCATACTAAGCCACCAGCTGTCATCATTATAGCTGATAGCCTGTAGCTCATAAAAAGAGGCTGGAAGGTTTGGAGGCTGAAAAGCCGGGAAGCCTTTTGAGCTGGAAGGCTTGAATGCCAAATGGTTGCTCAGGGCTAATTCTTCAGCTTAATTGACTTAAGACATACGTTTTCGCTCGGTCTTCAAAAATTTAATAATTGCCTGCTCGTAGATGGTAAAATCCGCGAGGTCATTTTTTAAAATAGCGGTGACGATTTCCGCATCCACCTTATCGTAATGGTGCACAAGAATGTTTCTGAACCTCGCAATTTTTTCCATTACGGCATACAGTTTCCTGTCAAGAATTTTTTCTTCCAGCAGAACTTTGAACGTTTCCGCATAACTCGTCGGTATTCGGAATCCCCGGTCGGAGATGATATGACCGGCAATGTCCGCACAGGTTTCAATCATCATCTGCAGCGTTCGCTCGATGATGCGTTGGGTCTTCCAATCTTCTGAATACTGATCGGCGGTTATGCTCTCGTATTCCTTCAACTGACTGCGATATAGATCCAGCTCATTCAATTTCCGAAGAATCAGGGCCTCATCAACCATGCATGTATCTCCTTCTCAAATGGTTTAGCTCCCTGAACGAAAAATCGAAAGATTTCCTCATTATTAATGACTCATAAAGGTGGCGTTCAAATGGATTTTTATCCACGATAATCTTTTTCGATTTCACGATGCCCATTGCCAGAGATAGCCCGGCTCTGTTGAGAATTACCAGATCGATTTCGTCTGTGTGCAGGATATCCATTAACCGGCCCAGGATGTCCAGTTTACATTCAGCTAAATGACTGCCCCGCTTTAGGTAAACTGCTATATCGACATCACTCAATGGAAAGGGCCGATGCTTTGCCAGACCGCCGAAAAGATATGCAAAAATTATTTTCGGATGGGTTTCGAGATAATCCAGAGCGGCCGGGAGCAGATCAAGGATATTCGCCGGTAGCCTTTGGGCTCTAATCATTTCAGCCATCGCCTTTGGTCGGTTGATGATTTTAATGGATGATGCTTAAAATACTGCGAATATTAAGGAAAGTCAAATGCTTACTTGCACCATTTATCTTAGGGAAATGGGGACATCCATTATAAAAAGGATATTGTGGACTGTCTGCTTGCCGCCAAATCCTCTCCTGAAAAAGTGATCATTTCCTTTGACAAGGAGTTTGATCGTTTGAAAGCGAATTCTGAAGCGATCTAATAATGTCTTGAAACAGGACAATGCCGGATCGAGAGCCTCACCTCAGATGCTCTTCGGTATACAGGGAAAGTTCGATCATCCTTTCTAAAAGTTCGTCGGTTTGAAGCCCGGGAAAATTGTGGCGCACCAGTTCTTTACAAAACAACCGGCAAATATAGCGAAGTTTGCGGCTCTTTTGCTTGCTGGCATAGACAAAGTCTCTGTGTCCGTTGTTGATTACGATCACATTTTTATCCGAATCAAATCTTGAACGCCACATCTGCCCTGGGGCCCGGTGATAGGTGTATCCGGGAAGGCCTTTGCGCAAGCCACCGCTTTCTGTCGCTTGATCCATAAGCGAATCAGTGACGGTGATCAACGCTTCATCCCGGCATTCTTTATTCCCCTGACGCACAATGAGTTCCAAGGTCGTCAGACAAGGCTCTGAAGGCGCCACAAAAACGACCGAATGTTCATCGTCGCTCTTGAGCTGGCCTTGCCCATCGATGATTCGCCAGCGATATGCCAGATCCTTCCAAACAGTCCGCCGTGAGCGATCCCGGCATAAGGCACGGTATTTTTTACGACGTTCCACCGGTACAACACTCGACTTGGGGGAGATTAACACGCTGAACAGCGGACCGGCAAATTCGAAAAACTCCCTGTGCCCATCATCGGGTTGACCCTGGCCGGTTGCAGTGCCATCTTCATCTGCTTTGCGGGTATGCTCTTCTTGGGCCGGTTCCACGATGGAGCCTGCCGAAAAAAGCGGATCCCGCCTCGTTCTGGTTTTTTTATTCGCAATATCGAACCAGTCATATTCCTCTTGGGGTAAACGCAGAAAGGCTTCTTTGAGGGCGCGCTGAACCTTGCGCAAAATCCGGCGGCTGGATCTTTCCTCTTCGGCTTTACGCTGCTCATCTATGATTTGCTGCAATTGTTCTTCAACCGGCCCTAACGCCTTGCACAAAGCGTTAAATCGATCATCATAAATGATGCCCTGACGAGTCCCGGGGGTGAGATTCAGAAACGGCGCATCAACGATGCCCTGCAGGTATCCAGCGGTCCAGGGCTCTTTGTGAAAATACTCAAGTTCGGTAACCGATGGCAGCACCCGCGTACCACGGCGATACAATCCAACCTGATTGACTGCAGCGGAATCTGCAAGATACAATTCCAGGTAGATGTCACCCAGGGTAGTCTCGGCAGGTCTCAGATTATGGAGCAGCCGTCCGGCAAACTTTCTGGGGATCACAATATACTCTGCCCGGCCGGTGCGGTCCACGACTCTGATGTTGACTCCTGAAGCTTTGATTCTACTCCGAAGTTCGGATGCGAGATACCGTTGGATTTTTTCACCCGTCAGTGTTCTTAACCCCGGCAATACGGGGTAAATCATCAGCTCGGTCCCGATAAAAGGGATCAATGTACGCTTTTTTGTGACCGTAAATTTCTGTGAATTCTTGGCCATGGTCAACTCGTAGGCCTTTCCATCGGCCCCGCAACTGGTGATATGAAGGTTTTGACCAACCGTCCAAAAACTCAGCAGACCGATGCCAAATTCACCCTGTATTCCTTGCACGCCTTCAGATTTTAAACGCCGCTTGATGGAATCACAAATGTGGGTGGCCACGTGCTGGAAATCCGGCAATCCTTGTTCATCCCTGGGAATTCCTTCCCCGTCGTCGCTGACCTTTAGGTAAAATTCACCTTTCATTCT
>JASFNW010000215.1:0-5902 GCA_050116835.1 Desulfobacterales bacterium
TTGATATGGGTTAAACTCAGGATTTTTAGAGCACCCATTATCGCACCACGAAGAAATAAATCTGCAATATTCCCAAATTTCATATTGTATCTGGGTATCCTAAAATTTTATGCACGCACTAAATTGCGTATAGGCTATCTGCAATTCAAACCATCTTAAAAGTCGGTAGGTTGCCATAGGTTATCTGCAGCATTGACATTATGCCACGTGGCCTAATCAAAGCCTTTAATCATCGGGATTGCTCACTTCCGGTATAAAGTAAATCGGGATCAGGGAGAGCACGGGAAGGCAGACCAGTATGATAAGCACGCTTTGGATGGTAAAGATATCCGCCAGTTTGCCCACGATCGGAGAAATGATTCCGCCGGTTCCAAAGGCCAGTCCCATCATCAGGCTGGCCACCATGGACCGGCCTCTGGGGGCGATTTTTTGGGCCATCACCACGCCGAGGGGCAGGGAGGCCATATTGAATCCACCGGCCAAGATTGTAGACGGATAGATCCAATTACCGGGAACCAACAAAAAAGCGAGCAGAATGGGGGTCATGAGGCCGTGGGTAATCCATAATAGGCGTTTGTATCCCATCTTGTCCGAAAGATGGCCACACAGGATGCCGGCCAGTGTCCCTGAAATTGTAAATATGGAAAAAAGAAACCCGGCGGCGACAATCGTATGGCCTCTTTGCACCCAGAGTACCGGCATAAAGGTCAACAAGGATTGGCCCACCAGCGATCGCATAACCATTACGATCCAGAGCAAAAGGATCGGCTGCCAGACGCCGCCCAAGGTTTGCTTAAGGGTCTCGAAAAACCCGTACTGGGCCAGACCGTCCCCGGGAGGTTTGGGTATGACATAATAAAAATAGATCCAGATCAAAAGACCGATGACCATGGTCATCGGCATTGCCTTGAGACCGAACAGCGCCACATACCCGGTGATGAAAATGGGACCCACTCCGAAGGCAAGGGTGCCGGCAGTGTTATAGACCGACATGGCCAACCCGAGTTTGCGGCCGGCATACAGGGGTACCATACCCGTGACGGGCGGATGAAACAAAGAAGACCCCATAGAGCCGAGAACAATGCAGAATAGCAAACCGAAAAAACCGGTTGTCATTCCCGTCAACGGAATGAAAAGAATGGGCATGAGCAAGCCGATCAAAATAAAGCGCCTTGACGGATGCCGATCGGCCCAATAGCCTGACATGGGCTGTACGATGAACATCAAAAAACGGGAGATTCCGGCGAGAAGCCCCACCTGGGCCAGACTCAACCCCATTTTTTCCATAAACACCGGAAACAGGGGGTTGATGAAAGAGCTGTAGAAATCACCGCTGAAGTGCACCAGGCTCAGGGCGATGAGAATTTTCCAAGAGGTTTTGGAATTAGAGTTGGCCATAGGGGCTTTTGTCATCTGTCCGGAGCGAAGTCAATAGTCAATGGAAAGAATAAGGCCATCATCTTTTGTTTGGCTACCATTTACAGTCTGTGATAAGAACGACAATTTCAGATTTATTATAATCAGGTTAATAACATGCGGTTCGCAATTACCAAATACGGAAATACAATCGTCTGTCTGCTGTTGCTTCTCTCAGCACCTGTCGCCCGGGGTGATGATTTGCCATCCTATTGCGAAGAAAATCCCGCTCTGGCCCAGGCGTTATCCGGCATGGGACCTGTAATGGGAATGGGATCTTCTGTCTCCCATGGACTGCTGGCCCGCTCGGCGTCTGAGATTGTTGCCGATCAGCTATGCCTCGGCAGTGACGGCCATGTGTTCCCGTGGTATTTTCCAGCCTCCTACCCAAAGGCCGCCAAATATTATTATAAACGCAAGCGGCCAAAGCTGATTTTAGCGCTGGATATCACTTACCACGACATGAAGGTTCTGGAGTATACCGGCGACAAGAAAGAAGTGCTCGATACCCTGGTGCCCGCGCTGGCGCTGGATTGTGAAAGTGAGCTTTATGATTGCTCTGAAAAGGGCAATGAAGCTTATGTCAAAAAAGAAAATTATAAACCGACCGTTTTGCTGGGAGATCTATTTTTTGAAAACCTAATCGATTGCACCCAGGGCAAACCGCCGAAAGAATACCGCATCGAAAACAGTAAGCCCCGGCCTAAAAAATTGTGTTACGGGGAATATGAGCAACTCAACCACCATTTGCAAAGGCAGGTGGCGAAATATCCGAACGTTCACATACTCCCCGCCAATCGCCTTTTCACGGCCCTAGTCAAATATCCCTATAGCATTTTTTATGATGAAGGCAGCCGGCAAACGTTTTTCGCCAGAAATGAGCTTACCTGGGATGGCTGGCATCCATATACCGACCCGGGCAGTTATGTTTTTGCCAACCTGGCCATCATGCAGATCAATCGGCTGATTGACGAGGGCGAAATTAACGGCAGGCCGATTCCGTTGAGACCCCTTGCCGATAAATATTTCGGCCCCCCGACGGGTCTGATCATCCGGGTACCCGACGGATTTGCGCCGGACACCAGGCCGTCCATTGTGGGGCCAGACGGCGATACCGTCAGGTTGCGTTTTTCGTTCTCAAAGTCATGGGCAGAGCGCCACGGTGTCTTCAGCATCGGTAAATCGTATTTTCGGGATCTGGCCCTGTCATGGGACCGCCTGGGACCCAAACCGCTGATCGTCCAAGCCCGATCTTTCAGCGGATCGACCCTTGTCCTTTCAAAAAAGGATCAGGATATTTTAGAGAGCCACTATCAAAAAGGGATTGCATTCAAAGGGGGGCTCCTGCTCTGGGGTCAGAATCAGAATGCGGAGATGATTTCGCGGGAGGATACATTTTTTCTCAATCAAATTGAAGAAAATCCGGATATCCTTAAAACGCTTTCCTTACCACCGCCAACTGGTAATAGCTCTCCTTGGGATTATTAGCATCGGGTTCTAGTGTGCTGTCCCAGAGATAGTTTGCAAAATGTGAGCCGGCCATGTCATTTTCTGAAAGACGCTATGAATGGCGAAGTGCCGGTGTCCCGATATTTGGGATTCAACTCGCGCTACGGGTTGTGACAAATGCTTTGACGCCCATCATCCCAAATATCGGGACACTGTGTAGCCCGCAGGTCAACAACCGGCATATCGCCTTTTGAACACATTCATCTATTAAATCAAGATGTGAAATCCCGTTTTTAAGCGGGGTCAGAAAACAACATGCCCGTCTGGCAGCCTGAACGGAAGTATGTTTTGAGGAAGACATAGACAATATTGTAAATTATTTATGGAAAATGACACCGGTATATTATCCGGCAGGTTCACTCAGGCTGAACATACGCCGCCCAGCCATGGGATGATGGGAATGGCATATGCCGTGGCGAGCAACAGCAGGTATTCAATCTTGGAGCCGCGCTTACCGATTATGACCGCCTGAGTGCATTTTGATCTGCGGCGGCCGGTTCCATTTTGGCGCACGATGGCTGGAAGCGCCTGAAATGCAGCGCCGGCCTTGCCGTCGCCCCCGCGTACGGGGCGGTCAGCGCCGTTATGCGGCACTGCCGGTGATGTGCATTGGTGGGTCCGCCATCATAACTTTTTTGCAAATGGTTTTATTCGTAAAAGAACGTTCTTGGAAAGCGTCACTTGTCCGGCCGCGAATTTAGAAATCTAAAATTCAATAAAAATACCAAAAGATGGGTCTTTATTTATGGTCTCGTTTTTTGCGAAGACCTAAGCGGGTGGCGAGATGATGAAGATTACTCCTATGCATGCCTAAATCTTTTGCGGCAGCGGCCCAATTGCCATCATTTTTTGATAGAGCACGCTGAATTAGTCGTTTTTTAAACTGCTGAACGGCTTCTTGTAGATTGAGCTCTTTTAATATTGGCGGATCTGAATCTTGGGATGAAACCTCCTTATTCGGATGTAAGGATATAAGGTCACCACCCAGATGCATCGGTTTAAGGATGACTGGATTGCCGCGAGGCGAATCAGATGAGGCCTTAAGAATTGCTCTTGAAATAATATTTTCAAGCTCGCGCACATTTCCCGGCCAGGAATATCGACTCAAAGTTTCCACGGCATCGGCACTAACTCGAACCGGTCCCAAACCCAGGCGACGTTGTGTCCTTTCACAAAAATATCCCGTTAGAAGCGGGATATCCTCTTTGCGCTCGCGCAAGGCCGGCACATTTATAGGGTAAACATTAAGACGATGATATAGATCCGCTCTAAACCTGTCTGCCTTGACTTCCGTATCGAGATCACGATTCGTGGCAACAAGTAATCGTACATCAACGTGGGTCGTTTTTTCCGATCCGACTCGCTGAATTTCACCTTCCTGGATTACTCTTAGCAACTTGGCCTGTACAGAGGCGGGCAGTTCGCCGACTTCATCTAAAAATAAAGTCCCTTTATCGGCTAACTCAAATTTTCCGGCCCTGTCTCTGCTTGCCCCGGTAAATGCTCCCTTTGTGTGACCAAAAAGCTCAGTCTCAGCCAGCGTCTCAGGTAAGGCAGCGCAGTTTAGGTAAAGCATCGGGCCATCTCTGCGTGCAGAAGCAGCGTGAATGGCTCGGACCACTAATTCCTTGCCAACTCCGGTCTCACCTAAAACCATTACATTGAAATCAGAGGCAGCCACAAGTTCTATCTCACGTCGCAGATGTTCCATTATTGGACTGCTGCCGATAATTTGGCTTCCCTGACGCTTGCTGATATCCTGCATCAAGTCGCTGGCGATCATTCCTTGAAGTTCAGCGCTGCGTTCCAGAGCCTCTATCAGGTTCGCCGTTTGCATTTGCGCTCCGGCTATGGCGCCAACCGCTCTCAAAAACCCATGATCCAGTTGGTCAAAGGCATGAGGGTCAAGTGCATCGGCCGTTAGTGCTCCGACAAGCTTGTCATCGACATGTAATGGACACCCCAAACAGGCGTGGATGTGGTGCAATGCATCCGCATCTTTATCCAATAAACCATCAAACGGGTCGGGAAGTGAGCTGTCAGCCGGGAAACGTACGGGTTCGCTTGATTTACAAATGATATCAAGCCGTGGATGCTCACTGCGGGCATAGCGACGACCCATGGCGTTGGGTAGAAGTCCGTGAGCCGCAAGCGGGATAAGGGCTTCGTCCTCCAAACGAAGCAAGGCTGCCGCATCGTACGGAATAATTCGGTGTAAAGCACCAAGTAGTCGCTGGTAACGATCCTTGGTGCTAAGAGCAGCAGTGAGGTCGGCAGCTATTGAAACCAATGTATCCAGTACATCCATAGTTGTGATTATTATAACATCGTTGTGAAAATATCAACCATAAAATGTTGTCAATATAGCAACATAGTTTTTAAGTATCTGAAATAAATCATATATTTATTTGGCATACAGCTTGCTAATTGTGAAGTTAGCGGTAGTTAAAGATAGGAAAAATGAATTAGGAAAGAGTTTAAACATGCAACCCATCAAAGATTTAAAAAAGGATTTGAACAAATAGAGACAGAAAAAATTGGAGCTGGAAAACACGAGGAGTTTTACAGGATGTTGGAAAAATTGGAAAATGAAATGAATGATAGAAGCTGGCAGCAGATATGAATAAAGCCTGGAAGAAGGAGGGCCCAAAAATGACAAAAAGAGCTAATATCAGGCAAATATTAATCGCACTGGTTATTTTCGAAATACTTTTTCTTTACTCAATCAATGCTAATGCGCATTGTGACACTCTGAATGGGCCGGTTGTCGAATCCGCTCGACTTGCCCTCGCTGCCGGAGATGTCACACCCGTGCTCAAATGGGTTTCCGTCAATGATGAACAACTGATCCGCACCGCGTTTCAAAATACGATGCAGGTCAGAAAGCTTGGTGGGCAGGTACAGAAATTAGCTGACATGTACTTTTTTGAAACACTGGTCCGCATCCACAGAGCAGGTGAAGGGGCTTCTTATACAG
>JASFNW010000216.1:0-5784 GCA_050116835.1 Desulfobacterales bacterium
TGGCTCTGCCATGGATCCGAACCGTCGACAACCCTGTCTGTAAAAAATAAACAAAATCAAACGGGAGAATACCCGCAATCAAAAGCTTGTAACATCCTTTAAAACCTTATCCGTGATTCTCTCTTTACCCATTACCGGTGTAGAACCGTATCGCATTCTGATCCATGGATGATTCATAGGGTCCCTGTTTTTAAAACCTCTCCTTGCTTGCCGGCAACCTTAGCTATAGATTCTTTTTATTTGACTGAACTGTTACAATGTAACAAAATACGCAATTTAAATCTCTATATTCATAGCGGGAATGGACCGACGAGATGCAGAAAAGCGCAAAGCAAGATCTAACCCCTGAAGTCTGGATCGAGAAATTAAAAGCCTATTTTTACGGCTATAAAAAGGCCATTATCGCTTACAGTGGCGGCGTTGACAGTGCTCTGTTGGCCTACGTTGCCCACCTGGCATTAAAAAAGAATATGCTGGCGGTTCTGGCAGACAGTCCCTCGCTGGCGCGCCGGGAATACCGGCATGCGTTGGCCTTTGCCAATGAGCACGACATTCCGCTTCAGATTGTTGAAACCCAGGAAATGCGAAATCCGCTTTATGAAGCCAACCGGGGCGACCGCTGCTATCATTGTAAAAAGGCGCTTTTTGAAAGAATCGAAGAACTGCGCCGACAGCCCGACAATCCCCTCAGCAACCTGTCCTGGCCGGTATTTTACGGCGTTAATCTCGATGATCTGGGGGACTATCGACCGGGCATAAAAGCCGCCGACGAGTCCGCCATTCTGGCGCCGTATGTCGAATTAAAAATAGACAAGAACCAAATTCGAAGCATCTGCGCCGCTTTGGGCCTGGATGTGGCCGCCAAACCCGCCATGCCGTGTTTGGCCAGCCGGATTGCATACGGTCAAGAGGTCAATGTGGACAAGCTCAGACAGGTTGAGGCAGCAGAAGATTTTTTGAGTGATTTGGGGTTTGGGACGCTGCGGGTGCGGCATCATGGTGATACCGCCAGAATCGAAATCTTGCCAGAGGATTTTAGGAAGGCACTGCAGCATCGCAGCTCTATCAGCCAGAAGCTGCACGAGCTTGGGTTTTTGTACGTCACCGTGGATCTGGACGGCTTTAAAAGTGGCTCTCTCAATGCCGCCCTGCGCAAAAAATAAAGAAATTTTACGTAAAGGCTAAACTCCGTGTACCCAAATAGGATTTAATATCATTTTACGTTAATAAATTCGAAGCACGAAACCCGAAATCCGAAACAATCTCAAAATCCTAAATCGAAATGTTCAAAACAGAATTTTGAATTTCGGTCATTGGTCATTCGGATTTGTTTCGAGTTTCGAGATTCGGATTTCGAATTTAAAAATCTTAGATCTTGGCATTAACAAAAAAATTAGTCGTCTTGAATAGAAACAATATGAAGAACAAAAAAATCAGGGTGGCGGTAGGGCTGAGCGGCGGCGTGGATTCATCGGTTGCAGCGGCGTTGCTGCAAAAGCAAGACTATACGGTTTGCGGCCTCACCATGGAAATTTATGATGAAAACCTGGATGTGGATCGCTCGGCCAGGCATGCCTGCTACGGTCCCGGCGAAAAGGAGGATGTCGAATCCGCTGCCGCTATCTGTCAGAAACTCAAGATACCGTTTCACACCATCGATCTGCGCCAGGAATATCAGAACCATGTCATCCAGTATTTTAGAAAAGAATACCTGGATGGAAAAACGCCAAATCCCTGTGTGGTGTGCAATCAGAGACTCAAGTTCGGCTTTCTGTTGGAAAAGGCCAGGCAGGACGGTCTGGATTTTGATTATTTTGCCACCGGGCATTATGCCCGCATCGAAAATATCGGTGGCCGATTTTTGCTAAAGCGAGCTGCCGATAGCGCCAAAGACCAAACCTATTTTCTCTACGGGCTCACACAACAGCAATTGGCCCGTACTCTTCTACCGCTCGGAGATCATACCAAGCAGCAGGTTCGCGACATTGCGGGCTCGCTGGGTCTTCAAACGGCAAACCGCGAAGAAAGCCAGGATTTCATTGACGGCGGGGATTATTCCATTCTTTTTGATCAAAAGGAGATTAAAGCCGGCGACATTGTCAATGAGGCGGGCCGCGTCCTTGGAAAGCATCGCGGGATCATTCATTACACGATCGGTCAACGAAGAGGCCTCGGCATTGCTTCGCAGCACCCGCTGTATGTCCATCGTATCGATGCCGCTCGCAATCGTATCATTGTCAGCAGCCAGGAGAACCGTTCCAGGGGCCTTGTGGCTAAGGATCTAAATCTTACGGGTATCGATCGTATCGAGAACCCCCTGGACGACGTTCAAGTCAAGATCCGGCTGAGACATCAGGCAGCTGACGCCACGGTTTACCCGGCCGTGAACCATAAAACCAAGATAGTGTTTAAACGCCCTCAACTATCGGTGACGCCCGGACAATCGGTGGTTATTTATCGGGGAAATACGGTTTTGGGAGGCGGTATCATCTGCGCTGCGCTATGAGCCGCATGGCATCTTTTTTTGTTGACACAACTGCCACATTGTATCAAATTGGTAAATTGGCATGGTGGACATCACCCCGAATTCAGAACCGAGGACTGATATTATGGACAAAGCAGAATTTAAAAAATTCAGGAAGAAATTAGATAAAACCCAGGCCCAGATGGCCCAGCTCCTGGGCATCTCGCTCAAGGCGGTGCACAGCTATGAGCAGGGATGGCGCAGAGTGCCAACGGCCGTTGAACGTCAGATGTATTTTTTAGTGGTTAAGCAAAATTCCAAAAAAGGCAAGACGAAGGCATGCTGGCAGGTCAAAAAATGCAGCCCGAAACTCAAAGTCAAATGCCCGGCCTGGGAATTCGGCGCCGGAGAGCTTTGCTGGTTCATTAACGGCACGATTTGCGACGGAAAGGTTCAGAAAGACTGGAAGGACAAAATGAAGATATGCAAGTCCTGCGAAGTCTTTGAACCGCTTATCGATTAGAAGTCCTGAACTAAGCATCAGCACCTCATAATAATTTCGATACACCGTGATGCCGGATCCACGGCACAACCCCTAAACCAACCTTGAATCGCAAAAGGATTTTCGAAATGACCACGCCATATAAATTTGAAACACTGTGCCTCCACGCTGGACAACAGCCGGATCCGGCCACCACTGCCAGAGCCGTGCCGGTGCACCGCACTTCTTCCTACGTATTCAGAAGCAGCAAGCATGCTGCCGACCTCTTTGCGCTCAAAGAGATGGGCAATATTTATACCCGTATTATGAATCCGACCCAGGATATTCTCGAACAACGGATTGCCGCCCTGGAGGGCGGCGCAGCAGCCCTGGCGCTGTCTTCGGGAACATCAGCGGTTTATTATACGATTATCAATATCTGTCAGACCGGCGATGAAATCGTATCCGCCAGCAACCTTTACGGCGGCACCTATACCATGTTCGATTGCATCCTGCCTCAATTCGGTATTCGCACAAATTTTGCCGACGCCACCGATCCGGAAAGCGTTGATCGGGCCATCACCGAAAAAACCCGGGCTGTCTTTATCGAAACCATCGGCAATCCCGTATTGGATTTTACCGACATCGGTGCGATCGCAGATATAGCGCATCGTCACCATCTGCCGCTGATTGTCGATGCCACTTTTACAACGCCTTATTTGCTTAAAAGCATCGACCACGGAGCCGACATTGTCGTCAATTCCCTGACCAAATGGATGGGGGGGCACGGCACCGGTATTGGCGGTATTGTGGTGGATTCAGGAAGATTTGACTGGCAAAATCCAAAATTCAAACTGTATAATGAACCGGACCCCAGTTACCACGACATTCGCTACGCCCATGACCTGGGCGACATGAACCCGCTCGCATTTATCCTTCGCATGCGGCTGGTTCCCTTGCGCAACCTGGGCGCCTGTATCTCCCCGGACAACGCCTGGATGTTTTTGCAGGGGCTGGAAACGCTTCCTTTGCGCATGCAGCGGCATTGTGAAAATGCAGCCGAAGTGGCCCGCTTTTTAAAGGCGCATTCAAATGTTGAATGGGTGCGTTATCCCGGATTACCGGACGATCCAGCATACCCGGTTGCGAGTCGATATCTTCAAAATGGTTTTGGCGGCATGGTCGTCTTTGGGATTAAAGGCGGTTTGGAGGCCGGCCGAAAATTTGTGGACAGCTTGAAACTGTTTTCACACCTGGCCAATGTGGGAGATGCCAAAAGCCTTGTTATTCACCCGGCCAGCACGACGCATTCGCAGTTGAGCGAAGAACAGCAAAGGACCGGTGGATTGACGCCGGATCTGGTGCGGTTGTCCATCGGCCTTGAGAACGTCGATGACATCAAAAAGGATTTAGACCAGGCCTTCGCTCAGACTTGATTTCTCTTGTCCTCGTTAAAAAAATTAAGTAACAAAATTAGGTGGTCTTTTTCCCGCCGTGATATGGACCAACCGGTGGTTAAGACCATTTCTATCTAGCATAGTAGAATTTGTTATCAGGAAAGTATTCACCACGAAAGCACGAAAGAACTGAAACGCGAAAACAAAATATATTTTTCGTGCATTCCTATATTTCGTGTTTTCGTGGTTGATATAAGTGGTTTTTGAAATTTGATTTAATGGTTATCCGGTTATGAGTGAATACATAGAACATGATAAATTGGGAGTTTCGGTGGGGATCGTGGAGAAAAGACTCTTCACTTTTGCCGAACCGCCCGATGAAATGATTCTGGAAAACGGCGCCAGGCTCGGACCGGTAACCATTGCCTACGAAACTTACGGTACCCTCGATGCAGATAAGTCAAATGCGATATTGATTCTACATGCCCTTTCAGGTGATTCCCATGCTGCCGGCTATTACAGCCAAGAAGATGAAAAACCCGGCTGGTGGGACATTATGGTCGGCCCCGGCAAAGGGATCGATACGGACAAGTATTTTGTTGTCTGCTCAAATATAATCGGCAGCTGTCTGGGGTCTACCGGACCCTGCAGTACCAACCCCAAAACCGTCCAGCCCTATGCCTTGGACTTTCCGGTGGTTACCATCGGCGACATGGTGAAAGCTCAAAAAAAGCTCATGGATTATCTGGGTATTCAACAGATCTTATGCGTGGTGGGTGGCTCCATCGGCGGAATGCAGGTCCTGGAGTGGACCGTGCGATACCCGCAAATGGTCAAGGCCGCCATTCCGCTGGCCACCACAACCAAACACTCGGCGCTGGCCATCGCCTTTAACGAGGTCGCCCGGCAGGCCATCATGGCAGATCCGGCATGGAATAACGGGAACTACTACTACGGTCCTAAACCCAACCTCGGGTTGGCAGTGGCACGCATGATCGGCCACATCACCTATTTGTCGGACGAATCCATGCGTTTGAAATTCGGCCGCAGGCTGCAGGATAAAAGTGATTTTTCATTTAATTTCGATGCCGATTTTCAGGTGGAAAGTTACCTGCGGTATCAAGGCAACAAATTTGTGGATCGTTTTGATGCCAACTCCTTTTTGTATATTACCAAGGCCGCCGATTATTACGACATGGAAAAACAGTATGGTGAGGGCTCGGCGGTGAAAGCGTTTGCCAAAGCCAAAGCCAAATTTCTGGTGGTCTCGTTTACGTCCGACTGGCTCTATCCCACCTATCAATCCAGATCAATGGTGAAAGCCATGAAGAAAAACGGGCTGGATGTCAGTTTCCTTGAAATCGAAGCCGAATGGGGTCACGATGCCTTTTTGCTGCCCAATGAGCGATTGACAAACCTGATCAGGGGATTTTTAGAACGTG
>JASFNW010000217.1:0-5740 GCA_050116835.1 Desulfobacterales bacterium
CAACGCTCGCAAGACTCTGGAATCCCTGCGATTGGATCAATTGAAAAGTATTGCTGATCTGAAGGCCAAAAGAATCGAAGAATTTTTTGACGAACACCGAAAGCACTTCACCGTTGCCCAGCAACGACCGACGCTTATCAAATATGCCGCTCTGCTGGCTGATTTTTCCGGAAACCCTTCCGATCCGAATTACGGCGATATCAGAGAGGAACTGGACCGGGCCCTCAAAGCATACCTTCCGGTTTATCAATTTATCAATGTGTTGCTTGCCAATCCGGACGGCAGAATCGTTTATGCCCTGAATCGATTCTCTACCATGGCTCGATACGGGACTTCTTTATCGGAGCTTATGGGAGAACCCTTTCTCGATATTAAAATCCGATATTCAAGCATTCTTAAGAATCCCGCTGCCGCCCGCAAATTTTCCATCCTCCTTGTGGGACCTATCCAATCCCCAGAAGAGCGATTGATAGGCTTTGTCGCTTTTCAAATCGACATGCAGCCTATCTATGAACTGATCCAGGATACCACCGGGTTGGGCAAAACAGGAGAGACTTTGATCGCCAAAAAGCAGGGAGACGAGGCTCTGTTTCTTAACCCGCTGCGCCATGATCCCGACGCCGCCCTGAACAGAAAAGTGGCTTTCGGAGAAAAAACAGGCCTTCCCATCCAGGAGGCGCTAAAGGGCCGCAACGGGAGCGGAATTACCGTAGACTACCGCGGACAAAAGGTTATCGCTGCCTGGCGCCTCATTCCTGCACTGGGCTGGGGGATGGTGGCCAAGATCGATATCGCGGAGGCTTTTGAACCTGTAGCCGCGCTGCGCGATTTTGTTCTCGTTCTTGCCATTGCGGTCATTGTGCTCAGCATCTTTGCTGCTTTTGTCGTTGCGAGATCATTTTCTGCTCCAATTAAAATTTTACAGCTAGGGGCAGAAGAAATCGGTAAAGGTAATTTAGACTATAAAGTCGGTACAAATACCAAAGATGAAATCGGGCAGCTGGGAAGGGCATTCGATCAGATGACGGAGCGGTTGAAAGCTGTGACAGCCTCTCGGGATGAGCTGGATAAAGAGATAAAGGAACGCAGAAAGGTTGAGAAGGACCTTCAAAAAAGCATGCATGAAGTGGGTGAACGGATCAAAGAACTAAACTGTCTCTTTGAGATATCCCATGTGATCGAAAGGCGCAGATTCTCCTTGGAAAAGATACTCCAGGAAATCGTTGAGCTCATTCCGTCCGCCATGCAGTATCCGGAGATTACCGGTGCTCGAATTGGGATTGACGACCAGGAATTCGCGACGTCGAACTTCAAAGAGACACCCTGGGAACTTTGCCAAAGTATTGCTGTATCTGGAACAACGACCGGACTTCTGAGTGTTTGCTATCTCTCGGAAAGACCGCAGCAAGATGAAGGGCCGTTTCTAAAGGAGGAAAGAGATCTGATTGATACCATTGCCGAGCGAATCGGAAGGATTGCCGAACGGTGCAAAGCGCAAGCGGCTCTGGTTGAAAGCGAGAAACGGTTCCGGGACCTGGTGGAAAATTCATTAACCGGCGTCTCCATCATTCAGGACGGCCAAATCGTGTACCAGAACCCGCAGCAGGAAAGCTTGCTCGGACCGCTGCCGCGGCCAGTAAAATTACAGGATACCGAATCTATCCATCCGGATGATAGGGCAAAGGTGGAAGCATTTTATCAAAGTGTCCTTGCAGGCCAGGTGCCGACCGGCGCCATGGAATTCAGATTTTACGATCCCGCTGAAAAGGCAAACCGGGATCAGATGAAGTGGGTCCACTGCCAGGCTAACCGGATAGAGTATCAGGGCAAAGATGCCATATTAATTAATATGATGGACTTGACCAAAACCAAAGAGCTGGAGCATCTTTTAACCATCCAGGACAAGATGGCCTCTTTGGGTCGCGTGGCGGCCGGCATAGCACATGAAATCCGTAACCCGCTTTCGGGAATCAATATTTACTTGAATACCCTCAAAAAGCTGCACCATCAGGATGGAAGCGAAGAAAAAGTCGAACAAATTTTGCAGCACTTGCAGTCGGCATCGATCAAAATTGAATCCGTTATCCGCCGGGTCATGGATTTTGCAAAGCCCAGCGAACCCCAGCTGGAGTTAATCGATATCAATGAACCCATCACAGATGCCGTCAACCTGACGGCAGTAACGATGCGCAAAAGTGGTATAGAAATCATTACCCAATTAGAAGAGGGCCTGCCGCGATCCTATGCCGACCATAACCTGATCGAACAGGTGGTATTAAACCTTTTGAATAACGCCGCTGAGGCCATGCAGGCTGTGCAGACCGGTAAGCAAATCAGGGTTGCCTCTTCAGTAGAAAAAAACCAGATTGTCATCCGGGTCTGTGATTCTGGTCCGGGCGTTCCCCTGGCGATCAGAAATAAAATCCTGGATCCTTATTTTACGACCAAGCAGGAGGGAACCGGCATTGGACTGAGTTTCTGCCATCGGATCATCAGCGATCATGGTGGATCGATAACCATATCGGACTGCGATCGCGGGGGTGCGGAGTTTAGAGTTGAACTTCCGATCAATAAACACAAAGGAGCTTAGCGAATGATGATTTCCTTTTGCATATATGTCATAGACGACGAACAGAGCATCAGAGATGGCGTCACCATGGCGCTTGAGGCCGACTATCGTGTCAGAGCTTTTGCAACAGCTGAACCTGCGATTAATGCTCTGGCAGCGGATCCACCCGATCTGATTCTGCTTGATGTCGGTTTGCCGGGAATGAATGGAATTGAAGCCCTTCGTCAAATTAAATCCCTGAATCCGGATATTTTAATCATCATGATCACCGCCTATGAAGATGTCGATACCGTGATTTCCGCCATGAAGCTGGGTGCCTATGATTACGTCATCAAGCCGCTCCATATGGATGGATTGGAGGTCACCATTCGCAATGCCCTGGATTCGATACGGCTGAAGAAAGAAATTCAACAGCTGCAGGAAAAACACCTGAAAGAAAATATTCCGTGCTTTATCAGTGAAAGCAACGCGATCCAGGACGTGATGGATTTTGTCCAAATGGTGGCCACAAGCCCGGATACCCCCGTGCTCATCATGGGTGAAACCGGGACGGGAAAAGAATTAATTGCCAGTGCCATCCATTATAACAGTCCGAATTTCAAAGCGCCGTTCGCCACCGTAAACTGTGCGGCCATCCCCAGGGATCTGATCGAAAGCGAGCTTTTCGGTTATGAAAAAGGCGCTTTCAGCGGTGCCGGGGCGTCCGGGAAAAAGGGGCTGATAGAAGAATCGGCAAACGGCACCTTGTTTTTGGATGAAATCGGCGACCTGAGCATGGAAGCCCAGGCCAAACTGCTCAGGTTCCTCGAACTCGGCGAATTTTACAGGGTCGGGGGAACCAAAAAATTGCATATCAAAACCCGTTTGATTTCGGCCACCAACAAGAACCTGAATAAAATGATTACAGACGGTCTTTTTCGAAAGGACCTGTATTTCCGGCTGGGCGTCATTAAAGTCCAGGTGCCGTCGCTAGACGAACGCCCGGAAGATATCATACCGCTGGCAAAATATTTTCTCCAGGAATACAGCCGCAAGTTTGGGAAAAAAATTGCCAATATATCCTCTGAAGCACAGAATGCATTGCAGGCCCACCATTGGGATGGCAACGTGCGGGAGTTAAAAAACCTGATGGAAAGAGCGGCGTTGATCGGCAAAGGACCTCAGCTCAAGCTGGAAGAACTGGGGCTTGAAACAAAAACGCGGCGTCCTCAATCAGCTGAAATCAGCTATGACGGTGAACTTCCTCCGCTGCCTCCCGAGGGTCTTGATTTGTCCCAGCGGCTTCAAGCTCTTGAAAAGCACTATATTGAACAGGCTTTCCAAATCACCAAAGGCAATGAAAGTAAGGCTGCCAAGCTGTTGAATATGAACCATCACACCTTTCGCTACCGTCGGAAAAAATTGTTTGGCAAATAATTGAGCTGCCATAATGTTAATCATTAAGTAAATTTTTTTTCTAAATTTTGCTAACTAAGAATTCGCAATTTTTCTAATTTACACTCCTCACACGCCTTCAGTAGCAAAGAGTTTCTATCCTAACCTCTTAAAATTAATTATATTTTTTGCTTATCCGCAGCTGGCATATATTATGCTTTCAAAGACCCTGAAAGAAAAAAACAGTCAATAAAATAAGAGGATAACAAAAAATGAAAATATCCGTATGCGGAAAAGGCGGCAGCGGTAAAAGCACGGTGGTCAGTTTGCTGGCCGATGCCGCCAGGGCCAGAGGTGTCAGGACGCTGGTAGTCGATTCCGATGAATCGAATTCTGGGCTTTTTCGAATGCTTGGCTTTGCGAAACCACCGGAACCCCTGATGACGCTTGTTGGAGGCAAAGAAGGCATCAAAGAAAAAATGAACCAAACAACAATCCTATCTGAAGCTGAAATCGCTATGGAACAAATTCCGCATCCGTATATCAAAAAGCAAAATGGTCTCTGGCTGGTCAGCATTGGAAAGATCCTTCAGGCGCTGGAGGGTTGCGCCTGTCCCATGGGCGCACTGAGTCGTGAATTTCTGAACAAACTTCACCTTGCTGAAAATGAAATCGCTTTTGTAGATATGGAGGCTGGCATTGAGCATTTCGGTCGGGGCCTTGATGCCGGCATCGACTGCGTTCTGCTCGTGGTGGAACCTTCCTATGAGTCGCTCACACTTTCTGAAAAAATAAAAGGCCTCGCTGGACAAATGCAAAAAAACATCTGGGGGGTTTTGAATAAAATCAGTTCGGATCTTATGGCTGCCAACCTTGAGGCGGACCTGAAAAAAAGACAAATCGAAACTATTGGTGTGATCCCTTATGATTCATCAGTATTTACGGCCTGTCTGGAAGGAAATCCAATTCGTGAAGGTCAAGCCGTCCGGCAGGCCCGAAAGATAATCGATCTTGTGATGTCAAAGACCGAAACCAAAAACAGGGGGTGAATATGTGCCTGAGCACGGTCTATTTGCAAACCAGGGAACAACGGCAAAAAGTGATGCAGGATGTTGCCAAAATGCAATCCAGCGGAGATGGGTATCTGCTGATTGGTCTGCTAGGTGATCAAAAAACTGTCGCTGGCCGCATTGCCCAAATTGATTTTGTCGATGAACATTCAGTTATCATTGAAATAGAAACCTAACAAAAGCAAAACCGATGAGGCCGGAATAAAATGAATACCTCACAAACTGAACTGTCAATCGCTTCTGAGATCAGTATCGAGACCTTTTACCGGGTTTTTCGGGACATCAGCACCCTGGTGCATACCGGCAGAAGCCTAAAGGAGGTATTGGATCGCGTGGTCTGGAAAGCGACCGAGCTTCTTGATGCCAAAGGTGCGTTGCTCAGGGTCCTCAACATCGAGACGCAGCAGTTCGATGTTGCTGCCGCACACGGTATGGGTGAGCGTTATCTAAACAAGGGACCCGTTACGAGTGAAAAAATCCTTACAGAAGAAATCCGGCAGAATCGGGTATTGATAATCAACGATATTTGGAAAGCCCCGCGGGTTGAATATCCGCAGGAAGCATGGGATGAAGGCATCCGGATGATGCTGGATATTCCGCTGACCGTCGCCGATCAGATGATCGGTCTCCTAAGAATCTATCTGACGGAGAAAAGGGATTTTTCAGAAGATGAACTGAGTTTTATCATTTCCATAGGTGAGCAGTGCGCCTGCGCGATCAACAAGGC
>JASFNW010000218.1:0-5680 GCA_050116835.1 Desulfobacterales bacterium
CAGCTATCAAGGCTATATCCGCATGCTCGACCGCTATTATTACCCGTTGATTTTTTTATCTTTCCTGCTTTCGCTGCTGTGGTGCATCGGCTACAAGCAGCTTAGTGAAGTGTTGCTGGGCAAAATCTGGTCGGCCGCCGGTGTGTATCTTCTGATTACGCTTGTCTATCACATGCTGCGCGGGGGATTGCAAAGATGGCAAGCAAAGGTGGATCCGTCGAACGAAGCGGCCCAATTTCTGGCGCGCTCCCTCAAAGCACTGCTCGCATATGCCACCATTGCCGCTTCGGCCATCATCCTCCTCGAGCTCCTCGGCCTGATGAATCCGCTGCAGCGCCTCCTGTCTTTTCCGATTATTAAACTGGGCGAGACGCAGGTTACCCTGTGGATTATCGTAAAAGCCGCCTTCATTCTAACCGCTTTTATATACGGCTCCCGGCTGTTGCAGGCCGTTCTGGATTACAAAATTTACCCGTCCATCGGTGTTGACCCGGGTCTGGGCTATGCGTTGAACACCTTTTTTAAATACCTGACCCTCGCCGTCGGCTTCTTGATAACTTTGAAAATCGTGGGGCTTGATCTGCGATTTTTGCTGGTTTTTGCAGGCGCGGCCGGTATCGGTATCGGCCTGGGGCTGCAGAATATGGCTGCCAACGTGTTCAGTGGATTTACCATCATATTCGGCCGCAAAATCCGAAAAGGCGACTGGATCGAGGTCGGCGACACGCTTGGCGTCGTGACCGATATCCACCTGCGGGCCACAAACGTGCGCGACAGGGACAATATCGAATACCTGATCCCCAATTCGAACCTGATATCCGACACCGTCGTCAATTATTCGCTCACATCATCGATGATTCGAATCGAGCTGCCGGTAGGGGTGTCGTATGCGGCCGATCCGCAGAAAGTACAGGAGATCTTAGTGGCGGTTGCAGAGCAGGAGCCCATGGTGACAAAGTTCCGCAAGCCCGAAGTCCGCTTTACCGCCTACGGCGACAACTCCATTAATTTTGAGCTGCTCATTTGGATCGATGTCAGAAAGACGGCGCGCAGAGCGGTTCGCAGCGCGCTGTATTTTAAAATTTTTGAAGAGCTGAGAAAAGCCGGGATTGAAATTCCGTTCCCGCAAAGAGACATTCATATCCGCAGCCAGGTTGAGCCGGGTCAAGCCGAGGCCCCGGAGGCCGGGATTACGGACGAGGAATAGATGTCGAAAAGCGGCATTTTCCGCCAACGCAAGCGGGCGTGTGCGTGTTTTATCACCATCACTCCATGTCGAACTCTTTGACGTCGAACCAGTAGCCGGTTCTGCCGATGTAATCCAGCTCAAATTCAATCGTTCGAATGTGGTTGTTTTCAATTTCAAGAAAGCGCGCAAACATCTGTTGGGCTTCGGCGGGCATTTGATCAACCATCTTCCGGTAAAAATCGGACGTCTTGTTTTCCATTTTCAGCGCCTTGCTGAGCATCTGTGATTTGAGGCCGCGCGATTCCTTCTCCGCCAAAGATCTGACGCCGGCCGTCTGGCGCTCTATTTCCTCCCGGGAGGGGAGGGCGGATTTCAATTTTTCGGCGCTGATTTTTCCGGTTTCTCGCCACTGTTTCAATCGATCGTTCAGATAATCGAGATGCCCCTGTTCGTCTTTGCCCATTGATTGGAAAAATTTCCGGCCTTTGTCGTCATCTTCAGCTTCCGCTGCCTCGATATAAATATCCCTCAGTTCGGTCTCATATTCAATTGCGGTTTTAAGTGCCTCTTCGACGTTCATAATCCCCTCCATTTTAAATTTTCACCGGCCGTCTTGACAAGGATGTTATTAATCGAGACGTTTTGCATTCCTGGCCAGTGATTCCCGTGTAGGCGGTAACCCGGAAACAGTATATTCCGTAAGTTAAAATTATGCACCCATTTTTCAAGGTCAAGCGATACCGAAATCGTCCGGCCGAGCGAGCTGCAAAACTTCACCATTGACGCCTCTGACAAATCTCCATATACTCGCTCTTCGCCAAAATTAGAGATCCCCTCAGACAGCTCTACATTCGCAAAAAAAATCGACGGACAGCAAGAGTGAAATCAAAATATTTTTACGGTTATTATATTGTGGCAGCCGGCTTCGTCATCCAGGCGGTGTGTATCGGCCCGCTGTTCACCTACGGCGTATTCTTCAAGCAGTTTCAGACCGAGCTGGGCTGGTCGCGGGCGATCATATCAGGCGCTTCGTCGCTGGCTTTTTTTATAATGGGGGCAGGGGGAATCCTGGCCGGCAGATTGAATGACCGCGTCGGTCCCCGAGTCATCATGATCGTCTCCGGCACCTCGTTGGGTTTAGGTTACCTTTTGATGGCTCACATGCAGGCACCGTGGCAGCTTTATGTTCTGTATGGCATCATGGTGGGCATCGGTTTCAGCACCCATGACGTCATTACCCTTTCCACAGTGGCGCGCTGGTTTGTAAAACGCCGCGGGATGATGTCGGGCATCGTCAAGGTCGGCACAGGCGCCGGCCAGCTACTGGTACCGCTGATTGCCGCGGCGCTGATCACGGCTTACGGATGGCGGCATGCGTATGTAATCATCGGTGCGACCGCACTGGTGATTTTGGTAGCCGCCGCGCTGGCGTTGCGACGCGATCCAGCGGAAAAAGGGCAGTTTCCCGACGGCAATAGCGCCGCCGCCGGTGGAACTGCAGCGGCATCCACAGAGAACAGCATTTCCATCAAAGAGGCGGTGCGCACGGCGCCGTTCTGGATTTTGTGTGTTGCCGAGTTTACCATCTTTTTTTGCCTGCTGACCATGATCGTGCATATCGTGCCGCACGCAACCGACCTGGGTCTACCACCGGCAAACGCTGCCGGTGTCCTTGCCACCATCGGCGGTGTCAGCATGGTGGGCCGCATTTCCATGGGTACCGCCAACGATAAAATCGGCGGCAAGCGCTCACTGACAATCTGCTTTATCATTTTACTGAGCGGCCTGTGCTGGCTGCAAATTGCGGAAAAAGATTGGATGCTGTTCTTGTTTGCCGCTGTTTACGGCTTCAGCCACGGCGGCTTCTTTACGGTCGTGTCGCCCCTGGTGGCGGAGCTGTTCGGTACCGCTTCTCACGGGTTGCTGTTCGGCCTGATTCTGTTCAGCGGCACGATTGGCGGAACGGTCGGCCCGGTTTTAGCCGGGCGGATGTTTGACGTGGTCGGCAGCTACCGGGGCGTCTTCTGGTTGCTTATCGGCCTGGCGTTAAGCGGTCTGGTATTAATCACCTTGCTCAAGCCCCCGCAGCATGTGGACAGCCCGTCTTAGAGCCGGGCACCTTTTTTACACCTGTTAACTGTATTTCCCATTCTCTGTTACGTTCATTTCTCAATTCGCAATCAAAATATGGCATCCGCCGCTGATCACTTTTTACGGCGTGCTGAAAATTTCATATCATATTGATTTTACAGATAAAAATTGTGGTATCAAAAAATAGCGGGTGTTTGGGCCTGATGGCATGGAAAATGCTTTATTCGATCTGGTTTGTCTGGTGGCCGCCGGTGATCGGGGGCTGACGGACATGATTCTCTGGACAAAAACAGGCAATCGAAAGCGAGGTAGATATGGAAAAGCGTCAACATCCGCGCGTCAAAACATGTAATCTGATATCTTTTGTCGGTATGGGCTCAAATGGAAAGGTCTCGGAACAAAACATGGGCAAAGCCTTAAACATCAGCCAGAGCGGATTATTTCTTGAAACCACCCGCAGGGTCTTATCGGAAACCATCTCTATGATATCGGTTGACACCTCCAACAATCTGATCGAGATCAAAGGGGAGGTCATTTACTCCGCCGAACGCGGCAACGGCCTGTTCGGAGCCGGTATTCACTTCAAGGGATCGCACACCGAAAATGTTCAATTTGCCATGAAGCTCATCAAGGCGTTCATCGTCGATAAGCATAAAACTGCCCCCGCCGCAAAACTTCAATCGGCCTAAATGTGGCCGCAGATCGATTTTTAATCGCTCTGCGGCCATATCGTCGTTTCCCAATTAATAAATAGTGTCAAGCTAAACGATTCCATGAACACCTGCGTTTTTTTCTGACTAAACACGCCACCCGCAGCAAGTATCCGGCTAAAAAGGGTGCCTGTTCGGGACAGCGCCGGTGTGGCGGCCAGAATGTCATTTTTGCGGCAGCAATTTCAGAGGCTTTTTAAATTTAATATAATCAATTCGTTAGTCGATATTAAAAAGCGTTGATGGTTGATTCGCATTCTCTGCTTTATACTTTTCACCTTCCAATTAGGGGGCCCATTAAATTATAAGTTTCTCATCTTTCGATGCTGAAATAGCAGACACCCCGGTGCTTGGCCCTCATTTCTTCGATCTGCATCACAGCGTTCAACTATAAGCAACGCGTTCAGGACCATTACCCATATAGCCGATAGCCTGTCGACCTTTGTGTTCAAATTTCAATATTTCATAGATGTCCCTTTTTTATGCGTCCCATTTTCTGCTTTTATGCCCCAAACGATTTATTTGCGACAGCTATCCGTGAGGAAAATGTCTTTATTGCGCGTGACATTTGAGCAGTCTTTTATTACAAGGGCCATTTTGACCTGAAAATGGGGCTTCTTCCAAGGTCCGAAATGGCTTGATCTAATGTCGTTTTTAATATAAAGTCAGTCAGTTAGAGGGGATCGACCCCGTTGTCCATAATTCAAAATGAGATAAAAGGGTGACGATATATTTGAGTTGAGGAAAAAATGGGATAAAATGCATATATTCTGGCGGCCCTCTTTGATAATCCTAGCCATAATAGCCGGATGTTCCCTGGGTGATATGCCGCCTGAGTTCTCAGATGACAGGAGGCACTTTCTTAATACCTTATACGCTTTCGATGAGGCAAACGAAATGCCTCTGTTACCAGAGGAAATGACAGGCTATAAGCCCCCACCGGGTGCTAAAGAAAAAATAGAAGCCTTATTGGCTAAAGGATTGCAAGAGGGCGACAGCATCAGTGATGAATTTCTTGACTGGTTGCATCCGGATATGAGGATTTTCTTCAGGAGCAAATATATGCGGGGCCACAGGCTTATTTTTGAGGGTCGAAAAGAAGATAGCACAATTAAACAGGTTGAAGGTAACAAGCTTATCCGCGAATGGTATTATTATTTTTGGGAAAAGAATGTCGTTGTTATCTACCGGAAGGTTTATCCAAAAGGTTAATGATAAAGGGCACATCCATGAAATTATAGCTTTCTATCTCTTTGAAGATCTCCTGGTGCGCAACCTGATGGAAGCTTGCTCGGTCTACCAATAAGTTGATAAGTCAAGAACGTGCTTGTCTTTGTCTCAATTTATCTGAAATTTGACAATGATTAACGCGCATAGGGCATGCTCTGTTTTCAACAACAAATATATTGATTTGAAATACAGAATTTATTATTTTTAATCATTAAAGACTGCATCTCACATTTTTTTCCGGTCCTCTTTTCCTGATTTTTATTGTCCATTTAGTGCTCTTAGCTACAAAAGTTTTTTGGGTATGACTGTTTGAGTTCAATTATTCCCAATCAAATATTCGGGATAGTTACCAGTGGCACCTTTCATCGCAAGAGCAATCCTTTGGCTCATCTTTGCAATTATTCTTTTTGATATAATGAATAAAATTAACAAGCTTTTTAGCCTACATATATAGCGGTTG
>JASFNW010000219.1:0-5589 GCA_050116835.1 Desulfobacterales bacterium
GCCATGTCCTGGAATACCGCTTTCAGCACAAGGACGGCAGCTACCGCTGGATGCGCGACGATTTGCGCCTGCTGTTCGGTGAGCAAAGCAATGCCGTGGAGGTGGTAGGGTCATGGACCGATATTACCGACATGAAGCAAACCGAAGAGGCCCTGCGCAAAAGCGAACAGCAATTTCGGGATTTAATTCAAAATTCGCCGGTGTGTATTGCCATCATTCAAAACAGCCGGGTAGTCTATGAAAACCCGGAGTTAAAAAAAATCTACAGTCTGTCGTCAGAAGAAAATTTGCTTAAGTTTCTGGATTATGTCCATTCGGACGACATGCAGAAAGTCAAGCAGACCCATGACCGTATTGTTTCAGAAGAAGTCGACAGCATGGAAATCGATTTTCGCTTTCACCCCCCGGCCGGCAACGGCAACCAGAGCGAGATGCGGTGGTTTCAGTGCCGGGGCACCCGATTCCAGTATCAGGGTCAGGATGCCCTGTTGGTAAATGCCGTCGATATCACCGAGGCCAAACAGCTTGAGCACCAGCTGCTGATCAAAAACAAGATGCTTTCCCTGGGTCGGGTGGCAGCCGGAATTGCCCACGAGATTCGCAATCCGCTGACCGGTATCAATACCTATTTGTATACCGTCGAAGACCTATGCGATTCTGAGCAATTGGGCGCTGAGGATATGGAGATCATTCGAGAGATCATCACGCAGATCCAGGTGGCCTCAAATAAGATCGAATCGGTCATCAAGCGGGTCATGGATTTTTCCAAACCCGGGGCGCCCAAAATGGTACGCACGGATATCAATGTATCACTGGAGGAAGCCATCAAGCTGTCGGCCGTCACCATGCGCAAAAACGGCATTCAAATTAGAAAATCCCTGACAGCCCGTCTGCCGCAATGCTATGCCGATCCTCATCTGATCGAGCAGGTGGTTCTGAACCTGATCACCAACGCCGCCCGGGCAATGGAAAAATACAACGGTGAACCCAAATTGGTCGAGATCAAATCTTGCGCCCGGGACAACACGCTGAGCATCCACGTTGCCGATTCCGGACCCGGCGTGCCGGTTGAGCTGCGCGAAAAAATATTCGATCCCTTTTTTACCACCAAAGAAGACGGTTCCGGTATTGGTCTAAACATCGCCCAGCGAATCGTTGCCGATCACAACGGCACCATCACCCTGGGTAAAAGCCGGTGGGGAGGGGCCGAATTTACCATAGAACTTCCGATTGAACGAAGGATGAATACCCGATGAGTTCTTATTCCATCTATATCGTCGATGACGAAGCCCTGGCCCGCAACGGCCTCAAGCTGGCGTTAAAAAAGAAGAACTATAGCGTCAAGGGATTTGGCACGGCCGAATCGGCGATCAACGCCATCGACAAAAACCCGCCGGATCTGGTGCTGCTGGACATCGGGCTGCCGGGAATGAGCGGTGTTGAAGCCCTGGAAATCATCAAGCAGCGGCACCCGGACGTGATCGTCGTCATGATCACCGCCTACGAAGACGTGCAGACGGTGGTGTCGTCCATGAAAAACGGCGCCTATGAATATGTGGTCAAACCGGTTCAGATGGACGCCCTGCTGGTTATTTTGCGCAACGCGTTTGAAACCATTGCTATGCGCAAGGAAATTCAGGCCCTGCATGCAAAGTACCTCAAAGAAAACCTGCCCTGTTTCATTGGCGAAAGCAATGCCATCCAGGATGTCATGGAGCTGGTGGCCAAGGTGGCCCAGAGCCCGGATACGCCCGTTTTAATTCTGGGGGAAACCGGCACGGGCAAAGAGCTCATTGCCAAAGCGATTCATTACAAAAGCCCCAATTTCAAGGGCCCCATGGTGGCCGTCAACTGTGCCGCCATGCCCAAAGCATTGATCGAAAGCGAGCTGTTTGGTTATGAAAAAGGCGCCTTTACCGGCGCGGAGCGTTCGGGCAAAGCCGGTCTGGTGGAGAAGGCCGCCCACGGCACCCTGTTTCTGGATGAAGTCGGCGATTTGAGCTCCGAAGCCCAGGTCAAGCTGCTGCGTTTTCTGGACACCGGTGAGTATTACCGGGTCGGCGGGACCCAAAAGCACGCGGTCAAAACCCGCATCATCTCAGCCACCAACCGCGATCTGAGCGCGCTGGTGGCGGCGGGCGAATTCAGAAACGATCTCTACCATCGATTTGCCGTGGTCAAACTCGAAGTCCCCTCCCTGTGCGAGCGGCGCGATGACATTATGCCGATGGCCAAGCATTTTCTGGTGGAATTCAGCCAGAAGTTCGAGAAATCCTTTAACGGTATTGCCGCCGAGGCTGAAGCGGCCTTAAAAGAATATGACTGGCCCGGCAACGTGCGTGAGCTTAAAAATATTATCGAGCGCGGTGTGCTGTTGTCCGAGGGGCCCGAGCTGATGCTCGAAGATCTGGGCTTAAAAAATGCCCATGGGGGTACCCGCGCCGGTACGCCGGACAACGGGCACAACTTGCCGCCGGTTTCCGCTTCGGGCATCGATTTGAGCGCCATCATCGCCGACATCGAAAAAGCCTATTTTGAGCAGGCCCTCAAACTGGCCGACGGCAATGAAAGCAGAGCCGCCCTGCTGCTCAACCTGACCCGTGATAAATTTCGTTACCGGCGCAACAAATTGTCGATCTCATAATAATCAGGAAGCCCTTAGACCACCCATTACATCATTATCGAAACTTTGGCCCTGCCTCAGAGCCGATTGGGATTGGATTAATCCCGACAAACTTACCTCCATGAGAGCACGCTGATAACGCACCCCAGCCAAATTCCGCCATCCACAATTGGAAAGGGCTTCAGCCCATTCAAATGCGTTTTTTGCCACAAAATACTGGGTTAAATACCACAAATAATCAAACGCCTTACAACATATAATTGCGGATATACAATATAACGTGTCGAAATATATCCATATTAGAAAAAGGGGCTTTTTGGCACAAATCCTGCTAAAGATTATGTGCGCATAGCTAAAAATGAGCTTTTAATGGGAGCGTATACGCATAATGGAATCCACATCATTATCATTACCCCAAAAACCTATTTTTGGTAAGGCTTTGAAAAAGAAGCTTTTTAGCTGCCTGGATCACGTGCTGCCACTGCCCGAGGTGATCATGAAAGCGCAAAAGCTGCTAATCGATCCTAATTCCAAATTTGAAGAGCTGGCCAACATTATCGAAACCGATCAGGAAATCACGCTAAAAAGCCTTAAAGTGGCCAACTCGGCTTATTATAGTCTAAAAATGCAGGTTAATTCGGTGCGTCAGGCCTGCGTCATCCTCGGGCTCAAGGTCATCGCCCAAATTATAATGACGGCCGGCACGGCCACTCTCTATAACAAAGCACTGCGTGCCTACAACATGAGTCCCAAAGACCTGTGGCGGCACTCCCTGGCGACGGCTCTGAGCGCCAGAAAAATTGCGGATGCGGTCCGAACGGACACGGCCAATGAGGCCTTTTTAGCCGGGCTGTTTCACGATGCGGGCAAGTTGATTCTTGATGAGCAAATTTTTAGCCGAAAAAAGGCTTTCAAAAATTTTTTGGGAGACAGCCCGAAAACCCATTATGAAGCTGAAAAACAAATTCTAGGGGTTGACCATTCCGAAATCGCAGCCGAACTGTGCAGACGCTGGAAATTTCCCGAAGCGGTTACAAGGGCCATCCGGCACCATCACAATATTAATCCCAAGCAGGTCGATGACCTGACCTATATCCTGCACGCCGCGGACAACTTAACCAAGATGGACGGCAACGGCAACAGCGGGGGCTGTACGCTGAGCGAGCTGGACGAGCACGTGATGTTATTTTTAGCGCTCACAGAGAGCGACTTTGAAGATATCATAGCTGAAGTAAACCAATCCGTCAGCCAGATCAGCAATGAAGTATTCGGCAACCGCTAATACAAGTTGATGGCCAGGAAGCTATAAAGCTTGGAAGCTGGAAGGCTTGAAGGTTCGAAAGCAGCGCATCTAACAGCAAAAGATCGGGATCGGCGACCTGACATCTAATTCCTTTTCCACCACTTTTCTTGAATTTTCTTTACGTTTTTTTCCTTGTGCCTTGAGCCCTACGCCTTGCACCTTTTGCCTTGCACCTTGCGCCTCACGCCCTGAACCGTTGAACCCTGAACCTGTTGAATTATATCCAACAAGTTGAATTTAATAGGAAAATAATGCCGTTTTTGCGTACTTTTCCGCAAAATATTGTGTCAAAAGACCCAAATTTGCCTGCTGTAAGGTCCCTCCAGGGTTTCTTCGTATATAACTATCCGTAATTAAATAGAATTTAAATTTTTTGGATTTGGCACGATGCCTGCAGATTAGGGTTCGGACCCTTGCGTCCTTTGAGTGCAATTTGTTGAAAAAATTAATTTTCTTAATGAATTAGAAAAATAAAAACCCTGCTGGCCGAAGATGGAGCCATTTTCTCTGAAGCCGTCCGTATCGGGGTTAATGAATTCATCGAAAAACCATTTTCAGTCAAAGTGCTCGTCAACCTGCTGGCCCTGGCAATTAAACACCAGGAGCGAACTCGCGCCACGGTGGCAAAATAACAGTGTTTAAACGGTTCCAGAAGCAAATGATGAATTTAACAGCAGCAAAAATGAAAGCACGGAATCAGGCCCCGAGCCCTGACAGTCGGGGTGTGGGTGCGCTTCAGCTTGTGCTTTTGCTGCTGATCGTTTGTATCGCACTGACGGCCGTTCAGCCGGCTGTCGCCGCCACTGACGGGCCCAGGGTAACGACCAACGTGGTATCGAGCGGCTCCTTTAGCGGTTTTACGGTTGGCAACTTGGACACCGACGATAGCAACTACGCAACCAGCAGCAGTACCAGCTACGGTGTGATCTCTTATTTTGACTTCAATATTCCAGCCGGTGCTCAGATCGATAACATCGCAGTTGCGGTTACCGGCAAAACCGATAAAAGCAATCATACCGCTTATTATGACGTATCGCTTTCCGGCAACGGCGGCAGTAGCTGGACCGCCGACAAATCAGACAACTTTGGCAGTAAATTCGATGACACCGATACCCTCAGCTATACGGCAGCTAGCTGGGGGTGGTCTTGGGGGCCATCCGGTTTTGACGATGAAAATTTTCAACTGCGGATTAGGTGGTCCAGCGGAGATGGGCCACTAGATGTCGATTTGATCCAGGTGACCGTTACTTATTCGGCCCCTGACCTCAGCTGGGCCACGGGTTCAGCCGACTTTGAGATCTATCAATCATCAAGCACTACCTGGGATGCGGATGGACCCCCGGTGTGTACCGGAACCCTGAGCGATGACAACGGCTCCACCATAGACTGTACTTCGGGCGCGATTGCCAATTCCACCACATACCGGGTGCAGGTGGTCTTGACAAATACAGGAACGGCCGCTGCCACGATGACCTCTGGTGAATACGTGTATCACAGGCTGGTCAAAGGCGGCTGGGCCGGAAGCTCACCCTCCCTGGGCAGTTGTGATTTTCAGGATCTGGACGGCGGGGATAGCTCACCCAACTGCAGCGCTGACTTTAGCGGTGACGATGTGCGCATCACCACCACCACCGGCAGTGTGACGATCACCAGTTCAGGGGGC
>JASFNW010000220.1:0-5567 GCA_050116835.1 Desulfobacterales bacterium
GGGGCACCTGAGGTTCCTGGAAAGTTAATCGACCAGCTGGCAGTGGGGGGGCGCATGATCGTACCGGTGGGCAATCAACACTCCCAAGATCTGATCAAAATAACCAAGGATGAAGATGGCATTCATAAATCCAATCTGGGGGGATGCCGATTCGTTAAGCTGATCGGTGCCCAGGGCTGGAAGGAAAACAGATGAACTGGAAAGAAGCGTTTTTTGCAAGTCCGGGCCCGGATTCCTTCAACAAAACCGCTGTTTTGTCCCTAAAGGGACTGTGCATGGGTTCAGCGGATGTGATCCCCGGTGTTTCTGGCGGCACCATTGCGCTTATTACCGGTATTTACGAAGATCTGATCCGCGCCCTTAAATCTTTTGACAGCACCATGGTCAGCAAACTGCTGAAGTTTGACCTCAAAGGTGCACTGGCGCGAATTCACATCCGTTTTTTACTTGCGCTGTTTGCCGGAATCGGCGTTGCCATCGTCAGTCTCGCGAGACTGATGAATTTTTTGCTCAACCACTACCCTGTGTTTACCTGGAGTCTTTTCTTCGGTCTGATCGCCGCATCCATACTGGTGGTGAGCCGTCAGGTAGCCTCGTGGAAACTGGGCACCGGCATCAGTCTGGCGGTCGGCATCGCAGTAGCGACCTTCATCATGAATTTAATCCCGTTTCACACCCCAGAGGCACTCTGGTTTATTTTTTTGTGCGGCATCATCGCCATCTGTGCCATGATTTTGCCCGGCATCAGCGGGGCCTTCATCTTGCTCATCTTGGGTAAATATGAGTTTATTACAGCTACCTTAAAAAATCCTTTTTGGCCCCAAAATTTTATCATTATCAGTATATTCTGTCTGGGTTGCCTGGTCGGTTTGCTCAGTTTTTCAAGACTTCTCAATTATTTCCTTACCTATTTCCGCGCCTTGACAATGGCATTCCTCACCGGCTTAATGATCGGCGCCATGCCAAAAATCTGGCCATGGAAACAAATCCTTGCAACCGAAATAATTCAAGGAAAAACACATGTCACCTATGGTTCCAATATCCTTCCCCGATCTGTGAACTCAGAGGTCCTGGCTGCCATCGGTCTGGCAATCATCGGATTTGTAACGGTCATGGCAATCCAACGGTTGGCGCGTGTTAAAGACAGTAAAGCACAGGGTTGATTGGATTATCCATCGAAGCATTAAGCATGTGAAAATCGCCGGACCGCACCTTCCCTTTTAACGGGTTCAATGGGCAACGGGCCAACCTTTTTTATTTGAGCTGTTCGTTGAGAAAGTCGACAAATGCCTGGCACATGGGAGAGGGGCTGCGGTGTTTGTGCCAGGTTAGATAAAAATTTCGTTTAAGGTCCAGGCCGTCGACTTTTAGCGCCCTTAATTTGCCTGCCTGAATATCTTCGGCTGCTGCCAGAGTGGAAAGAATGGAAACACCCACTCCGCTTTTGATTCCCTGACAAATGGCCTGGGTGCTCCCCAGTTCAGCAATGACCTTTAAATCTTCAACCGCATAGCCCTGGTCGCGAAGGCTTAGATGCAATGATGTTAAGGTACCAGAGCCGCGTTCTCGCAAAATGAAAGGCTCTGTCACAAGTTGTTTCATCGACACCCGGTTTTTCCCCGCCCATCGATGTCCGGCCGGTACAATCAGACCCATCTCATCTGATAGAATGACTTTTTGATCAATCTTTTGAGACGCTGCCCGGGCGCCGACAATTCCCATTTCCAGACTTCCATCTAAGATGCGCTCGATAATATCCTCCGTGTCTCCGATAACCAGAGAAATGATGACTTCCGGATATGGGCATTTAAAGCTCGCAATTAATTGCGGCATAAAATAAGTCCCGGGGATGGTGCTGCCGCCAATGACCAGGCGCCCACGAATTTCCCCGTTGTACTGCGCCAGCGCCGACTCGGTGGCATCACGCAGTGCCAGCAATTTTTTGGCATAGCCGTATAACAATTCGCCGGCTTTGGTGGGCTCTACTTGTTTGGTCAAGCGATCAATTAATCGGCAATTGAAATGATTTTCCAACTCTTTGATGTGGCTGCTAATGGTGGGTTGAGAGAGGTGCACTGCAGTTGCAGCTTTGGAAAAGCTTTTATGTTCGATAACTTTGCAAAAAATATGGAGCTGCCAAAGATCCATCCGTTCGTCCGATTGAGCCCTATGCGCTCAATCCAAGTTAATCGTTACTGGTTATTGGCTATTCATTTTTTTAGTACACGCTCTGTTTTGGTCATCCATCGGTTTCTTCTAATAACAAATAACTACAAACGAACAATGCTGCGATTGCGCCTTTACCGCAATCGCAGCTTGAATTAATTTTTGCCGGTTTGCTCAGATCCGGTATCGAGATTGAATTTTTGTATCAGCTTTTTTTGCACCAGCCGCGGTACCATCCCGTCAATGTTGCCGCCAAATTGAATCGCTTCTTTAATAATCGAAGAACTTGTAAATATCCAGCGCAATCCGGTCATGAGAAACACCGTCTGCACCTCGCGATTTAACCTTCGGTTCATTAGGGCCATCTGGAATTCATACTCAAAATCGGACATGGCGCGCAGCCCCCGTAAAATGGCATGCGCTTTCCGGTGAGCAGCATAATCCACGAGAAGGCCGTCGAAACTGTCGATTTCAACATTTTTGAATTTTTTAAGGCAATCTTTGAGCATCTCCAATCGTTCTTCAAGGTCAAAAAGATACGCCTTGCTTGGATTGTACAAAATCGCAACGATAATCTTGTCAAATATTTTTAAGCCCCTTTCAACAATGTCAAGATGACCGTTGGTTACCGGATCAAAGGATCCCGGGTAAATGGCAATTTTAGGCATCTTTAATCAATCCTTCTCCTTTATGGTTAGGTGACGGCGGATAGTGCAAACGGCCGATAAATAATGACTATTAGACCGATTGACAAAAAAAATTCATACCATATAAGTTAAAAAAGAAACAAGCGTTTTTCCGTACCGCCGCTGGCGGGCCATTTCGAATTCAGGTCGGTTTTCGGGAATCGGTTCACGGGGAGAGTGTTCGATGGCCAACCGGGCGCCATTGACCAGACACCGGCTTAGAGCCAAGTGGAATAGTGTCGGCTGGATCATATTCTTGTTGTAAGGCGGGTCTATAAAAACCAGATCAAAGGCGGGTTCGTGTGCTTGAAAAATATTTAAGTTGTCCAGTATGTTCCATTTGATGGTGCGGGTTCTGTTCACAAGCGAACATTTTTCTATATTTTTTGCCAGGGCGGCCAGGGCTGCTTTATGATCTTCTGCAAAAAAAACCCATTTCGCTCCCCGGCTTAATGCTTCAATCCCCATCGCACCGGTGCCGGCATACAGGTCCAGAACGCAGGCGCCGGGAACGGTATCGCCAAGGATGTTGAAAATGGACTCCCGCACCCGGTCTGACGTCGGCCGCGTTTCTTTACCGGCCACAGTCACCAATTTTCGTCCCTTCAGCTCCCCGCCGACAACCCGTATCGTCAACTCATCTGTCCCTTTTCATACAAGACGTTTGTAAAATATCGTTTATTTTTAAAGCGGTATTACACGTACAATATTTGAAATTATAGTTAATAGTAACACCTGCAGCAGTCTTAAAAATACTAAGTTTACCATTTGTGTAAAAAGCCAAAACCTATCTCAAAAATAGTGGATAAGGGTTCAGGGCAAAGCGTACCGCGAATTGAAAACGGAGCGCACATGAGTACGTGAATATTTCAATTCGCAGTATAACGCAGCTCTGGGCACTTATACGCATTTTGCAGATAGGTTTTAATTGAGGCTTTTGATTTTTTTATGTAGATAACTCCTGCCGACCTTCATGGCCTTGGCGGTTTTGGTAATATTATTTTCATTCTGAACCAATTTGATTTTTATAAATTCCTTCTCAAATGCTTTTTTGGCTTCTTTAAAACTATCTATTTTCATAAACGGAGCTGAGGCGGCATACGACGGATGGGTCAAACCGCCGGGGCGGTAGGAGTCCGGTGTATCCGTCACATCAATTACATCTTTGTCGACCATGATGGCCAGTCGTTCAACCAGGTTGCGCAACTCTCTGACGTTCCCCGGCCAGGCGTAATTGCTCAGCATGCTGATGGCCGCAGGACTCATCGTTTTGCGTTTGCTGCGATTCTGAATGGCAAACTCCTCCAAGAAAGCCTCGACCAACAGGGGCAGATCCTCGATGCGTTCTCTTAAGGGCGGGACATCGATGGGAATCACATTCAATCGATAATAGAGATCCTCTCGAAATGTCCCCTTTTCGATTTCCCTTTCCAGGTTTTTGTTGGTGGAGGCAATCACCCTCACATCAATGCTGATCAGCCGGCTACCGCCAACCCGCTGGATCTGCTGTTCCTGCAAAACCCTTAGGATTTTGGCCTGTGAGCTCAAGCTCATATCACCGATTTCATCCAGAAAAATAGTGCCGTTGTTGGCCAGTTCAAATTTGCCTATTTTTTTGGCTGTCGCTCCGGGAAATGAACCTTTTTCGTGCCCGAACATTTCGCTTTCTAAAAGTTCATCCCGGATGGCAGCACAACTGACGTCAATCATTGGTTGTTCAACCCGCGGGCTGAGCTGATGAATGGTGCGCGCCACCAGTTCCTTTCCGGTGCCGTTTTCTCCTCTAATCAAAATCCAGGTGTCTGTTGGCGCCGCCACTTCGATATTTTTCCGCAGTGCCTTTGTCCTTTCAGATTCTCCGTCAATTGAATGCTTTTCAAGGGTTTTGGTTCGAAGATATTTATTTTCTTCTTCCAGGCGCTTAAAATTGAGCGCATTATTTATACTTAAAATAATCTTATCAATGGAAAGGGGCTTTTCAACCAGATCAAAGGCTCCCAGTTTGGTGGCTTTAACGGCCGTCTCAATCGTCCCGTGACCCGTAATAATGATGACCTGAATTTGAGGATTAACTTTTTTTATCTCCTTCAGGGTTTCAATTCCATCCATTCCCGGCATCCAGATATCGAGCAAAACCAGATCCGGCGATTCCGACTCAACAGCTTTTAGTGCATCATAGCCGTTGACCGCTGTTGAAACCTCAAAGCCCTCATCTGAGAGTAAACCGCTTAATGACTGAAGAATTGATTGCTCATCATCAACAATTAGTACCGATGCGATCATTCACCTACACTCCTTATAAAGCCGTGTGCTTTTTTTATTGAAACCATCCAGCCAAACAGAAAAAATACCGCAGGTTGCATGGGGCAAGGCGCATGAGATATTGAAAACAAATTCACCTGGTATCACACCCCTTACTCCATGCACGATGCGAATTACACCGGCAGCTCAATGACAAATTTGGCGCCTTTGGGGGCGTTGTCCTGCACATTTATCATCCCGTTGTGATCGGCGATGATGGTGTTGACAATGGTCAGTCCCAGTCCCATTCCGGTTTTTTTAGTGGAAAAATTGGGCTGAAACAGCCTGGTTTTATCTTCATCAGAAATGCCCGGCCCATCATCGGCAACCTCCATCCGAACCTTTTTTAGGATGGGATCATGGGCCACGCTGATGGTGATATGGCCGGCACCTTTAAGCGCGCTTATCGCATTG
>JASFNW010000221.1:0-5480 GCA_050116835.1 Desulfobacterales bacterium
ATCATATCGAGTCCGACCGAGCACACAGCCGTGATAGCCTCCAGTTTATTCAATCCGATATACCCCTTGCGGGCCGCTTCTGCTATATTGAGATCCTCGCTCACCGGGATAAAGGCACCACTTAACCCGCCTACCCGGGAACTAGCGAAGGCACCGCCTTTTTTGACGGCGTCATTAATAAGCGCTAAAGCCGCCGTCGTGCCGGGCGCACCGATACTTAACAGGCCCAGGCTTTGAAAAATTTCGCCGACACTGTCGCCGATATTGGGTGTAGGCGCTAGCGATAGATCGACAACGCCGAATCGGATATTCAGATAATCGGCAACCTCGCGGACGATGAGCTCTCCTACCCGGGTGACTTTGTGCGCCGTTTTTTTTATTATTTCTGAGAGCTGTCCAAGGTCCGGTCGGTCATTGGTTTCAAGGGCGCGTTCAATGGCTTTCCTTACCACTCCCGGACCGCTGACTCCGACATTGATAACGGCATCGGCTTCACCGATGCCCAGGTAGGCACCGGCCATAAAAGGAATATCTTGTTGAATATTGGCGAACACGCAAAGCTTTGCACAGGCAATGCCATCTCTGTCAGCGGTCAGTTGCGCCGCCTGCTTGATGGCTTGACCCATTCGCAAAACCGCATCCATATTGATGCCGGCTTTGGTTGATGCCACATTAACCGAAGCACAGACGCGAATGATCATCATCCATTATACGCGATCGGGTTTAATTTACTTTACTGGCTCACTTAAGCTTCCTTTATTTAGTGCAATAAGGTCTCTCATTCATTTTCATGCAAACTTAGATGCGGTGGATGGCCTCGAAAATATTGCGATGTTGAATATCAATATCCAGCGCCAATTCCTGTGCCCGATTTTTCAATTCGTGATAAACGGCCTGCTGATCGGTTTGCGGTGGCACATCAACCTCATAAATCATGATATTATCACCGGGGTCGTCGCCGCCTTTAAAAACCGCCTGCAAATTGGTGATGTTGCCCTCGAAACGAGCAATCACTTCACTGATGCCGGCCACCAACCCTTTGCGATCCGGTCCTTTGGTTGTAACAATGTAAGGCTCGCTTTGCGGCGGCGAAACCGGCGTTTTCGTGGCTTCAAAATGAGTGATATGAACTTCGAGACCCAGCGGCGCTAGCGCTGCAGCTAAATTCTGGTGCAAAGATTCAGCGGGAAGGCCAACCGGCATCGAAATGATGAAAATACCGGCGAAAACAAATTGAAGTGTTGTTTGGCTCACATTTTCAATGTTGTAATCTTGTTCGAATAGAATCTTGGAGACTGCAGCGACGATGCCGGGCCTGTCCTGCCCCAAAATTGCGATAATCGCTTTATCCATGAGATTGGCTCCCCGATTGTTGCACCGGCTGGTGGTCGGGTGTGAAATGAATGCTCGTTTGTCCCGTCATCATTATCAAACCAAAGGCTTCTGTCAACCGAAGTATACACTGAAAGCTTTTCAAAAATCTTAGCCTTTACAAACCATGCATTTGGCTGCCATAACCAGCTCGACTAGTGCGGTCGTCTTGCGGCGCTTATGATTTCACTAATTTGATTCACGATATATTGCCCTAATGCCTGCGCCCTTGCCGTAGATATGCGCTTTATCCCGGCAGCCAACCTGTCGATCTCGGACTCGCTAATATCCGTCATTTTGTTGACCAGAAAGCTATCGACCTCACCCTCGTCGAGGAGAAAACCACACGCGCCGACAGCACCAACAAATTCATTGCCTGCGAAAATCGGCACGACCAGTTTGAGCATGCCCGCATCACATTCTTCGATAACCGCTTGTTTCGACCGCATGGCCAGGGTGGCAATATTCATGTGCGCCGGGGCGCAAATAAAGCTTTGGCCTTTATCGGTCGCCTTAATTGCCGGACATAATTGATTGGCCCAGTTTTTCAATTCGGAGATTCGATACCCTTTGGTATCAAAAACGTTGACATCCAACCCGGATTTTTGATGGATGTCCTTTTCAAGCTCCATCCAACGCTCAAGCGGTGCCAGGTCTATCAATTGCATCAATTGCCTCCCTATGTACAGGCTTTGTCAGCGGGGCTATAATTCAATTTTGGACAATTTGCTTTAATCGTTGAGCAGGCATGCATGTCTGTCATGCCGCCGGACTTGGAAGGGGCATATATATCAAAATCGATGGCTTTTGCAAGGTGCTCAGTCAGAAAGCACACGAAATCCATCTCGTGTAATGGACGCCAAAGAAAATGGTCCGGCCACATCGTCGTTGACAGCACTTTGTTTTTCAAGATGTTTACGGATTGAAGGCACAATCTCGCTAAACGGCTCATTTTTTCGACATTGTCGATTCAGCTGATATTCTAACGTCATCAGTCGGGGTACGGCGTACGCTGTCGAAATTTCATCACCATCCATTTGCGGCAATTTCTTTTTGGTCCAGATCAAATATAACTGGAATGGATTTTGCGGATTTGAGGCGCAATAGCCTGCCAGAATAAAATGAATCTGGTGGATGGGGTCCAGCGGTAAAAACTCGCAGGCTTTGCGCATATACCGTTCGTATTCGGTTGCCAGAAAGGGCAGCGCAGCGTTGTAAACATCTACAATGTCTTCGATTTGCTCCTGGCCGATAAAATCTTGCAGTGATTCACACATTTTTGCGCCTTGAACGACGCCACCGGTTATGATCGCGGTTTGGGGTGTCAGCTGAAAAAGACGCCTTACGCTGTATTGAGCCAATTGCCCTTGTGCATCCATTTTTACAGCGTTGCTGTCCGCCGCCAGAATAATTCCGTTTTCGGTTTTGCATGCGATAATCTGAGACATCAGAATCTCCTTATCCGTTATTATATTTACCCTCCATAAAATAATACGCCTGTCAAGCACCGCCACACAAAGAGGGTCTTTTTTAGAAATGATGAAATGCGCATGCTCTGATCATGTTAATTTGATGCAACAATAGCGCCGACGGTATTTCTTCGCTGTCATTGTGCAATCAAATTGCTCATCATCTTTTTCTCTTTTATTTGTTTATTGCTTGACAAAATAGTATATGGCAGATAGACTTTTAAGAACTAATTTAACTACTAGCAAAAAGAATTTCGAAAGTATATTTGGTAACGGTTGTTTTTCTTATATTTTTTGTTAGGATATGTAAATCGTAGAAGAAAAGCATCAGATAAATCATTCTAAGGAGGAAGGCTATTATGGCTATTTTAAAAAGAGATTTGCAAGCCGTAAAAAAAGACATCAAAGCACTTGAAAAGAAATTGGAAAAATTGTTGAAGGCTTATGAAAAACCGCAACGGCCGAAAGCAGCCAGGAAAGTGAAGCGCAGAACTGCAAAAAGAAAAACCCAACCCAGAGCGGCTGCCAAAAAATCCAGCAGCCGCAAGAGATCGTCGCAGATGACGGCAACAGAACAAATTTTAAAAATTGTCAAAAGATCCAGAAAAGGCGTAGATGTTCCCACACTGAAAGCGAAAACAGGATTTCAGGATAAAAAAGTTAGAAATATCATTTTTAGAGCTTCAAAAGAAGGCAAAATAAAAAAGATCGGCAGAGGCATATACGTCGGCGCCAAATAAAATTGCCATCCTGTTTGGAAACAACTCTTTAAAAGAAGCAGTGTAAAGGTGCTTTGCCCTTGAGCTGCTTCTTTTAATTTGTGCAATGGTTTATAAAATCGACTGGCTCTCCGAATACAAGCGTTTTTGATGAATAATGTCTTTGTCGTTAGCATAAGACATTGGACTAAATGGGATCGGGCGGATAAAATGAGCGCCTATCAGCAAGAGCAATTAGAAGCGCTTCAGATGGTGCGCAGGCATCTGATAAACGACTGCTTGCAGATATGACACGTGATTACTGTGCATATCGTCAAGAGGTCGACGCATTTTTAAAAACGCACCTGGGCAGGTGTCTGCACACAAAAGTGCTATCAGAGCCGAGTCAGTGCTTGCTGTTCAAAAGAAGGGATTATCACCTTTGAAACACTTTTTATCAAATCAGGCTATTCTTCTGCACTGATGTATATGCATAACAGTCCGGGGTTATTGCGGGTGAAACAGCGCTCCGCATTAGGGTATTCAGAGACAATCCAAAAAGATCGATAGCGTTCGAAAAGAAATTGCAAAAAAAAGGCATCTCGACGCTGCGCATCGAGATGCCTGTATACGTGATGTAATTTAATCTGATTGTTTTTCTACATTTTTTGCAGCCGGCCCTCGCTCACCCACTTCAATTTCAAATGTAACCCGATCGCCCTCGGAGAGCGTGCGAAATCCGGACATATTGATCGCTGAATGGTGTACAAAAATATCCTCACTGTCCTCTTGTTCGATAAAGCCATATCCTTTGCGATTACTAAACCATTTTACAACTCCGTGCGGCAAAACGTGATCCTCCTCTCTCCTATTTGTGATGATGGGTTCAAGCGCATGTTATGCTTCAATAGACTGTCTTGGCTCAAATTTTAAAACAGATGGTTATTCAAGGTCAAGAAAAAATGCACGTTGGTTTTTCGCAACGGTTAGCGAGGAGGCTTGCCAATCGAAAGTAATTCACGTTTGCTTAAACCATCTCCTTGATATAATAGAAAAGAACAGCTGCAGAAAAAGCCAGCTTCAGCCCGACAACCACGACATTACCCATCAGGATACCCCATCCGGCACGCAATGCTTTGCGACCCGATTTTCCGGATGCCAGCTCGCCCACCAATGCGCCAACAAAAGCGCCCACAATCATGCCCCAGGGCGGAATAAAGAAAATGCCAATTATCATACCAATTGCCGAACCCCAGAGGCCGCGTCTGGATGCGCCATATCTTTTCGCGCCCAGTGCAGGGGCGACATAATCCAACAGCATTAATAGGACCGTCACCGCGCCCATGACAATCAAAAAAGCCTGGCTGAAAATTTGCCAATTTTTAATCCAGGATAAAAGGATCAAAGCGCAAAAACTCAATAGCGGTCCCGGCAGAATCGGAAGAATACAGCCGACCATTCCTGCAATGGCCAAAATCAATCCAATGATAATCAAAAAAACAATCAAATTGCCCACCTACCATGTCATCTGTTGCCCAGATCATTTAGCAGCAGACTGCTGAACCGGTTCCGGACCAGCCAGTAACACTAGCACCAGGGGGTTGTCAAGATGGCGATGAATATACCAGAAACTATGACATCTAGGGCTTTGGGGTTGCAGTCATTTAGCAGGTATGTTGTAATCTGATCGGCCGCCCTATTTGGATATATATTGAGTTTTCCTAGAAGAACCGCTGCGGGTTTTATTTTCCTGAATCAGAAAGGGTAACCCTATGGAAATAACAGACGCCGTTTTAGACCGTATGAACAGCAATTCGCTTTATCGGGCATTGGGGATTCTGATTGAAGCAGCTGCCGATGGTAAATCACGGTCCCGTCTGGAACCGAAGCCGGCTGTCTGTTGGCCTTTTCCGGGACAACCCCATGGCGGTATTTTGTTTAC
>JASFNW010000222.1:0-5446 GCA_050116835.1 Desulfobacterales bacterium
AACGGCAGCCGAGCTGGGAGCCGGGGCGGTGGTTTTACATTGCGGGGCCGTCGAAATGAATCATGAAGCGCAGGCGCTTTATCAATACTTTAGCGCGAACCGCATCGATTCAAAAGAAGCGCAAATCTTCATTCGCAAAAAGGTCAAGGAGCGGGATCGTCGCAAGCTCAGGCATATGGACAGTTTGCTGGTCAGCCTGGACCGTCTGGTACCTGTTGCCGAAAAACAAGGGGTGTTGCTGGGGCTGGAAAATCGCTATCACTACCATGAGCTGCCCGGATTCGATGATTTTGAAATTATCTTTGATAAATTCGGGGGCGCACCCGTCGGGTACTGGCACGACACCGGTCATGCGCATGCCAATGAAGTTTTGGGGCTTGTTCCCAGAAACTCGCTATTGCGAAGTTATGCACACCAGCTTATCGGCGTTCATCTTCATGATGCCGTCGGCCTCGATGATCACATCCCACCGGGTGCCGGTGAAATTGATTTTAGGTTTGTCAAATCCTGCCTCAAGTCCGACACGATCAAGGTGATGGAATTAAAACCGGGGATATCGTACCCAGAAGTGCTGAAAGGTATTCGATATGTCCGCGATGGACTGCTAAGGGGATAATCTAGACCGTATATATCAGCGGAAATCTGCTCGCTCTCTCATTGAATCAAGAGCTTTTCATACCATTCCGTTTTGGCAACAAACTTAAAGCCCATCGACTCATACAAAGCGCACGCGGCCGTGTTTTCGCTGTCCACCGTGAGCTCCACCATATCCACACTTCTGGCTTTGAGCGCTTTGAGTCCATTGAGCAAAATGGTTTTGCCGATATCCTGCTGCCGATAGTCCGGATCGACGCCCAGCATATGAATCAGGCCAATTTTTTCATTTCTGTTCGCATTTTCTGCGTTTTTAATAATTGTCCAGCAATAGCCGATCGGACGATCTTTCTGGTATGTCAGGATCACATCTTGGGGCGAATGACTCTGCATGCTCAAACGGTAGGCAATCTCTTCTTCGGTGTTGGGATTGAACCCCCAGCAGCCGGTAAAACAGCGGTTTTGTAACCGGGTCAGCAGGTTTGCTTCGCCCGGCTTCAATCGACGACTGGTGACCGCATGATCACCGATGGCCGGCAACCCAATGGTGTTGATGGCCAGCCGCATTTCAGCAAAATACCGAATGTAGGCAAACCCCATTTGATTCAGAAGACTTTTGGCGCCTGTATTGGATTCCAGCACGCTGACCTGAGCTGACTGAATACCCGATGCCCTGATGCTCTGCAGGACCTCGGTCAGCAGCTTTGTTGCGATCCCCTTGCGGCGGTGCACGGGATGCACGCAGCCAGCGAGCAGCGCGCGCCCGATTTCAGGCTCGCGATGAATGGCCAGGCAGCCGACGAGAACGTCATTCAAATCAGCGAGCCATAAATCGGTTTGCGGCCTAAATTTGGGGTGTCCCAGGTCGTCTCTGAGGCGCCGGGCGGCTGCTAAGCGGTCTGCCGGGTCCAGTTGATCGGACTCGACATGAAGCGTTACGTATCGGTCAAAATCCTGTTCCGAATAGGTGCGGATGATTAGACGGTGACCTGACATATTGCAAACTCATCTTCTCATTGATTTCGAAGCAGTGATCAGGGTTTATCTTGCTAAACGTAAAAACAGCTTTAGATTAATTTTAATATGTAACATAATCTTTAAAATTCATATCGCAATTGAAGAGGATACCGAAGTTGATCTCATCGGGTCATGTTATCAGATTTGGAGGCTTAAGGTGACTGAACCAGCAGATGTTGTCGTCGTATCGCCCCACCCGGACGATGCCGAATTCGGAGTGGCCGGAACGGTCGCCCGCTGGACTCAGCAGGACAAGCAGGTGGTGTACGTGGTGTGCACCAATGGAAATAAGGGCAGCAGTGATCCGGATATGAAACCGCATGTTCTGGCCGAAATCCGGCAGAATGAACAAAGGGCCGCCGCTGAAATTCTGGGTGTGCGGGAGGTTGTTTTTCTGGGGAATCCCGACCAGGGACTCGAAGATACACCGGAATTCAGGAAACAAATTGTGCGCATGATCCGCCTGTACCGGCCGCATACGGTTGTGACCGCCGATCCGTATCGCCGCTACATCTGGCACCGGGATCATCGCATTGCCGGCCAGGTTACCATCGATGCCGTTTTCCCCTATGCCCGCGATCATCTGGCATACCCGGACCTGATTGAAGAGGGCCTGCAGCCCCACAAAGTCAAAGAAATGCTTTTCTGGGCGTCGGAAAATATCAATTATGTATCCGACATCACCGATACATTTGATCTCAAGCTGCAAGCCTTACGGTGTCATCAAAGCCAGGTCCAGTCGATGAAGGTTTCGGATCTTGAGACCTGGTTGCGAAAACGCTGCAGCGATCTGGCAGAAGGTGAGGATTTTGACCTGGCCGAAGCCTTCCACCGCGAAGAAATTTCCTGGTAGGTCCGGATTACAGAAGACGGAAGTCAGATGTCAGAGAACAGAAAACAGACGAAGAAAATTATAAACTACAGATACGTTCATTGTATCGCTACTTATGTGAGGCCTATTTCTTCATACATAAATTCAGAAAAATCATTGCTATACTATGCTACTCCATAAGACTTAAGGCCCACTGTTGGCTTTAAGAAACTGAAGAATTTTCTTTTTAACTTCTGGATCATATCCGACCCAATGTGTGGGCGTACTCACATCAACAACGATAGATTCGCTATTCGGCCTGAATGACATAAAACTGCCACAATCACCAGATACATTCAAACCTGTCAACCAAGACTCCTTTGATGCTATAAAAGAAATGATCGGTTCATCTCGCGGGCCAGATATACCAGCATATTCTGCCCATCCTGCATGACAACCCCATCCCATGATTATCCTACCCGCTAAACCACCACGAGCGTATTTGGCCGTTGTAATACCGCCCTCGCTATGACCCATCATAAATATTTTGTGTTTGTCTACCCACGGGAGGGTTTTTGCCACCTCGTGGGCATGTCTGGCTTCTTCGAGCCTCATCGTTAGCACGCCTCTGAAGAAACCTCCTCTTTTGGTAGCAGGATCGCAGCCTTTCGGCCTAAAATTGCGAGCAAAACTATCCGGTACAATGACTGCATAATTATTGCGGGCAAGAAATTCCATATCATTTAAAGCTTCAAGGCGAATCCCGTCGCAACCGTGTAGATAAATCACTAGTGGAATTTTCTTCTCGCTTGAAATCTTATCGAATTCAGGTTTTACATCCTTAAAATAACCGCCTAATGAAGTTGAGTTGTCCTTTTTGAGGTACATAACAGGTATTTCCAAAAGAGCATTGTCTAATGTGCGATTCACCTCATCTGGATCAAAAGCACCATTAATTGCAGCGCAAGCATGGACTGTGATAGCTAATATTAGAAAAACCCAAATTTTCAGAAATTTAATCAATTTCTACAAATCCTAACGGTTTTTCTTAATTTAGGTATAATCGAGAGGTTTTATGCGTTGCATATTCCATGCGCAATTCCACATATCACTAATGTGCCGATAAAATGAGAATATCACCCAAACGAGCGAATTGTGATATCATTTCCATTTTTAAAATATCAGTACAATCGTTTTCTCTTAAATCGATAGTGAGCTATTCAGATAAATATCCCTTTCCATAGTATGGATAAATTTCCAGATAGGCCGCCTTTTCATATATACCAGTGCCATGAACATAAGCTGGTAAGCTGTTGTCCATAATATATTCATAGCCATCCTTATCCACATATAAACAAGTTACATGGTTGGGCCGCTTTGAGTTCCCATGGTAAACCGTTATTGCATGTGCTTGATATCCAGCCTTTTTCAAGCAGTAGAGGCAAAATGTCGTATATAGCCAGCATTCTCCCTGTTTTCTGCTAAAAAAAATGTGTGGATTTTTATACTCATCAAGCGTTCTTAATCGTATCTTTTTATAGGTGAAATTTCTGCTTACATAAAAATCCACCAATCTTGGGCTGTTTAAACGTTCGGTAACATCACTGAAATTATCCCATCGCCCGGTCCCGTCATAACCAAAGCCCGATTTGTACCATGCTTCATTTAATAGACCGATAAGGTCATATTTTGAAATTTCTATTTGATTTAATTTGTCATTCAGGGCCAGCCAGTAGATAGCTTGCAGTGGCGCACAAAATTTTCGTACCTTTGGATACCCCACATCATACATGCGTTCAAAAGCTGCATCGAAATCCTTTTGGTTCTGGTTGTAATAAACACAAATTCGTTCCAAGGCCATTGCATCTTTTTCAGAAATGCCATCTTGAATTTCAGGAATTTTGCCAAATTCTTGTGCCAATAATGGATTATGTTTTGCTAAATTATCGAATGTTTTTGGATATGGTCCAGAATACGGTGTGTTGGGTTTAGTGGATGATGCACACCCTGCAACAGCGATTATGAAAATAAAAAAAATCAATATACAACTACAAATATGGTAGTAGCGGATTTTCATAATAGGAATTCACCTTAATCAAAATTAAAAATCCCAGCTGAGGGGTCAAGTTTGGATATATTGAGAATAATTGGGAAAGATTGAACCTAAAAAAACCTTTGATTTCATAAAATATCAAAAATCGCATTATATTTCAGATATGTAAGATGAAACCACAACTCTATTTTGTGTTTGCTAAGTCAATTAAATCTTTAGTTAAGATGATTGAAATAACATCTTCGACCACCGACGCTATCCTCTGGTTTTGCTCTTATTTTCTGTCTTCTGACATCTATCCTCTGACCTAAGTTACGTTAAGACGTTGACCAGGTCACATCTCCGCACAGATTTGGGTCGTGGGGCTTGGCCGAAAAGGCCTCAAAGGCCTGCTTTTCTTTTCCTAAAACCGTGTCATCGCCGTGGCCTGGAAACACCCGGGTATCGTCGGGCAGGATAAAGATTTTTTGCTGCAATGATGCGACAATTTGTTTGAAGTCGGAAGGCGACCCGGTTTTACCCGGTCCGTCCGGAAACAGCGTATCACCGGAGATCAGATATCCATCGGTGTAGAAACAGAGGCTGCCCGGGGTATGTCCGGGCGTATGCATGACAACGAGTCGGATATCGCCGAATGTGATGGTGTCATCATCGGCCAGCAGCATATCTGCCGGAATCGGCAGCCGACCGGCATCCGCCTCATGGGCGCCGAGCGGGACATTTAAAGCGGATTTTAATTGTGCCAGGGCGCCGGTATGATCCATATGATTGTGGGTCATCAAAATATATCTGGGATTTGTGGACTTTAATCGCTCCAATACTTTAGGGGCATCGCCCGGGGCATCAACAATAACGCTGTCGCCCGTTTTTAAGCAGGTCATAATATATGAATTGGTTCCAAAAGGGCCCAGCGCGTAGCAATCAATTTGGACGGTTCCATTTTTCACTACTGTAGTCATTAGTTTCTCCTG
>JASFNW010000223.1:0-5353 GCA_050116835.1 Desulfobacterales bacterium
CTCACTGAAGATGGTCACACCGGCTATCTGGTACCCCCGGCGGATGAGAAGGCCCTGGCAGATGCGATCATGAAGCTGTTGAACTATCGCGACCAGGCCAGATTAATGGGCCAGCGGGGCAAACAGCGGTGCCTACAATTCAGCCTCGAAGCCATGACCGCCAAACTGGATGACTTATATGCAGGCCTGATTAATAATTAGACAGGATTAACAAGATTAACAGGATTTTTACTTTTGGCCGCTCTCCGGCTTGGCGCGCCATAGCTGCTCAAAGCAGCGACGGCGGCAAGATAGCATCCAAACACCCAATCGCCTTCGGCGAATAAAAAAGAAAAAAATTATCCTGAATTATCCTGTAAATCCTGTCTAAAATAAAACTCAGAATGGAATCCATTCCGATTTAATGAGAATTTGGTCAAAATATCTGAAGCAGGGGCTGTCCAGCAAGATACCGCCTGATCGCATTGGCGGTGATCCGGATTACCCGGGGCTTAAGGAAAGCCTCCAAAAGCTTGTGCCCTATCTCAAACCCCATTGGCGCAAGTTTTGCCTCGAGTTTATATTGATCTTGCTGACGGCACTGTGCAGCTTTCCGGCACCGCTGATTACGCGCTATCTGGTTGATGATGTGATTTTAAGCCGGCAACTCGGGCTTCTGGCCGGCGCTCTGATATTGTTGGCCTGTTTTTTAATTGCCGAAAAACTGATGCGCATGCTGCAGGAGTTCTATTTTGCACGCCTCGAACAGCAGGTTACCCTGAATGTCCAGCAGGATCTCATCGTCCGGGTGCTCAAATTTCCAAAATCATTTTTTGATGATCATCAGACCGGTTATCTGATGTCCCGTCTGACTGAAGATGTCGACGGGATTAGATGGTTTTTTTCCAATACCATTGTCTACCTCTGCAGCAATGCACTTCGTTTCGCCGGCGGTGTCTGCCTGTTATTTTATCTGGAATGGCGCCTTGCGGGTGTTGTTCTGATCCTGCTGCCGGCTCTGGCCTGGGGCGTCCGCTATTTTTCCAACAGACTGCACCATCTATACCACCACACCATGGAGCAAAAAGCCGAGCTGGCCGGCAGCCTTCAGGAATCCCTATCTGAAAGCACCCTGATCAAAGCCTACGCTTCGGAAAATCATTCTCTAAAGCGACTGCTATCCGGCTGGCAGCGGGTTTTTCAAACCGCCTTGCAGCAGACAACCGTGGCTTCGCTTGCCGGCCTGATAATAGACTCCACTCCCGGACTGGCACGACTTTTATCGCTTGCAGCGGGGGCTGTTTGGATCATCAACGATCAATGGACCCTGGGATCCCCGCTGGCATTTCAAGCCTACCTAATTTATGTATTTGGTCCGGCCCAGATACTGGCATCGGCTAACCTGCAACTGCAGAAAGCACTTGCCGCCTTACAAAGATTGGCTGAGCTGATGAAGATCGTTCCCGAGGACAATGACGGCAGCGGCAAAGCGGTGCAGCGGTTGAAAGGTGATATCGAATTTAGAGATGTATCATTTGCCTATAACGGCAGCGAAGCGGTTGTGCAAAATTTTTCGTTCCGTATCAAACCCGGCGAGCGGGTGGCGATAGTCGGGCCCAGCGGCGTGGGCAAGACGACACTTTTGAGTTTGATTTTGCGATTTTACCGGCCCACCCGCGGCGAAATTTATTTCGATGATCTGCCGGCATCAGACTTTCAGGTCGGTGCCTTGCGAAAGCGCCTTGGCTACGTGGCTCAACGGCCGCGACTGCTTGCTGATACGATCCTCAATAATCTGCGCTACGGCAATCCAAATGCAAGCGAGACTACAGTGATGGGAGCGGCCGAGGCGGCCGGAATTCACGACTTCATCGTAAACCTGCCGCAAGGTTATCAATCCCGGCTTGGTGAAAAGGGCGTCAACCTGTCTGAAGGTCAGAAGCAAAGACTATCCATTGCAAGGGCGTTAATCAAAGATCCTGATATTTTGATCCTGGATGAACCCACTGCTGCGATGGATATTGAGGCCGAACGATCCCTTTTTGAGCGCCTGCCTGAATTTGTCAGGGAAAAGACATTGTTTATTGCCACCCATCGTATGTCCACGATCAGGGCGTGTGACCGCATCCTTGTGCTCGACGAAAACCGGGTGGTGGCCAGTGGATCCCATCAGGATCTGTTTGAAACCAATGCCTATTATCGTCATATTTTTTCAAACGCGCCCCGATCAGATGTTGGTTTGGCAAATTGAATAGCCCGACAAGTGACCCCGGCGTTTGTTTTTTGCGGGTTGTAAATAAAAATTAGATTTTATTCCTTTTTTAACCGGCACAACCGGCCAACCTGAAAAAATTCTGGACTTAACTGTGGAAGCCGAGCAAAAATATACCGATTGGAGTTTAGCGATCCATAACCTTTCGGTAAACAAAAGGGTTCCTATCAGTGCCTCAATTGAAATCACCAGGCGCTGCAACAACCGCTGCGTGCACTGTTACAGCAATTTGCCACTAAAGGATAAGTTTGCGCGCCAAAACGAAATGACTGCCGCGGAGCATTTTCGGATTCTGGATGAAATGGCGGTCGCCGGATGTCTGTGGGTCTTGTTTACCGGCGGTGAAATTTTTGCGCGCAGCGACTTTCTGGATATTTACGCCCATGCCAAGCAACTGGGCCTTTTGATCACCCTTTTTACCAATGGCACCTTGATCACGCCGGATATCGCCGATTATCTGGTCGAGATGCCGCCGTTTTACATTGAGATTACCTTGTACGGCCACACCCGGAAGATTTATGAAAAGGTGACAGGGGTTCCCGGATCATATGACCGTTGTTTGCAGGGTATTCATCTGTTGACTGAACGCGAAATGCCGCTCAGGCTCAAATCCATGGCGTTGACCGTTAATCAGAGCGAGATATGGCAGATGAAGCGCTTTGCCGAAGAAGATCTCGGGCTGGAGTTCCGGTTTGATGCCTTGATCAATCCCCGCTATGACTGCTCGCAGAGCCCGCTTGACGTTCGCTTGGCGCCGCCGGATGTTGTTAAGCTGGATCTTCTCGATTCCAAACGGGTCGACGAGTGGCGAAATTTGCTGCTAAATTCGGCGGACCGCCGGATACAGACGAAGCAGCCCGCCATTTATGGCGCTGCGGCGGCGGTCTGAATGCATTTGCCGTTGATCCGTATGGCAAAATGCGAATGTGCGCCATGGCCCAGGATGATGCCTATGACTTGCGGCACGGCAGTTTTGTGCAGGGCTGGGAGCAGGCGCTGTATCAATTAAGACAGAAATCCATCACTCGTCAGACCAAATTCGTGACCTGCGGTATCCGGTCCATGTGCGGCATGTGTCCGGCGAACGCCCAACTGGAATGTATGGATGCGGAAACCCCGGTGGATTTTCTCTGCCGGGTGGCGCATTTAAGGGCTTACGCGTTTGATATTTCCATACCACCGCATGGAGCGTGCGAATACTGCCCGGAAGGCAGCCATTATAATGAGATGATGCAGATGGTCAAAAAGCTAAAGCAAAATCAAGACGGCAAAAGAGTGAGCGCTCCGCTTTGAATTTGAAATTGGACAACATTTTACATACCCAAGCGCAACGCTCTTCGAGTGAAACGCTCCTCAAGCGCAGCGCTCCTGATGGAAACGAAAATGGTATCTGGATTAACGCTGAACAGATTTTCCCTCAATTGATCTCGGATCTTTTGAATGAAGGTCATCATGTAAGGTTTTCTGCCCCCGGCGACAGCATGTACCCGACGATATGTGATGGTGATATCATCACGGTGGCGCCTGTTAACACCGCCCGCGTGACCATCGGAGACATCATCCTTTACCGCCAAAAATCCGGAGTCACTGCCCACCGAGTGATGCGTATCATCGAGAGCGGCGAAGATAACTTGAGCAGCGCTTTCAAAGCTTCACATGGTGGGGTCTCGGTTGAGTCGCTGCAATTTATCCTGCGTGGAGATGCGGCTGTGGTTTGCGACGATCCGGTCGGTGCCGATCGGGTGCTCGGTAAGGTGCTGCAGGTCGAAAGAGACGGTCGCCGCATGAACCCCTATTCACTACGAGCCATTATCCGCTTCAACGCCCGCCGCATTGCCGCCCGCTTCAAAAAATCCCTCCGCTTACGCACCTGATTTCTTTTATCCCGCTTCTGTTTTGATCTTCCTTCAAATCCCGCATTTATCCTTATTTTGGGGACGGGCTTGATTTATTGCGTATTATTCATCAAATAGCTTCAGATTCATTTTTGCGACAATCTTTTCTCCTCTTGCAGCAGCCCGACTTACGCCTGAGTCACTCATTTTAAGTCGGCGGGCAACGTCAGCACCGGTCAATCCCAATTCGCTGACAGCCCAGAAACAAAGTACACTTCTGGCTTTTACACGTAAACGTTCTCTCATCGTACCCAAGAGATCCTGTGGTTTCATTTCAAAAAGATGGGCCACCCGGGCGACGGTTTTGTCAAAATCGTATCCCTGCACCTGTAGGCGATAACGACGCTCCAGGTGCTCATTTTGCTTTTTTAAAACCGTTTCAACAAAATCACTTTCTCCTAAGATTCGTTCATCTCCTTTTATGTGTACTTTTTGCTGGCGATGTGCGTTCAGAGCTTTCCAGCCGCCTGCCTTTCTGATCAGTCTTCCTCCCATCAAATCCGGTCTTCTACCCGCTTTAACACCTTTAGCAACAAATTCACGATAGTGCTCGCGGGCAGTACCGGCTTTTTTGCCGAAAAATTTCAACACATAATCGACGTCCTGCCAATCGTTGTGATGAAGGCCCATCAAAAAACTATGACCGCAATAACGGTGCCGATCCAATTGAGGCATCGAACTGATCAACCCTGCGCGCAAAGGATTCAGGTGGACGTACCGCACGAGCTCCAGCAGATAAGTGTCTTCCTGGCACAAAATAGATTTATAGCGGTTTTGAAAGAGGTGTCCGGCCCTTTTATGACGCCGGTTGAAGTTGACAACATATCCGGTTAATACCCGCAGCATCAACTTTGAAATCGGTACATTACCTGTTTTGAGTAGCAAGTGGAGATGATTGTCGAGCAATGCCCAGGCATAGCAGGGTGTTTGAGTTTCTGATAACACCCGACCCAGCCGCTCAACAAAACTGTTTTTATCCGTAGTATCAAGAAAGATATCTCTGCTTTCAATGCCTCGGCAGATGATGTGCTGCAGGGCGCCGGGTGCATCTATGCGGGCTTTTCGTGGCATGTCGGTCCTGTAACATAAAAATACGCAAATAATCAAGCCCGTCCCCAATGTATGTGGGGGTAAATATAATGCGGGAATGTATTTGTGTCTTTTCGCACTTTCTCGATCAGCTGACAGGATTCGGTTACTCGATTCC
>JASFNW010000224.1:0-5291 GCA_050116835.1 Desulfobacterales bacterium
AATCGCATATTCGCAAGATGCGCACCCAGCTCGGCATGGTATTTCAGCAGTTTAACCTATTCCCGCATATGACAGCCATTCAAAACTGCATGGAAGCACCGGTCCAGGTGCTTGGCCTGAGCAAAAAGAAAGCCCGACAGCGTGCCATGGATTTGCTGCAAATGGTCGGCATGGGAGATAAAGCTGACCAGTACCCCGCACGATTGTCCGGGGGACAGCAGCAGCGCGTGGCGATAGCCAGGGCCCTTTGCATGCGTCCTAAGATCATGCTGTTCGACGAGGTCACCTCGGCGCTCGATCCGGAAGTCATTGGCGAAGTAACCAATGTCATTAAAATGCTCAATGACAAACACGATCTAACCATGCTGATGGTCACCCATCAAATGGGGTTTGCCAGGGAAATATCCGATCGAGTCTGCTTCTTCTACGAAGGTAAAATAGCCGAGCAGGGACCCCCCGATCAATTTTTCGATAACCCAGAAAACAGACGCACACGGGAATTCTTGAGTGCCGTTTTAGCAGCGGATTAAACTTGCAAAGGCATCCACTTATAACTTCTCACCATGTAAGATTAATACGATGACTTATTTCTATTTCTTAACATGACCTGTGTCCCGGTGATACAACTTCAAAACAGAAAAGGGATACCGGAATGAACTATTTCCCTTATTTCACCCAAGACGAATACGATGCACGCCTGCTGGCCGTTCGCAACCTAATGACTGCAAAAAATTTGGATGGCTGTTTGGCATCCGTTCCTGAAAATATTTATTATCTGGCCGGGATCAACCATTGGGGCTATTTCGCCTATCATATGCTGCTGGTAACCCTCAGCGGCGAGATGGTGCTGACCGCGCGCTCCATGGAACAGCAGACAATGGATCTGCAGCTGACAAACGCCCGATTTGTGGGGTATGGCGACTTGGATGACCCCGCAGAAACGACTGCTGAAATTGTAAAGCAGGCGGGTCTGGACCGGAGCCGATTGGGCATCGAAAAAAATAGCCTGTATCTTCCCTTGAACATTGTAGAGGGCATCCAGGCAAAATTACCCGCTGTAGATTGGGTCGATGCCACGGACATGATTTTCCACCAGCGTGCAACTTTGTCTGCTTCAGAAATTGGCTACACCCGTAAAGCTGCTGACATCACCGATGCCATGATGCAAGCAGCTCTCGATACGGCCGCTGCAGGCGTTACGGAACAAGCGGTGGCGGCTGAGGTCCATCGCGCGATGATCCTGGCCGGCGGTGATTTTCCAGCATTTGGACCTTTCATTCGCTCGACACCGACCCTGGGCTTGGAACATGGCACCTGGACCGATCGAGAACTTAAAGCCGGAGACGCATTATTTATCGAGCTGTCAGGTTGTGCGGCGCGCTACCACGCGCCCATGGGCCGTCTGATATTCGTGGATCGCATGCCAAAAGGCACGCAGGACGCGGCACAGATCTGCATCGAGGCTTTTGACAATGTGATAAAAACGATTCGCCCCGGAGTTGCGGCTAAAGCGGTATACCAATCCTGGCAGAACCGGGTTGACGCCGCCGGACTCGGTCATTACCAACGGCATCACTGCGGCTATATGGTGGGCAGTTATTTCCCACCTGCCTGGTCAGGAGGCGGCGTGCCAAGGGGCTTACGCTGCAACAGTGATATGGAACTGCGCGCCGGGATGGTATTTCACCTGCTGTCGTGGTTGATGCATACCGGACAACCCGGTGATTATTTTATCTCGGATTCGGTATTGGTTACCTCGGATGGTTGTGAAAGGCTGACATCACTATCACAGCAAGTGCAAGTTGTCTAAAAAGGATGATCATATGTCCGTTGTGAAAAAGAATTACTATAAAATCACATCGCTGGAAAAGGGTATCAGAGTTTTGGAGATGCTGGCCAAGCACAAGGCGCTTACGGTAACAGAACTGGGAAGAGAGCTTGATACGCATCGTGCCGGAGCCCACCGCTTCTTAGCTACCTTGCGGGACCTTGGATACGTAGAAAAAAATGACGACAACAAATATGAGTTGACCTTTAAGATGTTTGAAATCGGCCAGCAGGTTGCCGGAAGATTCGAGATCAGGCAAATCGCCCGCCGGTACATGCAAGAATTGTCGACCGCTTTTAAAGAAACCGTAAATCTTGGTTTTTGGCATGGAACTGAAATATTTCATCTGGACAAGATCGACAGTCACGAAATACTAAGGATCGATGCACCATTGGGATCCAAAACCCCTGCTTATTGCACAGGCCTGGGCAAAGCCATCTTAGCACATCTCAGTGAAGATGCACTCAATGATTATTTCAAGCGTGTACGCCTTGTGCCGCATGGTCCCAACACGATTGTCGCCAAAAAAGACTTAAGAGAAGAGTTGAAAAAAACACGTGAGCGCGGCTATGCCCTCGATAACGAAGAGTTTTCCCAAGGTCTGCGCTGCGTTGCCGCGCCGGTTTTCGATCATACCGGCCAGGCAAATTATGCCATGAGCATTTCATGCCCTTCGATGCGGTTATCCCTGGATGATGTCGATCAGGTACACCCGAAAATCAGGGATATGTGTGGGCAGCTTTCGATACGAATGGGTTATCAACCAAAGGCGCAAACTTAAGATAGATGCAATCGATATGGGTTCACAATTATTTCAGCCAAAGCGAATTCGACCGGCGCCTTCATGCTGTCCGGAAACAAATGGCAAAAAGAGAACTCGAGGTTTTGCTAGTCTCCAGCCCTGAAAACATTTTTTACCTGACAGGATTAGATCATCAGGGTCATTTCGCATACCAGATGCTGATCATACCTGCACGTGGGAAAATGATCCTTATTACCAGGGCTATGGAAAAAGTGGTCATTAAAGAACAGGTGGGGAGGCTGGCTGTCTGGTATGGCTTCGCCGATCATGAAGATTCCGCAATGTTTACGGCAGCCCGAATGAAAGACCACCACTTGGGAAACAAACGTATTGGCATGGAAAAAGATCATGCCTTTTTTGCAGTGCGTGATGCCGAAACTTTAGTCGCAAAGCTTCGCAACGCTACTTTCGTTGATGGTTCAGGTATCATCGAAGATCTGAGGGACTGTAAGTCTCCCAGGGAATTGGAATATACAAAAAAAGCTGCCCACGCTTCCGACGCCGCCATGCAAGCAGCCCATGATGTCGCCAGGGTTGGCGTAAGCGTACAGGACGTTGCAGCTGAGTTATATAAAGCCATGATACAAGCAGGAAGTGAAATTCCTGGGTTTGCCCCATTTGTACACTCACCGAACAACATGCATCAGGAACATGCCAGCTGGAATCCCTATGTGCTCAAGCGTGGCGATCCGCTAGCCATCTGTGTGAGTGGCTGCTATCGCCGCTATCATGCTCCGGAGACACGGGTTGTCTATATGGATCAGGCGCCTGAAGGGGCCGAGGACCTGATGAGAGTTAACCTGAAGGCAAATGAGGCTCTGACGACAGCTATAAAACCAGGCACCACCGCCGCAGATGCCTACAATGCTTGGCAAACCGCAGTAGATGAGGCTGGCATCAACTATCATCGCCACCACTGCGGATATATCACCGGAATCGGTTTTCCGCCCAGCTGGGTAGGCGGTGCCAAAGTCAGAAGCCTTCGGGCTGAAAGCGGTCAAGTCTTAAGGGTCGGAATGGTTTTCCACCTGGAATCCTGGATCAATTTAGGGCATCCAGCAGATCCTTTTGTTTCCAATACGGCTATCTTGAAGGAGGATGGACTGGAGATCATAACGCATACACCTATGGATAAATTGGTAATCAAATCGTGAGACATGAAGAAAGGAAGAGAAAGTTGGATAGACGGCCAAATTTTTATAACGTTCTCGCTCCGGAAGATGTAAAGAAAATTCACTTAACAGCGTTGCGGATCGGAGAGGAGGTTGGTTTATGTCTGCCGTTTCAAGAAGCATTAGATCTCTATGATGCAGCGGGAGCCCAAGTGGATTTTGACAGGCAGCTCGTTCGTATCCCCGCCAGCCTGGTTGAAAACAGCTTTAAAAAGATACCATCTCGGTTTACCTTTCACTCCCGTAATCCCAAATACAGTCTGGATATGAATGGCTTGGACACCTATTTTAGTGGCCCCAATTGCACTCTCAGCATAATTGATGCCCGGGGCAACCGCCGAAAGGCAACGGCCCAGGATGGTATTGATTTCTCTCGAATGACAGACGCCTTGCCGCATTATGATATCGCCACGGTTGGCGTCTATCCTCCCAGCATGGCACCCGGTGTTTTAGAGGCTTGGGCCTTTCTGACCAGTTTAATCCACAGCAACAAGCCGGTTCTGGGCACGACCTTCAATGGTCAGTGTGCCCGGGATCATATTCAGATTGCCGAGATCGTAGCGGATGCCAGCCGCATGCCAAAAGGCCAACTTCCCATCATGGTGGTGTGCAACACCAAAAGCCCCCTGGCCAATTCGACCGAGGAACTGGAGGCACTGTCAGAATACGCCCACCGAGGAATCCCATTGATGATCTCGCCCGAGGTGATGTCCGGAGCGACCGGCCCCGCCTCTCTTGCCGGCACACTGGCCCAAGCTGTGGCCGAGTTTATGGTCCATGCCACTTATGCGCAGCTTATCAATCCGGGCAATCCAGTTATGTTCGGTTGTGTCTGTTCGGCCCTGGATATGCGTACAACCATTCTACCTTACGGAGCTCCTGAAGCCGATCTGCTTTCAATGGCGACTGCCCAGATGGCGCGTTATTACAACATCCCCAGCCGGGGAACCGGTGGCGCCAGTGATGCCAATTGCCTGGGAATGCAGGCTGGAGTAGAAAGTCTGATGAGTAATCTGCTTTGCCTGATGGCGGGGGTCACTTATGTGAATCATGCCGGCGGCGAATTGGAAAATACCCTGGCCGCTTCCTACGAGAAAACCGTCCTGGACAATGAGATCATCGCTATGGCCAAACGGGTGGCAGACGGCATTACGATCAACCAGGATATGCTGGCCTTTGAAGATATAAAAGGGGTGGGCCCCAAAGGAAACTTTTTAGCCAGCGATAACACATTTAAGTATTTCAGGACCGAGCATTTTATACCCACGGTTTTAGACCGGGATAAATACGATATCTGGGAAGCGGCCGGTGGCCGCTCGGCTGAAGAAAAATCACAGGACATGATCAATGACATTCTGGACAATCATGAGCAAGAGGAACCGCTGCCAGATGACGCCGTGCACGAGTTAGATGCGTTTTTGGATTCCAAGAAAAAAGCTGCCGGAATGTAACGTGCTTTAATTTCTGCGCGTACGAATAGGAAGGAATT
>JASFNW010000225.1:0-5163 GCA_050116835.1 Desulfobacterales bacterium
GTTTCTAGGATTCTATAAGTTCAAATATATTTTCACCAGCGATGGCCTCACCCCGCCTTACGCTCTGGCTAATGGCCGATTGAGTCATACCGATTCTTCTAGCAAGTTCCGTTGCGGTCATGCCTAACTCATGCACTGCCCAGTAGCACAGCAGGCTGCGCGCTTTGACGATTTGCGGGTGCTTTCCTTTTTTCCAAACATCTTCATGAATATAGCGCACCAATTCCAGCAAATAATTATCTTCCTGGCACAAAATGGACTTGTAGCGGTTTTGAAAAAGATGACTCTTCGGTCATGACGTCGGTTAAAGTACACAGCATGACCGGTCAGCAGCCGTCGCATAACAGAGGCAATAGGTGTGAGACTCGTTTTTAAAAGCAAATGGAAATGATTTGGAAGTAAGGCCCATGCATAACAGGGGGTTTGGCTTTCGCCTAATACGATGCCCAGGCGCTGGACAAACCGTTTCCGATCGGTATTATCATTAAATATATTGCGCTTTTAAATACCGCGGACGATGATATGATGCAACGCACCGGGAGCATCTATGCGGGCTTGACGAGGCATAATTACTGTATAGCACAAAGGCAATTAGAGAGAAACTTTCGTATTCAAGCGCAGCTAAAGCCTCTTTGTGCTTTTCTCCCATCCATAGAAACCGAGGATCCGGGCTCATTTCAAAGGGCTTCAAATTTAGATGATAATGGTTTAGATACATAGTGAATAAAATAAATTACGGTTCTTCCGGTAATGTATAAATGGGTGGCAGGTAATCATTTTCTTGTTTTATCTTCTCTATTATTTTCTCAACGTCTTTTGTCTGCCAAGGGCCATCCTGATTACTTTTTTTGATTCCTTCAATATTCAAGCCGGAAACAATCATTCTCAAATCGGCACCGACCCTGTGCATGGCCTTTACCAGCTTATACACTCTTTCCTCTTGGGGATCATTCTTCGATGCCTGCCTGCTACCAACATCGACAAGATTTAGGGCATCAATTTTGTGACAAGGTTGTTTTGCGGCCATTTTGTTGATTTTATGAACAGCTAACCGGATGTCATTGGCAATTTCCCGCAACTGTTTGGTGTGCAATTCGGGGTCGGCATTGGATAAAGACGCTCTTTGTTCCGAGTTAAAAAGATTAGAGACAGCCCTTTCAACTATTTGGGTAATGGTTTGCCCGGTCAATTTTCGTTCATCATCTATCTGCTTCTTTAATTCAGCAGACACCTTAATCGTTATGGACTTCTTGGCCTCCGGAAATTTCTTTTCTTTACTTTTCATATGGTTAAGATCGCGTTTGGCATTCATTTGTAGGCGAACCTGTTTTGTAAGCATAAGCGCTGTTCAGTCAAATCGGGTTAAAATCAGCGCCGGGTAATATAATTTTTATCGAAAAAGGTTAAACTTCTAAAATTCAGTAGCTTAGCAAAATAGGCGAAAATAGTAGGCGAAAATGGGTCATCATTTTCGACTGAAAGGGGGGCTAAACAGAATTCAGTAGATACGCAATTGTGAATTCAATCAGATCAAAGATTGGTTTTATATCTGATTGAATTTTAATAATGCAGACGGCAATATTCGGTTTCCCTATTCGTTCGTAAAGTAAACGATTGTTGATTGTTACTACGCTTTTGGGGATGCTGTCAATACAAAATCATATGAAATTTCAATTATTTATTCATTGTAACGTAGAAATTCTAATTTTTATTTATTTGATGAATACATCATATTTTTATTCCAATATTCAACACGGAAAAATGCACCGGCCCATCGGGCGCCCCCCGATCGACGCTTTCTAATCGAAGCGCATTTTTTGATGGGCGTATCCACATTTGATCTAGCGGGTGGATGATTTGGGTCGCTTTTGAAGCACGACTGATAGTGCCTGTAAACATAGTTGACAGTTTGACAAACGATGAATCCCGCATGGGATGCCATTATCATTTCTTGAAAAAAATTTTTTAGCAACTTTAATACTTTATGATTGTATTAAAGTAACCCTCTTTGCATAAGTGCCTTGGCATTCAATTTGCTTTCCTTTAAAGCAAAGCACCGGGAATCTCTACAGTCTTATCGGATAACACACCAGACCTTGGAATATTCCACTCCAGCCGCTAAATCTGATCGCATGACCGCTGTTGAATGGATCTGCTTTGAGCCGCCCGCAAGCAATGAGGTTCCCCTGTTAACAAACGAAATGAAAGGGGGGCAGTATGTATGCAAAAGGAATGGTCATTGGCTTAATGCTCGTCGTTGCTGCTATGATCGGGGGGCTGCATCCAACTGGACTTGGCGTTGATCGGAGAGAACCGGTTAAAATATATAAAAACGGCATTATTAAAATAATCGAAAAGTGCGAATCGCTAGCCGAGATGTTGCACGCATCCAAATCGATAACCCTTCGCAATTATGCCATTGTTCAGGATCGAAAGGCGCAATTCTTGGATGCCGAAAGACAAATGCTGATCGATACCATGATTCAAACGCAGCTTGAACCCAAGCAATACAAAATAGAACACTTTTTAGACGAACAGTTCTATAAATATCTGGCCAAAATGACGAACCGCATCCATAGCGAAAAAACCAGGGTCCACATCGCTCCTACCCATTGATATTGTTGACTTCATTCTATATCTTGTTATTTTGTCCTCAAAGGCGATTGCCAGAAGATCAGACGAAGATATTTTTACTTTGCGCTTTGAGCCCCGAGCTAACGCTTTATGATCGTATCTTTTCATCCAGTATTTGAAGCCGACCAGAACATCATCTGCGCCGGACGTAAACCCGGAGCAGACGATCTGGCAGCCATAAAGGCCGCAGATGCGGTGGTTTTGCCCCAGGGATGCCGCCAATCACTGTATGAAATGGCCACTGAAAACTGTCGCCATGTCTTTCCCAATTATGATGCGCGCTTTGACTATCCCGGGAAATTAGGTCAAATACGGCTTTTCCAAAAAACCGGTACGACCCATCCGCTGGCTGAAACCTACTGTTCGCTGGATGCCTTCAGGCAGCAATATGGAAAAAGCTTTGAAGCTACTGCTTTCAAACCGCCATGTGTGTTCAAGTTTGACTGGGGAGGCGAAGGCAAAACCGTATATCTGCTAAATTCCAGAGAGGATCTTGAGGATGTCTTACGGAAAGCCGCTGATTTTGAAAGCTCCGGACAAAAGGGCTTCTTGCTGCAAGAGTATGTGCCCACACAGGGCAGGACCCTGCGGGTGGTGATCATCGGCCAACGCCTAATATCCTACTGGCGAATTCAGGAAGATACGCAGGCGTTTAAGTCCAGCGTTTCCCAGGGGGCTAATATCGATGCCGCCTTAGCTCCCGAGCGGCAAAACGTCGCCAAAGATTTTGTAAAGGACCTTTGCCGCAAAACGGGTATCAACCTGGCCGGCTTTGATGTTATCTTTGCGCCGTATAGTGAAGGCATCAACCCCTTGATGCTTGAAATTAATTATTTTTTCGGGCGCCGCGGTCTGGGAGGCTCGGACGCCTATTACGAGATTTTATTAGAAGAAATTCAACGTTGGCTTGGGCATGCGTTGAATAAACAGGATCAACCAAATTCTCAGTAAACCAGGCGGGGATAAATTATGCCCCTACATTTCAAAATTCAGCATGAAAAAAAGAAAATCCATTAAACCTTTTGCCTACGATCTGGAAGAATCGGATCTGAAACGCGAACGCCGCAAGGCTCGCGAGCTGCGGGAATCCCAGTGGTGGAAGCGCCGGGTGGCCAGAGGCGAATGCTATTACTGCAAACGCGAAACGCCGCCCAGGAATCTGACCATGGATCATATCGTGCCCATAGCAAGGGGCGGTAAAAGCACCCGCAGCAATGTGGTTCCCTGCTGCAAAAGCTGCAACAGCGCTAAAAAGCAGCTCCTGCCCATGGAATGGGATCAATACCTGAAAGATACCCGTTCAAAGACAGATGATCAATCCTGAGAAAAAAGGGCTCCTGTCTGACATAGCGCGTCCTTTAAAAGCGACTTTACCAGAGGCCCACCCCATTTCAAAAAGTTAGCTCAAAAATTTGCGAAGATTCCATTTATGTGAGATAATTTTATCAGTTGCCTTAAACCGTATCTATTGCCCGTTGGCCCGTTAGCCGGTTAACCGCCAACCCTAACAAACAAAAACCTTCTTACCAACCAACGGGCAATCGGATCTGCCGGCTAACGGGTTACCTTTACGTCCTGCTAAGTTCAGCAACACAAATTTTCCGAATACCCGAAACACCCAAGCCCAACCATCAAAAAGTCGACCATGCACGTTAGCTGTTCAAAATGTAAAAAAGTCTATACTGTGGATTCGAGCAAGATTCCCCCCCATGTCAGCAGTACGCGCTGCAAGGCCTGCGGTCATAAAATTTCCTTGAAGCCCGAAGCTACAGCAGTTTCGTCGGCCGTAAAATCGAAAACCGCCGGCGAGCAAAAAACAGGAATCGTTAATATTGCCTGTCTGTATTGCGGCAAAAAATACAGCATCAAGGCCGCCAAGATTCCGCCGGGAGTTAAAACGACCCATTGCAAATCCTGCGGCCGACCCATGTCCCTTGTGGTGCCTTCACCCGTCGCGGCAACACTGAAGACCGACAGGGGCAAACCGGTACCCCACCCGCAGCCACAAAAGATCAACAAAGTCAAAGCTCACGATCCGGAGGCCCCAATTATCGCTGACGCAGGCCAGCGCGTAAATCCCATCTGGCAAAAGCGCCGGCCGCTGGTAGCGGTGGCCGCCGTTCTCATATTGGTGCTGGCCGGATATTTTGCAATGACCCAATGGTCCAAATTGAGTGACAGTGACTTCGGTTTGGGTAACACCATCGCTAAAAAACCGTCCGCGCAAAGGCAACAATCCGATGATGAAACCAAAGTTGCTACCGAAAGCTGGGTCGCGGCCGAACCGCTTTTCGCGGCCAGACTCAATGTACCGTTATTGCTGGCAGCCGTGGATCAAAACACAGCGGAGGATAATAAGAACATCCGCTACAAGATGACTACCACGATTATCAAATCTCTTGACCTGACAGATGTTGAACTTTACTTCTATGCGCATCCGCAACACACCGTTTTGCCGGTTATTTTCGCCAGCGGTGAAAACGGCAACAATCTCAAGGCATCGCTGACATCCCAGATCAATTATATGCA
>JASFNW010000226.1:0-4977 GCA_050116835.1 Desulfobacterales bacterium
CGGTGACCGATACTCTCCGCTGGATCCCAATCAGGATTTGAAGACCGATGACGGGGTCGGCGGCATAAAGGCGCAATATCGGATGCTGTCATGGCTGGAGCACAATGTCCTGCTGGGTTATCATTACAATAAACAAGATTACAACGATCCTGAAGATCTGCCGGCCGACCCTTTTGGTGCTTTTTCCTCCGATACCAAAGAGACCAGCAAATCCATCGACTATCATTTTAACATTCGCTATCCGACGACTGAAACGATTGCTTCAACCTTTACGGCCGGATTTGAATACCTGGATGAAGATTATGATCTGCAGACCCGATCGATATTCTCAGCAATCGAATCGACCGATAATTTAGATAAAAATCGGGATAACTGGGGATGGTATGCCCAGGAGCAACTGTCCCTATTTGATCGTCTGCATCTAACCGCCGGGGCGCGTTACGAGGACAACAGCGAGTTTGGCAACGAATTTGTTCCGCGCGGTTCGATTGCATACGACCTTACGCAAAGCGGCACAGTCCTGCGGGGTGCTGCCGGAAAGGGGTTTAAGACCCCCACCTTCAGCGAACAGTTCTCCCAGGGGTTTGCCACCGGAAATCCCGATCTGGACCCTGAAAAATCCTACTCCTGGGAAGTGGGCGTCGATCAGGCGCTTTTTAATAATAAGCTTGTTTTCGGCGCAACCTACTTTTACCAGAAATTTGATGATCTGATCACCTATATTGACCGGCCGGACCCGGAACCGGATTTTGAAAACATTCAGGAAGCTAAAAGCCAGGGTATCGAGTTGACGGCATTATGCACACCCGGCTATGGCTTTACCGTTGGCGGCAACTACACCTATCTGGATACCGAGGTCACCGATGACGGTGGTGCGGGGGGGGCCAGCTCACCGTTTGAGGAAGGCAAGGAACTTTTACGCCGGCCACAAAACACCGCTTCCGGCTTTATCAACTGGGCCTGGAAGGGATTTCAGATCCGGGTGGACGGCCTTTATGTAGGTGAACGCGATGATCTTGATTTTAGCACGTTTCCGGCGAAACGGGTAACTCTGGATGATTATTTCATCGCAGATCTGGCGACCTCCTATACGTTTGACCTGGACAATAAACATATCAAGGATTTTAAAATCTTTGGCAAGATTCAAAACCTATTTGACGAGCACTATGAGGAAGCATTTGGTTTCAGCCCGCCGGATCCTAGTTTTCGCGTCGGACTGGCATTTAAACTGTAGGCTGGGAATGACACCCTTTCTGAAACCATACCAAACAAGGAGTCAAGACGATGTGGGACATTTTTGATAAAGGCGGTCCGGTCATGTACCCGCTGCTGGCCTGTTCGATTATTGCAATGAGTGTGGTCATCGAACGCGCCGTTTTCTGGTTCAAACTCAGCGTTCGCAGCCAGCCCTCACTGGTCGATGAAATTCTGGAGCTCTCGCGTCAGGGAGATTGGGAATCCATTAAAAACAAGACCGTGCATGCCAAAGATTATATTACCAAGATTTTAGTCAGCGGCATCCTGCACAGAGAATTTTCGATGATCAAAGCCATGGAGGCTGCGGCAGCCGATGAAATTAAAAATATGCGACGTTTTATGGGTGTTTTGGACACCATGATCACAGTGGCCCCCCTGTTGGGTATTTTTGGAACCGTTTTGGGCATTATTTCATCCTTTGAGGCTTTGGGCTCGGCGGGCATTGAGCATCCGCAGGAAGTAACGATCGGTATCGCACAGGCGCTGATCACCACTGCGGCCGGTCTGGGAATCGCCATTTTATCGGTATTCCCGTACAACTATTTTAATTCTCGCGTCGAAAATGCGGCCGTGCAAATTGAAAAATATGCCACCAGCCTGGAAATTGTGTACGAAAAGCTAACCCAAACCGAATGCAAAAATTAAACGGAGGCACACGATGAAGGTCGAGTTGCCGGTTCAGAAAAAGGTTCGAATCGAAATGCTGCCTTTGATTGATATCGTTTTTCTGTTATTGGTATTTTTTATCTACGCCATGCTGTCCATGGCGGTTCACCGGGGATTGCCGGTTGAGTTGCCGTTTTCGACCACAGCCGAAAACGATAAAAAATTGACGCTATCGGTCACCGTCAAAGCGGATGAAACCCTTTACGTGAACAAAGCGCCCGTTGCCCTGGTGGATCTCACCCGGGTGCTGCGAGACAAGGCCGGCGAACCCCGCGAATCCGGAGTGCTGGTTTTTGCTGACCGCGCATTGCCGTACCAGATGATTTATAAGGTCCTGGATAAAATTCGCCAGGCAGGTTTGAGTCGCATCTCTTTGCAGGCTGACTTTGAGGAATCGCAGTGAAACGTCTGTTTCCCGCTATCATATGTGCGCTGGCATTGCATGCCATCATTTTGAGCGCCGACTTTAACTGGCTGAAGCTGGGTCCCCGTCCGGCGCCGGCATCCAGGTCCCTGTCGATTACACTGGCAACGCATAAATTGCAAAAACGCAACGCACAGGCCGCGATCACAGACAACGCGCCTGCAAAACGGTTGCATCCCCATTTTCAACAGATGCCCAAAGAAAAAGCCGCCGACACTTCAGCCACCGCGCCGGTTGATAATGCCTCTCAAATCCAAAAACAGTCTCCGGCCGAAAGTCCCCAAAAACACCGGCAGAAGAAAAATCTAAAAGCATTGACGCGTAAAATCAAACCCGTTAAGGCCAGAGAAACAACCCGCGCGGAATCAATCAATAAAGATGATGTTTCCTCTGCAGCGCACGCTGTAATCTTCAGCTCCGTCAGTTCGGCCAATCAACTCAGCCATGATCGGCTTCCGGCAAAAACGACCTTCATCCATAAAACCCATCGCAGGTCCGACGAATATATGGAGTCAACATCATCCGCAGCTACCCTGATAAGCAGAAAAAGCAACAATAGCGCATCCGCAACTGCCCTCATCATGGCCAAACCATTGTACAGGCAAAACCCGGCGCCCGCATATCCGCGAAAGGCTCGCCGATTGGGATATGAAGGCATCGTTATGCTAAAAGTGCTGGTGGATGAAAACGGCCGCGTGGATGATCTGTTGGTGCTCGAATCCAGCGGGCACCCCATTTTGGACCGCACTGCCCTGGCGTCTGTGAAAAAATGGCTGTTCGAGCCGGGAACCGAAGGCGGCATCAAGAAAAAAATGTGGGTTAGAGTACCCATTCGTTTTGATTTGAAATAAACAGCTCAACTCGAATTCCTATTTGACGGGGATTGCCTGCCGTAATCCCCCTAACGAAAATGCAGATCAACTGAAAGGGACTTATGCGGGGATATATTCATGTCTATACCGGCAACGGTAAGGGCAAAACCACTGCCGCCATGGGTCTGGCCGTCCGGGCCGCCGGAGCGGGTCTTAAAGTCTACATAGCCCAGTTTGCCAAATACGGCGAATACAGTGAGGTCAAGGGATTAAAGCCATTGTCGGATAGAATCACTATCGAACAGTTTGGCTGTGGCCGATTCATCGAGGGGCAGCCGTCAACCGAAGATGTGAAAGCAGCCAACCGGGGGCTGGAGGCGGTAAAATCCGTGCTGGCCGGCGGCGAGCATGCGGTCGTCATACTCGATGAAGCCAATGTTGCCGTTTCACTGGGTCTGATATCTGAAACGGCGCTTGCCGAAATGCTGGCGTCCAAGCCTGAAGAAATCGAGATCATCATAACGGGAAGAGGAGCGACCCCGAAAATCATGGAATTGGCCGATCTGGTAACCGACATGAAGGAAATCAAGCATTATTTTCAAAATGGGGTTCAAGCACGCCGTGGGATCGAAAAGTAAAAATCCGACCCGGGCCGGCTGCCTGGCCGTTCTGGGCACCGGCTCTGATGTCGGCAAAAGCATTATTACCACGGCCTTATGTCGCCTGTTGGCCAACCGGGGCATAAAAGTGGCACCGTTCAAGGCCCAGAACATGTCCAACAACTCGGGGGTGACCCCCGAAGGGCTTGAAATGGGCCGTGCCCAGATCGTTCAGGCTGAAGCGGCTAATGTCTCGCCCCATGTCGATATGAACCCGGTGCTACTGAAGCCCACTGCTGAAATCGGGTCCCAGGTCGTGCTGCTGGGATCGGCTACGGAAACCAGCCGGCCGGAGGGTGATAAGGCCGACCATGAGTGGCTTTTTAAAAATGCCTGCGATGCGCTCGTTCGGCTGCGCCGGAAACATGATCTCATTATTCTGGAAGGCGCCGGTTCCTGTGCCGAGGTGAATTTGATGCCCCGGGATTTTGTCAATTTCCGCGTGGCCGCCTTTGCGGACGCGCCGGTTGTGCTGGTGGCCGACATTGACCGCGGCGGTGTCTTTGCCCAGATCATCGGCACCCTGGAATGCCTCGAGCAAAAACAGCGTACCCGCATTGCCGGATTCATCATTAACCGTTTTCGGGGCGATATCGAACTTTTTAAAGATGGTGTTCGCTGGATCGAAAAAAAGACAGGAAAGCCGGTTTTCGGGGTTGTGCCCTGGTACCGCCATATTCAAATCGAACCCGAAGATTCGGTGGTGATTGAAAATCCTCAAAAAATAGACGTCAAAAGCAATCGAAACCCGGCGGTGGCGGTTATCCGGCTGCCGCATATCTCCAATTTTAACGATTTTAATCCGTTGCTGGCCCTGGATCAGCTGAATGTGCACTTCCTGGGAAAACCACAGGCTCTGACCGGTTTTAAGGCCGTCATTTTGCCGGGTTCGAAAAGCACCCGATTTGATTTAAGCTGGGTGCGTGCTTCCGGCTGGATCCAGGCGCTTTTTGCTTATGTGGAATCCGGCGGGCATGTCCTGGGGATATGTGGTGGTTATCAAATGATGGGCAAGACGGTAGATGACCCGCAAGGATTGGAGGGCCAACCCGGCATCAGCGAGGGCTTGGGTTTGCTGCCCATCGAAACGGTCTTGCAGGCACCCAAAACAACCACGCTGACGCGATTTTCGTGGAACGGACAGCCGGGCACCGGATAC
>JASFNW010000227.1:0-4894 GCA_050116835.1 Desulfobacterales bacterium
ATATCAATTGGAAAATCATCCGCAAGGACGGTGAAAGGCGTTATCTGGAAGTTTCTGCCAACATGATCAAGGATAACACCGGTGAGCCGGTTGGATTCAGAGGCATCGCCAGAGATGTGACCGATAGAGTGATGGCTCAGCGGGCATTAAGAGAGTCTGAATCCTGTGCGCTGGAGCTGTCCCAGCAAAGCAGACGTGCTGAGCAGCGGTACCGGGCTTTTTTAGCTTTTTTACCCATCCCCGTATTTGTGTTTAACCTGGATAATACCGTCTCTTATTTGAACCCGGCCTTTGAAAAGGTTTTCGGCTGGCGCTTCGAGGAACTGGAAGGCAAGAAAATACCCTTTGTACCCGAAAATTTTAAGGATCAAACCATTGAGGGGATCCGGCGCCTGCACAGAGACAAGGTAATCCGGGGATTTGAAACCAAACGGTTGACCAAAGACGGGCAGCTTCTGGATATCATTGTCGACGGCGCCATTTTTTATGATGAGCAAAACCAACCTGCCGGTCAGGTCGTCACCCTGCGGGATGTAACCGAGGAAAAGCGCAATGCGCGGTTAAACCGGGCCCTTTTTCGCATTGCGCGGGCCATGTATCAGCATCGGGGCCTGGACCAGCGGCTGGCACTGATCACCAAGGAAATTCAGGATCTGTTAGGTGTGGAAGGTGCCATGGTTATTTTGCTCGACGAAGAAAATCAGGAATTTTTCTTTCGCGAAGCCGTTTTCGATAAATCTGAAACCGGCACCAATTTTAAGGAAATCCGCTACCCGGTGGACAAGGGAATCGCCGGCCTGGTATACCGTACCGGCAAGCCCCAGATTATAAAAGATGCCTATAAAAACCCTCACTTCGTCCGAGCAATTGATCGCCGGGCCCACTATCGGACACGCAACATGCTGGATGTGCCCCTGATGCTTGAAGGTCGCATGATCGGCGTGTTGTGTGCCGTCAACAAGAAGGAGGGTGATTTTAGTCAGACCCATGTCGATGTGTTGACGACCATCGCTAATCTGGTGGCCCTGCCGATCGAAAATGCCAGCATCAATGAAGAGCTAAAACGATCCTATGAAAACGTCAAGAGCCTCAACCGAACCAAAGACCGCGTGATTCATCACCTTTCCCATGAGCTAAAAACACCGGTATCGATTTTATCCGCCTCGTTGAACCTTTTGAAAAAACGACTTTCGGAAATGGGAGATCAGGGCTGGGAAACCATTTTCGAACGTGCTCAAAGAAATTTACAGCGCTTGCTCGAGATGCAGTATCAGCTGGAAGACATCCTGCGCGAAAAGGATTACAAAACTTATTATATGTTTTCTGCCCTGCTGGACGCTTGTGCGGATGAGCTGGAAGTACTGATTTCGCTGGGATTGGGAGAAAAGGATATTTTCCAAAAGATTCGCCGGCACATCGAAAATACTTACGGTCCCCGCAAAGCAAAGTCGGAAGTCATTGAACTGGGGCCATTTGTAAAAAACAAAATAAAAGCACTGCGGCCGAAATTTTCGCATCGCAAATGCCGGCTGCGGACGTATGCTGCCAAGACCGCTCCGGTCTATCTTCCACCGGAGGTTCTGGGAAAAATTGTGGAAGGCCTGGTACGCAACGCGGTTGAAAACACGCCAGATGGTGGTAAGATCTCGGTCAAGGTACGCAAAGGCAAATTCGGCCCTGAACTCGAAGTCAAAGATAATGGCATCGGCATCAGTCAGGAAAATTTGCGCCTGATTTTTGAAAATTACTTTACCTCTTACGACACCATGCAGTATTCTACCCGGCAACCCTATGATTTTATGGCCGGCGGCAAGGGTTTTGATTTGCTGCGTATGAAAATATTTTCTGAACGGTATAATTTCAATATGAAGATGACGTCCCAGCCCTGCGAATTGGTTGATTCCAAAGGACGTGAATGTCCAGGCAATGTGGCGGAATGCACGCCGCTCGCCGACGCTAAAGATTGCCATAACAAAGGCGGCACAACGGTAACAGTGCAGTTTTACCCTGCGGAACGATTTAGCAAAAGACAGACATCCGCAAAGAGAAAAAAGTAAGATTGCAGTTGAAACGAAACAGAGCATTAATTCTAAAGCTATAACGAGACAATCATTGCAGATGATAGGTTTTGGCCATGAGCAAACAAAACGAGCACAAAGATGCCGCGCAGTTAACGGGAGAAGAGGCCGAGCAATTTTTCAGAGATATTGAAATCGAATTTCTCGTCCATGAACTCAAAGATCCCATCGCCATCATCGAGACCGGTCTGCGGACGCTGCTCGAGCGTCAGGATAAATTTGGCCCTTTATCCGAGCGGCAGCAAAATACCTTAAAGCGCACGTTGCGCAATTCGAAAAAAGCCCGGGAATTGCTTCACAGCCTGCTGGAGATCGGCCGGGCTGAGGCCGGGTGTTTTCTGGGTGAGCGCTTCCGCCCGGCGAAATCAATTCTGCAGGCGTTGGAAGATGCGCTCGAAACCAATGCGGGCGGTATTTTCGAAAAATATGCCGAATTTACCACTGAACCGGAAGCACTGGCGTATTTAAAATCCTGCGGCATCGTTCTGGATATATCGCCACCGCTAAAAGATCTGGAAATGTTTCAGGATGAGATCAAATTTCGTCAGATCGTCGGCAATTTAATGAAAAACGCGCTTCATCACCGGCAGCAACGGATTGAGGTTCGACTTGAAAGAGAGGGCGACGATCTGGTGGTGACGGTCGGCGATGATGGACCCGGCATCGAACCGGAGCATCATGAAATGGTCTTTCGGCGCTATGCCCAGGTGAAAGAATGTGCAATTGTATCTCGCAAAGGCCATGGTCTGGGTCTGGCCGGGGCCAATATTATTTCCCGCTGTCTGGGGGGCAAGCTTAGCCTGGAAAGCGAGAAAGGGCAGGGGGCTATTTTTCGATTAATCATGCCAATGAGTCTTGCCAGCGAGTAGGTTTTAATCCGCACTGTGTCAATCATAGACAGTATCTTTTTTATTATAGGGTATACTGCTGTTTGACAGGGTGTCTAAATAAAAAAGGCAGTGCCGTTAGCGGCGCTGCCTTTTTACGATCTGAAGCCGTTAAAGAAGCTTTAGCTCCATTTGTGCTTCTTTTTATGCGTTTTCTTCAGTTGCCCCGGCGGGTACTTTTTGACATGCTCTGCATGGTGAATGTAGGGTTTATCGGTTTGCATTTCAATATTGACCGAATCTCCCAAGCGGATCTGAAGATGGCTCGGCAAGGACGCACCCACTTCCCAGCGATTGCCGCTCAGGTAAAAGTATATTTTTCGGCCACAGTCGTAATAGACCGAACAGGACGGATAATACCGATATCTAAAGTTGGCCCGATATCCGTGTGCCGGGGCATGCGCCGGCGGTCCCTTTTTGACGACCGGCGGATGTCCGTTGCCCGATCCGTTACCGCCGTTGATGACGACGCCGCCTGTTGTTCCGCAACCGATAAAAGACAGTCCGAAAATTAATAGGATGCTCAGCGTAACAAAATCTTTTTTGACTTTAATTTTCATCTGTGACCTCCAAATGATAGGGCTGAAGTATTCATAAAATGTGTAGCCAACAACAGTATCGGTACGGGGAGGAAATTTCTTGAATCAAAGTTGAATGCAAGCGGTATTGCTGAGAAAAAAATTACGAGGTTGGGTTCAGGCAGACAGAAGAGCATAATTAGGGCACCCTAACCAACGGCAGCACCCAAGCGGCACGAGGCTTTTCTGCCTTTCCAGCACAAACTGGCCGGCGATAAGCCCGCCGAGCGGTATAAATCCAAGCAAGAACGTTAGCCTGTGGTTTCAGATGGATGCAAATTGATTGAGTCATCAAGACTGCGCAAATGCAGGTCACGCTGGGGAAACGCGATCTCGATTTTTGCATCCCGGAAACTTCGGTCAATCTCCTGGTGAAGTGCACTGCTGACCACCAGCCTGTTGTCAGCTTCCAAAACCCAGACACGAAGTTCGAACTCCAAAGCGCTTTCTCCGAAATTCAAGAATAACACCTGAGGGGCGGGGGCTTCGGCTACATCTGAATTTTGCTTGGCGCACGCCATCAGCGTTTCCATCACCAATGAAATGTCCGAACCATAGGCCACTCCCACCGGAATGATAAGCCGTACGCGGCGATTGCTAAGCGTCCAATTGATCACCTGATTGGACACTAAATCGGCGTTGGGAATAATGACGTCTGCCTGGTCGAAAGTTTGGACGGTTGTAGCCCGAAGGCCAATATTTTTGACTTCAGCCCAGTTCCCGCCAATTTCGAGAAAATCACCCATCCGGATCGGTCGTTCAAAGAGTAGGATGAGTCCGCTGACAAAGTTGTTGACAATGCCTTGCAGACCAAAGCCGATGCCGACACCGAGCGCACTCAAAATGATTGTGAGTTTGGTAAACTCGAACCCGAGCGCCAGGAGTGCCACCACGAAGCCAAAAAATATCAAGACATAGTGAACCAATCTTGCGATTGAGACCCGTACCCCTGCTTGCACTCGACGCTTGGCGAGTACTTGCTCCATGAGCAATTTCTGGACAACCGAGGATACCAGAAAAGATCCATATACAAGACCTGCTGAAATAATTACCAGACCCAGACTAATTCTTTGATCTCCCAGGTTAAACCCAAGGGCCAGTAGACCTTTTATGGCTTTTGGCAAGTCGACATAAGCTCCCCAGATAAACAAAATACCGGGAAGTAACAAAAGACCGCCTATGGCGGCATCAATGAAGAACGTCACCCGCCGAATGATGACATCGGTATTTCCGTAAAACAATGGCATCTGCTGGAGCGATGCGTTTCGGAAAACCCGCTCTAAGAGCCCGTGAACAATGTACATAAACAACATGAAGGCAAGCACAGCCGGGACCGAACGCAACAGAGATG
>JASFNW010000228.1:0-4734 GCA_050116835.1 Desulfobacterales bacterium
TTCAGGTGTCGCCATCAGACGTAACCGATGAGCTCCGGCGGCAGGCCAAGGCGATTAATTTTGGCATCATATACGGTATGAGCGCCTTTGGACTTTCCAAACAGCTCAATATTGGTCATAAGATGGCCCAGACCTATATTGATCATTATTTTACCCGTTACAAAGGTGTCAAAACATTTATCGATGAAACGCTCACAGCAGCCAATCAGTCTAAACGAACCAGCACTCTACTGGGGCGTATCCGCCTTTTGCCGGATATTGACAGCCGTAACCGGATCGTGCGGCAGGCTGCCGAGCGGACGGCAATTAATACGCCGATTCAGGGATCCGCCGCCGATCTGATTAAACTGGCCATGATCAATGTGTCGGGCGCCATCAAAGAGAAGAAACTGGAATCTGCCATGCTGCTCAGCGTTCATGATGAGCTCATCTTCGAGGTTTCCCCGCATGAGCTGGATACGTTACAGACACTGGTCAAAGAAATCATGGAAGGTGTCTGGGAGTTAAAAGTGCCGCTCAAAGTGAACCTGGCTGTGGGCGACAACTGGGCTGAAGCTCACTGAGGATGTTACCCTGCAGCGATTAGGCGTTAAGATCATCTGGAGCCGAAGGGGTTGCGCGACCTTTGACAGTATCGTGGACAGTATCGTATATATTTTTAAAAGAATCTGTAAAACCGGCGGGTGATATCCTGCCGCCTTCTATGAATTTGACGACAATTTCTTTGGTCGCTCGTAAAACCTGTTCATCTATTGAAGCCATTCGCTTTCTCCTTTTTTGAGATAGGTTCTAGTTGTTAACGTTGTCTGTTTACACTAAAATCCTGTTGTGGCCGGCGGTATTGCGGCAAGCCCATAATAACTATCCCGGGAATACCGGTAATTTGACTTCACCCGTATTTTTATTTATTGAATACCATTAATAAGATCAATCGAATTTGGAACAACCCTCAATGCCGTCCTGTGCTTTCGGGTACCGGAAAACGGTTTCAGGTGACACGATACATATAATGATACGCATTGTAAAATCCAATCGCAATCGACCGTGGTTACCTTTGGTGGTGGCGGTTTTAATAGGTTTTGTCAGCCTGGTATACACGGGATGTTCCTATCGGGAAACCGTGGAAAAAACCACAAAGACCGTAGCAAAGACCACGCAGAAAATTAAACGCAATATACGGTTTTCAGATGACGACCTTCAACGAATGGCAACTGTGATTGGCTTTGAGAATAAATCGCTATATCGAGGCGAAGATTTCACCCAGCTTTTTCGCAAGGGCATTCCCGAATACCTGAACAAGGAATGTGATGATGTTAGCGTGCCGAATCCGGGTTCAGATCAAAATATCGAAAGCTTTCAGCAACTGCCGTTGTTGGAAAACGGTGAGGTTGATAATTTTGCCCTGGCGCTGATCGGCAGGCAGCTGGGGTTAAACGCCATCATCACCGGCAGTCTGGACGATATTGGTATTCTGGATGAACTGCAGGGCATGATCTGGAAAGATACGCATCATCTGATTCAGATTTTGGTCAGTGTCGAGGTATTCGATACCGAAAGCGGCAGCAAAATTTTGGATCAGAGCTTCAGCCGCAAAGTCGAAATAGAGGAATTAGACTACGAATTGATGCACTCGGAGGGCAAAATGATCTTGCCCGATTTAAATGAAACCCTGACCGATCTTCTTGGCGAAATCGGTGAAACCATTTGCTGGGCGATCGAGGATCAGGCCTGGAGTGGATTTGTCATCGAGATTGAAGATAATAATACCCTTACGCTCTCTGCCGGCAGCGTTGCAGGCCTGGCACCGGGGGATGAGTTTGATGTTTACGATACCAGTCGGGTATTGAAAGGGCTGTCCGGCCAGCAGTTTTTTGTCCGCGGACAAAAAGTTGGTGAAATTAAAATTACCGAAGTTGAAGCCAATAAGGCCAGGGCGTCCATTCTGACCAACAGAGGGATTAAGGCAGGCAGTTCTGTCCGCGTCAAATAGAAGATTTCTCAAAACTGCATCTCACGCCCATGGGCGGTGTTGCGATTCGCTCGAATGCAAAGAAATTTGATAGGCCTCAATGCGCTGAAGCGCCTCGTCCCGGGTTGAAATGTGATTTATCGATCTGCGAAATTGGCTGCTGTTCCGAAGGCCCTTGGCAAACCAGCACAAACGGCTGCGCATCATCCGGCAGGCAATCTCCTCACCGAAATATGTCACTGATTCTCGCAGATAGCGTCTCATCATGTCGAATCGCTGGTCCAGATCGACATCGGGTTCAGTCTCCCCGCACAGGCGGGCACGCACCCGGGAAAAAATCCATGGATTTCCGATGGCCATTCTGCCGATCATAATCGCATCACATCCGGTTTGGTCCAACATGGCCATAGCATCCTCGGCACTGAATATGTCGCCGTTGCCGATTACCGGAACGTCAACGCGATTTTTGAGCTTCTTGATGATGCGCCAGTCTGCCTGACCGCCAAACCCCTGAGTGGCGGTGCGGGGATGGATCGCAATTGCATCGACACCGCAGGACTCAGCGATTTGGGAAATTTCAAAAGCCTGCGCGCCCGATGCATCCCAGCCGCTGCGCAACTTAATGGTAAGCGGTATGGCCACCGCCTTGCGTACCGACCGAATGACAGCCATTGCGCTATCGGGCTTTCGCATCAAGGCCACCCCGGAACCGGTTTTGGTAATTTTTCTAACCGCACAGCCAAAATTTATGTCAATAATATCCGCACCTGCCGCTTCCACTAAGCGGGCCGCTTCTGCCATAATATCCGGTTGTGAGCCGAATATCTGCACCGATAACGGTTTTTCCTCCGGACGACTGTCCAGCAACTGTCGGGTTCTGTATGAGCCGTTGACCAGGCCGTGGGCACTAACCATTTCCGAGCAGACCAGTGCACAGCCCGCTTCCTTGGCAAGCAATCGAAAAGGCAAATTGGTTATACCGGCCAGGGGCGCTAAAATGGTTTTATTTTCAAGCTCTACCGATCCAATGTTCATAAGGCAGCTCAATTGTTCTGGATCTTTTTTATCTTATGCAGGATCTAGCGATAGCTATAAGTGTACCGCAGATATCTGCATTTTTTTTTAACCGCAGACGAGCGCAGACGGGCGCCGACATTATTTTTATTGTCCGGTCGACCTGACCGGACAATATCGCTCAATCGCTTCGCGATTAAAATTCTATCTTACCGATTTGCTGTGATATTTAGGTATATTATGGCTTTTATTTGTGTTTAAGCGTAATAAAACTGTTTGCCCGCAGGGCATGCAGTTTTCCCTTGCTCAGGTCGAGCAAGGAAAAGAAACTGTCTGCGTATATCTGCGTGTGTCTGCGGTTAAAAAACGACCTAAAAAATCTAATAGCATTAATTATAAAAATGGACAATAAAGACAGGCTAACACTATCATCTTGATGAAGGATTGGCATAGCAGTACAAACAATTGTGATAACAGGGATGCCGATGGTAGGCACCGATATCAACAGACACCTTGCAACCACACCCCTTTTTAATGCGTTGACCGGTGTCCCGTTTTAATGAAAGCGTTCCGCCAAAGAGGGCCACGAGCAAATCATTGGGGATACAGGCACCCTGGGTGACAGATGTGCTTTGCGGCAATTGCTCCAGGACCTCTTTTTCACAGCACAGCATCAGTTTTATATTTTCAGACGCAAGAATCCGCTCGATTTTATGGATAATCTGCAGCTTCGTTTTCAGGGGAGGATCCCAAAAGGAAAAGTCCGGACGGGTCACAAGGCGTCTTTCAATTTTAGCATAAGGATCCATAAAGCTTGAGATGCAACACCTGATCCCTGCTGCGGCCGCTTTTGCAGCGATGTGTCTCAGATCGTTGAGATTATCCTGAAGCCCGCCGTTATCCGTTTTGTAAAAACAGATGGGATCAAAGCGCCAGTTGATCGCCGAAGGTCCGAATTGGTCGCCAAGCTGTCTGAGCTGATCCAGGCGAACATTCAATGGGGGAACCCGGGGCTCAAGCTGGGAGGATGTCGAATTAACGGTAAAGTTGAAAAAAAGATGATAGCCGGCATTTTGCAGCTTTTTGCCATAGTTGTGTTTTAAAAAAATGCCAAAGTCCTTGGACCAGAAAACGATTGTGTGCACGTCTGCTGGAGCGGCGGGGACTACTTTGACTTTGCGGTTGAACGGATTCACCACTTCAAAAAAACCGCGAGCGATGCACGTCATAAACCAAGGCATGTAAAATGCCGGAATATCGGTTCGTCTGGACGCAGAGATGACGATTTCGGGTTCTGGGATCACAGTTTCACAGGTTCACAGGGTTCTGTGGTTCAAAGGTTAACGTTTTGCTGGGAGGCTGGAAGGCTATAAGGCTGGTAAGCTTAAAAGCGTGAGTGCCTCTCAGATCGCAGACTTTCAGGCTTTCCAGCTTTAGAGCATCCTGGCATCCCAGCCCTTCCAAAAGCCAGTGGCCAGCTGCCAAAAACCTGACATCTAAGATTTACGCTTGAGATCGTCTAGTGAAATCACCTTGGCACTTTTATCTTTGGTTGCGCGCTCTTTTTGTGAGGAACCGGTTTTCAGGTTTTCGGAGGATTCTGATGTTTGTGACTCGGTCGGGCTTTCCACTTTCTCCAGGCGCATTCTTTTGCCGTTCATGGTAAACTCATTGCCGCTGATATACACGTCTTTCAGGATCCAGGTTACCACTTGCAACGGCACCTGCAGTAAGAGCAATTTAACGTGGTA
>JASFNW010000229.1:0-4683 GCA_050116835.1 Desulfobacterales bacterium
AAAAGGGGCCATCACCAACGCCTTAAATCCCCATCCGTATATATTTTATATGACGGTCGGCACTCCGATCATCTATAGAGGCATCCAGCAAAATATCCTGGCTGCCCTGTCGTTTGTCGGCAGCTTCTTGCTTTTGCTGGTCGGCGCGAAAGTTGTTTTGGCTATGGTGGTCGAGCGCTCGCGCACATTTTTAAAAGGACGCCTCTACATCTGGGTGATGCGAATCCTGGGAGTTCTTTTGATTATTTTTTCGATCGTTCTCTTCCGGGATGGATTTGAGCTATTGGGCTGGCTGCAATGACAAGGCTGCAAAAAAGGATGTTGTTTGATGCCAAAAGCTTTTGAATATGCCATAACCCGCATACCTGCCCAAACCTTTGATCGCGGCATAACGTCCGCAAAACTGGGTCCGCCCAGCTATGAGTCGGTTTTAAAACAGCACAGGTCCTATACGGAAACCTTGAAATCCATAGGACTCAAGGTTGTTGAGCTCGAACCCTTATCGGAGTACCCGGATGCGCATTTTGTCGAAGATACCGCCATAGTAACACCGGAGATGGCAATCATCACCAACCCCGGTGCGCCATCACGCCGGGGTGAAGAAATATCGACTGCCCGAGTTCTCGCTCAATACCGCCCTCTCGAACATATTCAGGCACCCGGGACAGTTGACGGCGGTGATGTCCTGATGATCGACAACCATTTTCTGATCGGAATTTCGGAACGCACCAATCAGGAGGGTGCCGAGCAGATGGGACGCATTCTTGACAGACACGGCAAAACGAATTCAACCATCCCGGCTGGCGCTGGTTTACATTTTAAATCCAGTGTAAATTATGCCGGCAAAAATACCGTAATTGTCACACCGGATTTTGCAGAACATGAGGCCCTAAAGGCATACGAAAAAGTTATCGTAGACCGGAGCGAGCCCTATGCGGCCAACACGCTCTGGATTAATGATCATCTGCTAGTCCCCAAAGGATTTCCGAATACCAAGACAAAGCTTGAAGCGCTGGGGCTGCCGATAATCGAGCTGGATGTCAGCGAAATGCGAAAAATGGATGGGGGGTTGACCTGTCTGTCTATCCGCTTTTAAAACGGGTTCCAATACCGCTACCTCTTGCCCGATGGCTGTGTTCCAATCCGCTTCAAAATACTCGCGTACTGTCGTGTACGCTCCGCTTTTGAACCGAATTGCGCCTTGCCCTCGAACAAGATGCAACGATCTTGAAACCCGTTTAGGCTAAAATAAATGCAGTTTAAATAATTACTGCATCATGAAATTATAACTTTAGGTATTTTTTGATAATTGGATTTGAGAAAGGAGTTTAGCTTGCTGCCTGAAAAACAGAATGACGCATACAGAGCGTTTTACGATTCCGCACGTTACAATGGTATTTTGCAACCCAAAACAACGCTAATGCTCCATCTGGCATCCGCAATGGCCATCGGGTGCTATCCGTGAATGCAGGAGTACCTTGGCGTGGCCAGGGAAGAGGGAGTCAGTGATGCCGAAATCGGAGCGGTCCTTTCCATTGTCATGGCAGTATCCGCCGGAAGGGTGCAGGCCCAGCTGAAAGATGCAGCTAAATTATACGAATGATCTCCGAATCGAAGAATTACACGACTTTGCAACAAAATTTGTGGCAGCCGAACCGGATCGATTGGGCTGAATCGACCCATGTATGCGGCAAATGTGCCGCCCTAATGCCGTGCAGTTTTCTGAATCCGGTTGCCACACTCTGATGGAAGGTGCGTTCACGAATTCAAGACGGCTGTGGACAATGGCTCCTGCCGCTTGAAAAAGAATGCATAATGGGTTATGAAAAGCAACGTGAACCATCCATTGCGGGTTTTTATTTGAAACACGATATTCCAGGAGGAAAACGATTCCATGGGTAAAGGAGACAAAAGAACCAAACGGGGGAAAATTTTTAGCAAATCATATGGCGTTAAAAGGCCGCGCAAAAAAAAGAAAAAAGCTGAAAAAGAGGAAAAGTAAAATATATCTCCGCGTTTATGCTTCCCGGCAATAAGCCCATGGAATGGAACCGTGACGACGAAAATTTAATGCGCCGGCGGGCAATTTCTCATGGGAGCCGACAATCAACCAGCCTTTTGGTATGAGGGCTTTGGACACCCTGCTTAACCCCTCTTCTTTTAGGGGCTCTTTATAATACGTCAACAGATTGTTTCTCAAAAATACAATATTGAAGGCCGTCCCGGGTGGCTCTGCCAAAATATCCCGAACTTTCCAATCAATATCCGCTTTGACAAACGCCTTGATGCAGAACCGATTGCCGCCTTTGCGGGCATCAAAATACTGCCCTCGCAAGTCCGGTGGAAGCTCTTTTAAGCTGCCCGGGGTATACACCCCTGCCCTGGCCATTTTTATGTAGTCGGGATGTTTGTCGGTGCCGATGATCGTAAGGCCAGGCAGATGCGGGTATGTTTGCCCTAAACGATCCCAGACGATCTTTAAACTGTAAACTTCCTCGCCACGGCCACAACCGGCCGACCATACCCGTACTTGTCTCTGCTGTGATTTGATCACAGCGGGCAAAATATCTGTCTCCAGGCCGGCCCAGAGGTGACGATCGCGAAAAAACCGGCTGATGGACACCATTATTCTCAACTCGCATTCCTGTCGCACAATGTTGTTTTGGGCAATCAAGTCCAGGTAGGCTTGCATGCTGGGACAATTTGTTTCCTGCATATGGCGCGAAATACGTTTTTTTACGCCCTTTCTTACTTTGCGGTATCCGGACCACGCCAAATTAAATCTATCCAGCAGTTGTCGAAATTGATCGTCGTGCATGTTGCTCAACTTAAAATAGCCCTGCCGGATATTCAAGGAAAAAGGGAGCGAAAATCTCGGCGTCATTGAGCAGCGGCGTATTAGCGTGTTGGATGAAAGGTTCAGTTATTGGAGTAGCGGATGGCTGGAGTGATGGCAAAGCGACTCCGCCGGTGTAGCATCGGCTACGAATGCCAAGCTGGAGTGATGGTGTGATGGATGCAATTGGGCGGGTGTGTTCGAAAAATATTGATCTTGGAAAACGAAACCGGTAATAAGCTTGCTTGAAGCTTAGCACAAGATTAAACAATCTTGAGCTAATATCCATCTGATAAGTGATATGAAACCATGAATTTCATCGGTGTGGATGGCTGCAGAAATGGATGGATTGCGGTCGCACTCAATTCCGATCGAAACTGGGCAGTCGATGTCTACAAAACCATTGACGTTTTGTGGGATGCGGTCAAACCCTTGTCAAGCATGTTTATTGACATTCCCATTGGTTTGCCGCATGCCAATAAACGGATCTGTGACGTGCAGGCACGCAAACTTTTGGGGCGGAGAGGTTCCAGTGTTTTTGCGGTTCCTTGCCGCAAGGCATTACAGGCTAAAAACTACCGGCAGGCCTGTCGGATAAACAAGCAGGTTACAGGGGTAAAGCTTTCGATTCAGACCTGGAATATCTGCGGCAAAATTAAAGAAATCGATATCTGGTTGCCGGCCACCCGGGAAGCCCGGCTAAAGATCCGCGAATCGCATCCCGAGCTTTGTTTCTGGGCTTTAGCGGGCAAGCGCATTATGGCTCATTCTAAAAAAACAGCTCATGGCTTTGCCGAACGCTACTCGATATTAAAAAAAACCTATCCGCAAAGCGGCGCCATTGTCAAGCAGGCCCTAAATCAGTTTCGGCGCAAAGATGTGGCCCGTGATGATATTTTGGACGCTCTCGTTTTAGCTGTTTCCGCACGTTTTTCAGCAGGCAAACCGAAATCCGTACCGTCAGACCCTTCGGTGGATGAAAAGGGCCTTCCCATGGAAATTGTGTATCCACCACCACGGTTAAATTGAATACCGGAAAACGAATTAATGGCACCCTTAACCCATTTTACCAATATTCCCCCTATTCCCGTATTCCAACTCAAGGATGGAGGCCATCGATGGATCAAAAGGTAAAACATGCGATTTACAACGCTGTCGAAAATGAGCCTTTTGCTAAAGCAATGCAGATCAGCCTAGTGGAATTAGAACTGGGCTATTCCGTCGTCGAAATGGATTACGACCCCGAAAAAATGAATAATATTTACGCGCGCGCCCATGGCGGCTCCGTATTTGCGCTAATCGACGAAGCTTTTGAAACCGCCAGCCAGACCGACGGCACCATCGCGGTGGCTTTGAATGTGAATGTCACTTACGTCTCCAGTCCGGAGCCGGGGGTGAGACTGCAAGCAGAGGCAAAACGGGCCAGCCAGACCAAAAAGACAGCCGGCTATAATATTCGAGTCAGCGACGGTAGCGGCAATTTGATTGCCACCTGTTCCGCCCTCGCCTACCGTACCGGCAAACCGATTCCGTTTTTGTAGCGATTCCAATCCGGCAGATTGGCCCTAAAGATTTACGAATTCACGAATTTTTGCATCTGATTGAATAGGCGGGTTACAAATTGCTGTTGGCTCCGATTAAAATCGGGCTGCACAATATCGCAGGCTGTTTTCATCCGATTGATGAAATGCCTGATATTGGCTCGGGTGCATTTTGATTCCGAATGGTAATGGGTTCGAATCTGATATAGCAGGCAGAGCAGCTCTTTTTGAAAAGTCAGGCAGGTGAAGCGTTTGCCGGTTCGTCTGCTTTTCAAAAATTGATCGATTCCAAAATGCCTCAAGGTG
>JASFNW010000230.1:0-4677 GCA_050116835.1 Desulfobacterales bacterium
CCGGTTTTTTTAGTGGAAAAATTGGGCTGAAACAGCCTGGTTTTATCTTCATCAGAAATGCCCGGCCCATCATCGGCAACCTCCATCCGAACCTTTTTTAGGATGGGATCATGGGCCACGCTGATGATGATATGGCCGGCACCTTTAAGCGCGCTTATCGCATTGTCAATCAGGTTGATCAGGGCCTGCTTCATTTGCTGGTGATCCAGATTTAGAATCGGGATGTCACGGGTATTGTTGATCTTGAAATTAATTCCCGGATGTCCTTCGCGGTAAAGCGCGACGGTTTCTTCAATAATCGGTATTAAATGACAGGGAACGGGATTGGCGCTGGGAAATCGTGCAAAAGACGAAAATTCATTCACCAAATTGCGAATCAGCTCAACCTGACTGATGATGGTTTCGGTACACTCTTCAAATATAGTGTCATCCACAAACTGCGCGTATTTTCGTTTGAGCCGCTGTGCGGAAAGCGTAATCGGCGTCAACGGATTCTTTACTTCATGGGCGATTCGCCGGGCCACTTCGCGCCAGGCTGCCATGCGCTGGCCTTTTTCCAGTTCGGTCAGATCGTCAAAGACCATTAACGTTCCCATGTGTCTACCGCCATCGTCCTTGAGCGCGTTGACAGACACCAGAAAACTCCGCGGTCTGCCCTCAATCGTCAGTTTTAAAGGTAATTCAATCGCGTCGCCACTGGTAAGAGAAAGGTTGTCCAATATTTCATCGGCCAGTTCCAGAAAAGCCCCGTCTAATAAATTTTTATAACTTTTGTTCAGGATCTGCTCGGATTTGAGATTCAGCATCTTTTCAGCTGATTTGTTCATGGTCGATATGATGCCCTTGGCATCCAGCGTGACGACGCCGGCGGATACGCTTTTTAATACGATTTCCATAAATTGTCGCTTCTCTTCGATTTCGATATTCTGGTGTCGCAACATACGCGCAGATAGCTCCAGTTGTTCGCGGCTGAGTCGAAGATCCTGGGTCATCTGATTGAAGGATTCGACCAAGTTGCCAAATTCATCATCGCTGACCGGATCAATAGTGTAACCGAGATCGCCATCTGCCACCCTTCGGGTTCCTTCGGCCAGCTCTTTAATCGGAAGACTGATCGAGCGGGCCATATAGAAACCGAACCACACCGCACAAAAAAGGACCAGCAATGCAACAATGGAAAGCGATATATAGTATGTAATTTGAATCGGTTTTTTCAGCAGTTTTATCTGCTGGTATTCCGTAAATCCCTGGCGAATGAACTGCAAATTCTCTGATAGATCCTTTGGGATCAGGATGGTGGTCACCACAAATCCCATGGCCTCACCGGGCTGCACGCCAAAAGGAATGGTACCCATGGTTTTGATAAACTCACCGGAGGGTATGGTTTGCGAAATGGATCGAATCCCGTCCGCAGGCAATTCTTTATTGATATCTTCAGCCGAAATTATGCCAAAATACTCGTTTTCAAGCTCGGGGGCCAGGGCAAAAGTCAGACGCTCTGCATCGGGAGCATAGACTTCGACGGCGTCCAGATTAAATTCGCGCTGGACGATTCGAATATATTGTGAGAGGGCTTTGCGGTTTTTGGTGTCCAGCAAATTTTTGGTTTTAATCTGGTATGATATGCGCTCAAGGAAAAACTTATTGTTCTCCTCGGTTCGGCTGTAGAGACGGCCGCCCACCCACAAGGAATTTTCGAGGGCCTGTTCGACCGGCACATTGAACCAGAACTCAATGCTGGTGGTTATAAAATTTAATGCGAAGAAAAATAAGACAATCGTCGGTAAAAGGGTCAGCGACACAAAGGCGATGACCAGTTTGGTCCTGATTTTCGCGCCCAGGACGTTACGCCGGCGATCGTAGATCAGTTTTACCAGGTTTCGGAAAACCAGATAGATCATTAAAATCAGCAGAAGCAAATTGATGTTGATCAGAATAAACATCAACACCGTATTTGAGACGGCAATATCCGCCCCGAATTTAATAATTCGGCTTTCGACCAACGTCAGCAGGGCTACCACGAACAAAATCACCAGAATCAGAATAAGTTCGCGCTTGCGCCGCTTGCGCTCTTTTTCCGAAAGTGAAGATTTTCTTTTGAACCTGGGCCTTTTCATAGCATTCGCGGTGGGTTGTTCATCAACAGGCTGCTATTAAAAAGTGAAGTCGATGGTGTACCAATCCGTCTCAAAATCCCATAAGGACACAAAAAACAGAATATAGTGCAGGTATAGAGGAAGGGTTTTTTTGCTAACTTCAGCTTTCACTCTCAGTTGGTATTGCTCGCCTTTTTCCAGCCTGTTTAATGGAATAATTTTTAAACTATCGATTTCTGTCATCCATTTCTTTGCTTCATCGAATGATTTGGTAACTTCGGGATTGTTTTCTTTCCAGGAACGCGTGACAGTGAACTCCTTTTTAAGATTATCGTAAACGATCGTGTGTGTGACCTCTAATTCGGCAATATTTTTATCAAACCATAGACTGCGCACACGATTCAATTTGGCAAAAAAAGAAAAAGTGGAAGGCGCGCCGCTTAATATGGCTTGTTTCATCTCCTCCCGGAAGGCACCCTCAAGATTTAAAAAGAGCAGCAGGTCATCCTGGGTATTGGAGACAGTGATATTGGTCAGGGTTGCATCCTGAGCATAGCCTGCCTGGGATGCAATGAGCAGTAATCCCAGAATCAGAAGAAAGACGGATTTGGTCCGTTTAAGCAGCACAATCATTTGAAAAAAACCCAATTTTATAGTCTGCGGCTCGCCTCTTTACCCATTAGCGCATCATCATGTAAAATGAGCATTCGATATGCTGCTCAATATTGCACCCGGCACTTCATATCAGCCTGTTAGGACATATGATGAATTTGATTCTATTATTAATTTTCATGCAAGACACGGGTTATGCTTGAGTCTTGCGCAAGTTGGAGGCTTTCATCTGCAAGGCACTTCAGGGCGAGGCAATAGTGAACTATGCCTCGCTCTGAATAACGCAGCAGATGGGAGCCTTCGACTTGCCCATCGGATGAAAATTAATAAGATAAAATGACAAACATCCATTTTTTTGATAGTTCATTTGGCGTGCATAACCATTTGGTAAAAGCTTGTCATTAAGTTAAATTTGAATCTCTTATTAATTTTCATGCAAGACTCAAGTAATAAATAGCCGAAACCTACTTAAATAGCAAGTGATTTTGGTTTTCTTCGCTGCGTGCCGCCTGCATTGGCCCGTATTGGCAAAGGATTGAGGGCGTGCCAACAAAAGGATTGTCGCCGACAGTTCGATTTGCTATAGCTCTGGGCAGCCCACAACTGGCCGTTGGGCAAAACCGGTTAACTTAGACCTGGGAGAAGACTGTTGCTTGCCAAAGTTCTCAGCAGCGCCGTTCTGGGCATCGATGCCTATCCGGTTGAGGTGGAGGTGGATATCACTTCCGGTTTGCCGACCTTTACCACCGTCGGACTCCCTGAAGCGGCGGTCAAAGAAAGCAAGGAACGGGTTAAATCAGCCGTCAACAACTCGGGTTATCGGTTTCCAGCCGACCGCATAACGGTTAATCTGGCACCGGCGGACATTAAAAAGGAAGGCACCGGTTTTGACCTGCCGATTGCACTGGGTATTTTGGCCGCCACGGGCATCATTCCCCAGGATCAGCTTTCCCGCTATCTCATACTGGGCGAACTCTCGTTGGACGGGCGCATCAAACCGGTCAAAGGATCCTTGCCCATGGCACTGGCCGCCAAAGCCGCCGGCTATTCAGCCATCATCGTACCTTCTGAAAATAAAAAGGAAGCTGCGGTGGTCCGGGGCATTGAGGTGCTGGCGGCAAACACCTTGTCTGAGATTGTGGGGTTTTTACGGGGATTTACACAGATCACATCAGAGCCGACCGATATTGACCTACTCTTCGCGAATGACTGTCACTACGACATCGATTATGCCGAGGTTATGGGCCAGGAGCATGCCAAGCGGGCGCTGGAGATTGCCGCCGCCGGCGGTCATAATCTGTTGATGATCGGCCCACCGGGTTCCGGCAAAACCATGCTGGCCAAACGCCTGCCGACCATCCTGCCGCCTATATCCTTTGAAGAAGCCTTGGAAACCACCAAGATATTCAGTGTCGTCGGGTTGCTGTCCAAGGGGCAGGCTCTGGTCACCACCCGGCCGTTTCGGGCGCCTCACCACACCATCTCCGATGCCGGTCTGATCGGTGGCGGTCATATCCCCAGACCCGGCGAGGTGAGCCTGGCGCACAACGGGGTGCTATTTTTAGACGAAATGCCGGAGTTTAAAAAACATGTCCTGGAGGTGCTACGCCAACCTATTGAGGATCTGCAGGTGACCATTTCCCGTGCCAAAACCACCCTTTCCTACCCGGCCAATTTTATGCTGGTGGCCGCTATGAACCCTTGTCCGTGCGGTTATCTGTCAGACCCCAAACACGAATGCCGCTGCACCCACCAGCAAATCCATCGCTACCGCTCCAAGATTTCCGGACCGCTATTGGACCGCATCGACATGCACGTTGAAGTGCCGGCCGTGCCTTACAAGGACATGATGCAGAATCGGGCGGCCGAGGCCTCTGAACGCATTCGTCAGCGTGTGAGCGCCGCCCGTGAAATCCAGGCCAAGCGCCTAAAGCGCACCAAAATTTTTTGCAACGCTCAGATGAGCAGC
>JASFNW010000231.1:0-4662 GCA_050116835.1 Desulfobacterales bacterium
GGTTGCATCACCAGCCCGGCTTCTTCGTTTTTAATGATGATCTGCCTGGCTTCCTCGTGGGTAATGTAGCGTCCCATACCATTTTCCACGTAGTAATCCGCATGGGAGCCAAACATAAAGCAATTTTCCGTAGGCTTGTCGCAATCATGCTCGGTCAGTTTTCGCGTTGTACGGCAAATGCAGGGCGCAACCGCAATTTTTTTTTGGCTTTCGACAATCTGCAAAACATCCTCAAATGGTGCCACCGGCCAATCGGCCACTATCTGACGATTGATCGGAATGGTTCGCATCACCGGCGTTTTATGGGACTGCAGCGTACGACCAAATGCTGCTTCAAAATAGTCCTCGGTCATTTTTGCAAGCGCTTTGTCCATGGATTTTACCTGAAACTCAAAAATCCCGACCACGTAAGGTACGGCCGCATACCGCACCCGATCGCCATCGCGCTTGCGAAAAAGCAATCCTTTTTTTGCCATTTGCTCCATCAGTTCCGCGACCTCAGCCGGATCCCGCTCGAGCCGACTGGCGACGTCGTCCGGCGCTTCCAACAGCGGATGCAATTGAACGAAAAATTCGGCCTCCGTTTCGGTAAACAGGCGCTTCAGCATACTGATCTCGATCTTGTTCACGGTCTCGGGCAAGCCCACCGCCAGTTCATCCAGCCTTGCTCGCAGCCGTTCGTAAACATCATTCATGTCACATCCTCCCCGGAAATCTTTTTTTATTAGACAGGATTAACAGGATTTTCAGGATTATTTTTTTCTTCCTCAATTCCCGGAAGGAATTGAGAAAATTCAATCCGCTTGCCGCGGAATAAAATGGTTTATATAACGAATTTGCTAGTGGGATTCTAATATCACCACTCATACCCACTATTTTGATTACTGGTTATATTTTCGATTTTACTCGCCGAAGGCGATTTTTACCCCGTGAAATTCATGCAATGAAGTGCGTAGCGCATTTCACTGGGGGGGGTGTTTGGCCGCTAACTTCCCCGCCCGCCCCGCCTTGCTCGCATGGCGGGCAGGCGGAGAACGGCCAAAAAAAGAAAATCCTGTTGATCCTGTAAATCCTGTCTAAAATAAAATATAAACGATCTTCAATATCCTGTATAAAAAATCTTATAGCGGCAAACCGGATATTTTGCAATAATCAAAGGTCAATAGCGTTCAGGAAATCAATGATAGCCCGATTAACGGCCCGGGGCTTTTCCAGCGGGGCAATGTGGCCGGCATCTGAAATATGAGCACGCACTGAATGCGGGATGGACGACTCAAGATAGTCCGCATATTTGGGTGGTGTGAGTTTATCGTCTTCGGCCGAGATAACCAGTACCGGGACGCGAATGGCATCCAGGCGTGCCATGACGTCAAACTGATTGCAGGCCTGAAAATCACCGCTGACAACGGCAGGACGGCAACGGGCGAGTTCGTCTTGAAACAGGCGGATCACTGCAGGTTGTGTTTTTTTGGATGCCGCGAAATCAGTTATCATCCTTACAAAACCTTCAAAATCGCTTTTAATGGATTCAAAAATAGCCGGCAACACCTTGAGTTTGGCACCGGTCCCGATTAAAATCCCGGCGCCGAAGCGACCCGGATAATCCAGCAGGAGCTGCTGGGCAATAGCGCCTCCCAGGCTCAGGCCGCAGGGAATTGGGCCCGGTGGATGGATATCATCTAAGAATTCAATGATCGACGCCGCATATTGTTCAACCGTATTTTGGCCGTCTCCCTGGCTGTCCCCGTGGCCAGGCAGATCGATGGCCAGCGTATTGGCCCTTTCAACCAGACCCTCCACCTGTGCCGACCAGAACTGCGCGCTGCCGCCGGAACCATGAATAAACACAAGAGTTGAGTTAGCCTCTGTCAGCGGCCACCTGCCGGCCGTATATTCGATGCCGTCGCTCCGTCTTTTCTCCATCGATCCCCCTTCACCCGTTCAGAGGTTCAGCCCTGCCTTTCGCAACCACACGAGTATAGAAAAAATACATCTCAGGTGTCAATCATGTCAAATTTTAATTTAGCCGCAGACGCTCGCAGACCGGCGCAGACGTTAGTCTTATTGGCCGCTCGACACGCCTGTAGCCTGAAAAATATTTTAGCTACAGGCTGTGAGCGGCCGAAAACTGCCAATCGCTCCGCGATAAAATACTATTTATTATAAAAAGGGAAGTTGGTCTGAATCTTGCTACTATCTGTATTGATATGGAATCGGAAAACCCGGCAAAATGATTTACCAGAAACGGGGTACAGCGGTGGAAAATTTAATCTTTATTGGAATCGTCATCCAGGGCCCGGTCTGCTTTCTGTGGATGGTACCGGACCGCAGCCCACCCCAAGACGAATAAATAAAGATGTGTGATCCATTTATCCTGGAGAACGCAGCCTCCGGGCGTTAGATGCATTTGTAGGTGGATTTTAGTTGTGGCAGATACTGTCTGCCATCATAAAAAACATTCCTCTAAATTTCGGTGACATGTCCTTGAACTGAAATCCCAGCGCCACGATTTTTCTCTTTTTCCAGGTAAACTCCCGGCTCCAGACAATTGTGCCCGACACCTTCATGGTGAGCTCTTCTTTGGGCAGGCTCAATTCAATTTTGGCCGTTTTAACGCTTTGATAAATGGACGAAATGCTTTTGTATTTGCCGTCCAGGATAACGCAAAGGCCGTCGACGGAAATATCTCGTGAATAGCAATCAAGGACCAGCGGCTCGTGTTGGTTGGCATTGGTAAAAATATGGAGATTAATTTTGAGCGGAAGCTGGTGCCGACCGATCTTACGCACCTTTTCAGGCTCATGGTCCTTATCAGCGTATTTTCTGCGCACGTGATAAAGATCAAGCAGCCGCATTTCAATGTTCGGATATTTTTTACATATTTTTAGCAAATTGGATTTTGAAATGCGGAGCAGTTCAGTCCGGGCCGATGTCTCTACTAAGGACGTTGAGGTGTTATCATCCTTAAAGGGATACAGATCACCGAAAAACTGATTTTCAGTCAGCGTGGAAACCTTTTTGCGATAAAGGGTATCTTTATCCTTGCGCAGCGGGGAAAAAACCGTTTCCTTTAGCTCGCCGGAAACCACCAGGTACAGATTATTTTCCGGATCACCGGTTTTTTTAACCAACTTTTTCCGGGTCAGCACCTCATGGACCAGTTTGGGCACAAGCGACATCAGTTCCTGATAGGATAAGCGCTGAAAAAATGTCTTTAACGGTGACTCATTAAAGTTGCCATTCTGCAAATCCGTGTGAAAAAGCCGGGCTTCTTTTGGCGTTGGCGGTTTAATTCTCCACTGCAGTAACTTGCAATCAATGGCCTGTAAGAATTTTCCGGCTTCAGTGAACAGCTGGGCGGCCTTGGCATACGATCTGGCAGCCTCGTCACGATGATTTTGTTTGAGAAGCAGGCCGGAAAAAGCTTTCTGCAACGCGGGATCGTTGGGAAAAATTTTAAGAATGCTCCTGAATTCCGCAATGGTTTTGATAATCAGTGAGCCTTCAACAATTTGCTCTGCAATGCTGATATGACTTTTCAAATTCGGTTTCATGGCATGGTCCTAATATTATGGCACCCATTTTCACAAATAGCAATAAAAGGGCGCTCGGTTTTGAATATCGGCAACCTTTTTTAAACCTTTATTATCAATAATCAACTGGTTAGCATATCCTCAATCACAGGCCAGAGGTCAGATATCAGAAGACAGAAGAAAAAGACTTGATACCGATAGACCTTTGAACCCTGAACCTTTGAACTTTTGACCCCAATTTGAAAATATACTAAAGCTTTTCGCCATATTAGCCGATATATTCGATGGGTTGAAGAACGACGGTTACGCTGGACAATCTTTCTTAAACATCTTATTATACCTGAGCATCTAATTTCACGAATCCGGCCGCAGGCGGCTAGCCGCGTTAAAAGGGGGTAAGCATGCCCGGATCAAGGCTATCCGGCCGAGTCAACGACCACCCGTACAGCGGGTGGGATGGATTTTACCGCCATAGGTGGCAAAAGACGGGGACGCGTCGCGCCCCGGTCGTCGCGGATAAAACCTGGAGCGAAGCACACAGTTTGAAAAACCCAATCCATTGGCAAAATAGCGCAAAGACTGTAGCCGGCTTATTGCTCATCCTGATTCTAACCGGCTGCGGGCAAACAAACGAAACCGGCGCCCTGCAGCCTAAACAAACAGCAGCGCAAGCAGAGTTTACAGGTGTATGTCAGCCCGCCGGGACACAGCAGCAGGGACGCCGATTTCCGTATGCACCTGATCAAGTATTGGTGAAATTCAAGCCCGAGGCCGATGCGAAAACCATCGCTGAAATCCGGACAGAACTGAAACTGGAAACGATCCAAAAATTTTCGAGCCCGAATCTGTTTTTAATGCGAATAACCGACAGCGCATCGGTGGAAACGATCATACAGCAGCTAAGCTCATATGACGCCGTACAATACGCAGAACCTAATTATAGGGTTAAAACGACTGAATAAAAATAAGACCCTGGCAGCCGGAACCGCAGCTCGCATATGGTTCCGGCTGATTGCGATTTGCTGCATCCTGGCAGCCGTTCCGGTCCCGGCGGCGACAGACGTTCCGCCGGCGGACCGTGACGCTCAGTTGCCGGCTTATGTTCCCGGCGAACTGCTGGTAAAATTCC
>JASFNW010000232.1:0-4635 GCA_050116835.1 Desulfobacterales bacterium
GGCTACTGCTTTTTGGGTCAGCATGACGCCCAGCTGTTCGCTCCATTCATACAGGAGACTGAGATCCTCCTGGTATTTGCCCGCATATGGATTGTTAAAAACCGCGGCGGCGGCGGCCTTGCGGGCTGGCTTATCCAGTTGTACGGTTCCATCTGCATGGGTTTCCTCAATGACCGTGTAAATTTTACGAATTTGAGGTTTGTCAGCGCTCATTTTTACCCCCTGTTTTTCAATTTGTTTTTGATCAATTCAATTTAAAGTTTTTTTGGAGCTAATATGCTTTGGTTACCATCGTTCGGTTACTGTTTTTTGATTCAGGAATAGCCGCAGGGAATCAATACGGGATTTGGCTACTCCCAGGGCGGATTCATTTTTGGATCCCAGCGGGAAAAAAGCATACGGTTGCGGTACGGGCACATTGATGCCGATATTGCCGACATCGGCCTCCTTCATAAATCGGCGAGCAGGAGCACCATAAGGCGTAAATATGCAGGCGGAGTGGCCATAATTGTCTTTATTATTGATCCAGTCCAGCGCTTCATCCAGATCGCGCACGCGCATCAAATTGGCGAGCGGACCGAATGCTTCCTGCCTGGCAACGTGCATATCCGGATGCACATCGTCTAAAATGGTGGGTCCAAGGAAAAAGCCTTTTTCACCACCTTCCACTTTTACGCCGCGGCCTTCATGAGCGATCCGGGCGCCCTCTTTTAAGCCGACTTCAATGAAATCAATGACTTTCTGCCGGCCCCTTTCCGAAACGAGCGGTCCGAGCTGCGTGGCTTCATCCAGCCCGTAACCTAGCCTCATGCCCGCCGAGGCCTGAATGAGCGGCTCTTTGACTTCATCATACGCTTTGTCGGCAAAAAGCAGGTTGTCGGTCCCCAGGCAACGCTGGCCGGCCATGCCATAGCAACCCCTTAACAGGCCGTCGACGACCGCCTCAACGTTGCAGCCCGGCATAATCACGACATGGTTTTTGCCGTTGCCATTGATTGAGGCTTCTTTACCCAGCTTTCCAGCCAGGGCAAACAGCGCCTTACCCACGGCTGTCGATCCAATAAAGCCGACGCCTTTAACCAAGGGATGCGACAATATCTTCTGATTAACGTTGCTGCCGCCGTATATCAGATTCACCAATCCGGGAGGAAATCCTTCCACCTCGGCGGTGACGCTAAAAATGGCATCCAGACAGACCGGATCACTTTTGCTGGGGCTGACAATAACCGGACAGCCGCTGGCAATCGCATAGGGCACGTACGATGACCAGGCGTGCATCGGAATATTGTTGGGCGTAATGATCAAAAATACACCGCGGGGCTCCCAGTATAAGGCCTGATCCAACCCCCTGGCCAGCTCCGTGATATACTCACCTTTTGTTAACAACAGCAACGCGGAACAGGCCGATTCGATGTTTTCGATGCATCTGCGCAGGGTGCCCCTGGCTTCTCCAATGGTGCGCCCATGATCCTGCACGAGTACCCGGCACAGCCGATCATAATGCTCTTCAAACTTTCCTCTCAGATCAAACAAGTAGCGCGCTTTGTCCCTGAGGGGAACCTGCCGCCACTGGACAAGCGCAGCCTGGGCGGCCTGGACCGCCTGCTCGATTTCACTGTCAGTGGCCGAAGGAAATTCTGCGATGACTTCACCCGTTGCCGGGTTGACGTCTTCATATATTTGATCGGATTCCGATTCAATCCATTTGCCGTTGATGAAAAATTTGAGTTTTCCATAATGCTGCTGTACTTCGGGTAAGACTGCCATTCTTTTTCTCCTTTACCGAAATTGATCGTTTCGAATTTTAAAATCAAAAAGTATTTAATATTAAATGATTTTTATCGCTATATTTTTAAAATTCGAAACCCTTCGGGCTTGCCGATCTTACCGCATCTACTGTGTTAGATGCCGTCCCGCATAGTACACTATAGCGGAACGACATCTGCCGTGTAGCTGCGGCAACCTCAACAAGCGCTCAATTTCGGTCTATTGATCGTTTCGAATTTTAAAATCAAAAAGTATTTAATATTAAATGATTTTTATCGCTAGTTGCTATGTCCGGCAATTGGTCTCCAGTGCAAAAATCAATCTGATGCGGCTGCTTTAACGGCCTGCTTATCCGGTGCGTCTTCGTTGCGATCGTAGATATCCAGTAATACATCAAGGGCCTCCAGCACGTGATCCTTCATCAGTTTGCACGCCAAAGGCTTATTTTTTTTCTTTAAGGCATTTAGGATGCGACGATGATAACGAACAGACGCGTTGAGATGGGCTTTATCCTGTAATGACAGGTAGCTGAAACGGCAAACCTGGAGGTGGATGCTGGCGGAAATTTTTTCCAGGCGCTGGTTTCCGGAAATCAGCATGATTTGATCGTGAAATCCCTGATGATGCTCCTGATAGCCGAGCAAATTTAGCGGTTCGGCAAAGGCGCAGTTTTCCATGTTTTTAACAAAGGTTTCCAAATCGGCAATCTGCGTGTCGCTGATATTGTCCAGGGCCAGCTCGGTTGCCATTTCATATAAGGTCGCCTTGAGGGTGTAGGCTTCCCATACATCTTTAGCAGTCATCTCAGACACAAATACCCCACGGCGCGGTTTACGCATCACCAGACCTTCGGCCTCCAGGAATTTAAAAGCCTCGCGAACAGGCGGCCGGCTGATATCCAGACGGGCGGAAATTTCCTCTTCTTTAAGCCTTTGCCCGGGCCGGTATTCGCCCTTGATGATCCACAACTGAATATGCCGTTTGGCCAGATCAACTAAAGATTCAATCCTCATTTGATCCCCGCTGAAAAAAAGAATTAACAGAAAAGTGACTCGAAAAATGCGTCGGGCAGATCGAAATTGCGACCACTGATCTCGCTCAATGGTTTTGGTGAATAATACAAGCAGGTTATGATTGACACTGTAATAATTGAATCAAATTCAATTGTAGATTGTATACAAGAGCGGGTTTTGGGTTGTCAAGGGTAAAGCGCGCCGCAAAAACCCAAAAACATCTTGCTGTTTGTGCACCAAATTTGTATGAATATCAGGACCTATCTCAAAAATGCATCTAACGCCCAATGGTTTTGTTGTCCAGGACAAATGGATTACACGTCTATTTTTAAATATAAAGGCGTGCATAAAACCGATTCGAATTACTCGAATACTGGCGTGTATACTCCGTTTTCGAATCGGTTTTGCGCCGCACCCTTGGAAGTGATCTACTATTTTTGAGATAGGTTCTAAATAACTCGTGCTAAAGGAGTCGACACAACGCCTTGAAAAAAATAGGACTGGTCGTCAAATCAGATGCCAAAGCCAATAAGAAGGCCGATGAGCTCGAACGCTGGTTGCGGTCAAAAAAAATTGAAATCATCCGTAAAAAAACCGTAGAATCCGGACAAGAAAACGACAGCGCCAGCCAGACGCCGCCCACATCGGATGTGGACTGCATTTTTGTGCTGGGCGGAGATGGCACTTTTCTGAGTGCGGTGCGCTGGATTGGGGACCAGGAAATTCCCATTCTGGGCATCAAATTCGGTGCGGTGGGTTTTCTGGCGGAAATAGCGGAGGAGGATCTTTATCCGGCCGCCGAGAAGGTCTTGAAGGGCGATTTTATACTGCGACCCCGCATGCGGCTTTCCGTCACGGTAATGCGCGGCGAGAAAACCCGGGCACGGGAAACCGTACTAAACGATGTGGTCATCAACCGGGGTGCACTGGCGCGGCTGGCCCACATCGAAACCCACATTGACGAGCTCTATTTGACCACCTATAGCGCAGACGGCTTGATCGTGGCGACGCCGACCGGCTCGACCGCCTATTCCTTGGCTGCCGGCGGTCCGGTCATCCACCCGGCCGTGCCGGCCATCATTTTAACCCCCATCTGCCCATTCACCCTCACGAACCGGCCGTTAATTGTACCGCAGTCGGCTCGCATCAACATCAGGCTGGGCAAAGAATCTTCCGATATCGTTCTGACATTCGACGGGCAAAAGGGGCTGGAATTAAATGACCAGGATGAAATTCATATTCAAAAAGGAGCCCATCCGGTTCATTTGATCACCCTGCCGGAACGACAATATTTCGATATTTTAAAAAAGAAGCTTAAGTGGTCCGGCGGCCGCGCTTAATTTTTGATTTTAAATGGATCTTTTTCCGATAAGCTGCGTTCTGCGCGGGAAACGAGGCATAGCGCAGGGGGCATGGCGCATAGCGTTTTGATTCAAGCGCGAAGGTCAACGCTCTGCGCTTTGCTCTATGCTCTATGCTCTATGCCATTAAATATGCCTCCGGTATAAAATCTGATTCTTCCTCGACCTTGCAAAAAAAATTCTCATTTCTGTTGCGAAAATCCATCAATTATGAAGTCGATATAGTTGCTTGTGATTCGTTTGCGGTCTAACAGGGGTTCGGAAGTGATCAAATATTTGGTGGCGGTTGAAATAAACTTCAATTTTGAGGCTTGAGAATATTCGAGATTAGCTGACGCTATGTGTAATACATTGTTGTGATCTCTTCATAGCCGACATCGAACAAAGATGAAATTGATTCGATTCCGCAATATATTGTAGTCATCGAAATTCCAGGCATTTAACAAAAATAATAGACTTTACCATGCAATATAAATTATCAGATTTTCCTTTAC
>JASFNW010000233.1:0-4539 GCA_050116835.1 Desulfobacterales bacterium
CGCATTACACTTAACATTAAATTTTTCTCCTAATAGGTTCGAAGGGTTAGGGTTCAAAGGTTCAAAGTCGAAATAACGCTGAACGGGGAACCTCAAACTGGGAACCATATCTTATAAAAAATATCACGAAAACATAAAAGAAGGGAAGCATAAAATCAGGAAATAAGGATTAGCGGATTTTCCTTCTTATCGACTTTGGTCCCAACGGTTTCAGAGCAGTAAGCGCACAGGTATTCATATTTATCGCCTTCAGGCAATACCAGCAGCAACCGTTTGCGTACCGGGACAGCCTGTTTGCATTTCGGGCAGTAAAGCTCGGTGGCGTCAAACTCCTTGTAGACATCCTCATCGGTCGGCTCACCGGCCAGCCCATTCGGCGGAATTGGGTATTGATTCATACGCTTCACCTGATCGAATATTTTGGATCAAAACCAGGATCCAATGGCGTTAAATAGAGCAATAAACCATATAACTGTTCAATAATATTTATTATTTAAAATATTGTCAACCCATCTCGGCGATAATGCCGCCAGCGCCATCAGCTGCCGTAATTGACTGCAATCCGGACCCGATCGATGTGCTCAGCAAATATAACTATTGACACTTAAAAAACCAAATGCTAAATAATTTCGCTCGTGTGGGGCTGTAGCTCAGCTGGGAGAGCGCATGACTGGCAGTCATGAGGTCGTCGGTTCGATCCCGATCAGCTCCACTTTTTTTAAACAGCGGGTTAGCCCGGGGGCTAGCCTTTTTTATTTCTATAAAAGCGTTTCTGATATCATTGCTCGCCCGTGGGAGTCAAACTGAAAAAGATAATGCTCAGTTTAGCTGCTTTCTTTCAATGGCCGCCTGCTTTTACCAGCCGCAATTTTAATGGTTATCAATTCGCATGCTAAAATCGCACCGGCTGTTAAGCTTGACATCAGTCATTGATTGACATAAAAAACGGGTTCTATTTGCTACCCAAAACCGTTTCACCGGCAGCACCATGATAAAAAAATGGCATATTGGGTTTCTGGCCTCGGCAGTGATCGCAGGAATTGTTTTGCTGCTGATACGGATGATGGGTTCAATTGATACGCAAGATCGGACCAAGGTTCAACAAACCGTGCGGCCCGCGGCGGCGACGCCCTCGCAAAGAAGGCCGGTCCATTTGTATTTTTCGGATAACGAAGGCCAATTTCTGATGGCCGAAAATCGTATTCTGAAAAGCCCGCAAGATCCTGAGTTTTTAGCCAGAAGTATCGTAGATGCGCTGATTAAAGGCCCACAACAGGGATTGGCCCGCACCCTTCCGGCGGCAACTGCCATCCGGGCGATTTTTGTGACACAGAACGGCATTTGTTTTGTGGATCTTACCTCCGCTGTGGCCGATAACCATCCGGGCGGCATACAGTCCGAATTGTTGACAATTTTTTCAATTGTCAATTCGCTGGTGTTGAATGTACCGCAGATTAAGGCAGTCAAAATTCTGATCAACGGCACCGAAGCCAAGACGCTCGCCGGGCATATTGATTTGCAGATTCCGATAAAAGCGAATATGCTGTTAATACGATGAAAACTACCACAAAAATAGGAAATATCCGCAATATTGGCATTATCGCCCACATCGATGCCGGTAAAACGACGGTTACCGAGCGGATTTTGTATTACACCGGGCGGTCCCACAAAATCGGTGAAGTGCACGATGGGGAGGCGGTGATGGATTGGATGCCTGATGAGCAGGAACGGGGCATTACGATCACTTCCGCGGTTACGACCTGTCACTGGCAAAACACGGAGATTCATATTATCGACACCCCCGGGCATGTTGATTTCACCATTGAAGTCGAGCGCTCTTTGCGGGTGCTGGATGGCGCTATCGGTGTATTCAGCGCTGTGGAAGGCGTGGAACCCCAGTCTGAAACTGTATGGCGACAGGCCGATAAATATAAGGTGCCAAAAATCGCCTTTATCAATAAATTGGATCGCATCGGGGCCGATTTTTTCGGGACCGTCAAGATGATTGCCGAACGCCTCAATGCCCATCCGCTCATTTTACAGCTGCCGATCGGTGCAGAAGACAATTTCAACGCCATTATTGATCTGATCCGCATGAAGCATATCGTTTGGGATGCCGATACGCTCGGAGCTGAATATGAAGAGCAGGAGATTCCGGCAGAGCTTGCAACCACTGCGGCCGAATACCGCGATAAGCTGCTCGAAAGCCTGGCGGAGCATGATGACGACATCATGGAAGCCTATCTGGCGGAAACAGCTGTTGAGGCGAGCGTACTGCTGGCTGCCATACGCAAGGCAACCATCGATATGAAGCTCGTACCGTTGTTGTGCGGCGCGGCACTTAAAAATAAGGGAATTCAGCCCTTGCTCGATGCAATCATCCATTTTTTACCCGGCCCGGCTGATATTCCTCCGATTGAGGGCATGCACCCCGAGTCCGGCGAGATGATTAAATGCCACCCGAAAGATTCCGAGCCGCTGGCGGCCCTGATCTTTAAAGTGTCAATGATGCAAGGGCGCAAGTTATCGTATATCCGGATCTACAGCGGTAAAATTACGTCCGGTGGAGAGGTTTTTAATCCGACCCGCAAAGAGAAGGAAAAAATCGCGCGCATATTGAACATGCATGCCAACCGGCGCGAGCGGATGAATGCTGCGGGTGCGGGCAGCATCGTCGGAATCGTCGGCTTAAAGGGTTCATCCACCGGCGAAACGTTGTGCAACCAGAATCATCCGGTATTGCTGGAGAAAATCGAATTTTACGAGCCGGTCATATCCATCGCGGTGGAACCCAAAACCCATGCGGATCAAGAAAAAATGGATGCGGTTCTCGCCAAGTTTATGGCGGAGGATCCGACATTGATCGTTCGCAAGGATGAGGATACCGGACAGACCATCTTATCCGGGATGGGTGAACTGCACCTTGAAATAATTATCAGCCGCATGCTGCGTGAATTTCATACCAATGTCAATGTGGGCAAGCCCCAGGTCGTTTATCGCGAAACCATCGAAAAAACCGGATCAGCAACGATAGTTTTTGATAAGGAAATCGCCGGCCAGCGCCATTTTGCTGAAGTTTCGGTAAGCATGGTGCCCTTGCCCAGGGGATCGGGTAATAAATTCGTATCGGAAATCTCAAATGACGTTTTGCCGGATCTGTATACGGCGGCTGTCGAAAAGGGCGTTTGGGAATCCCTGGAGAGCGGATCGCAGATGGGGTATCCGGTGGTGGACGTTGAGGTGAGGCTGACCCATGCCAACTACAAAGAATCCCTGGGAACCGAGCTGGCCTATACCGTTAGTGCTTCCATGGCATGTAAGGACGCCATGAGTGCCGGCAATCCGTTTTTATTGGAGCCGATTATGACCGCTGAAATTTTTGTGCCTGAAGCCTTCATCGGTGATGTCATCGGCGAGCTAAACTCGCGGGGCGGCAAAATAGAATCCATTGAACACAAAGCCGGGGCTCAGATGATCAATGCCACCGTACCGCTGTCACAGATGTTTGGCTACTCGACAAACCTGCGTTCGGCGACTCAGGGCCGCGGAACCTTCTCGATGCAATTTTCCCATTTTGACCGCAATTAATTCTATCCCTTTCGCTGTTTGGCCATCATCTTTTCAAACTTCTTTAAGCGCTTCTCTATGGTGGCCCGCCTTTCTGCATCCTTGGTATACTTGAGCGCTTGCCGATATTGAACGATGGCCGTTTTCAGGTCTCGCTTACGGGTATGATAAACGCCCAGATAATAATAGGCATCTGCCAGATTCCCCTGTTTGCCGAGACTTTGACCCAGAACGTAGTAGGCTTTCGTATAATCGGGGTGTTTTTCGACGACACCCTGCAAAACAGAAGAGGCTTCATCATATTGTCCCATGGCCATATAGGTCTGACCCAAATAAAGACTGCAATCTGCATCATCGGGTATCATATTGCGGGCGGTTTTTAGCATCTTCAGGGATTGTTCAAATTGCCCGTCCAGATAGTACACCCGGCCGACATCTCTTAACATATATGGATCAAAGGCACGCTTTTGCAGCGCCGTTCTGATCTGCTCGATGGCTTCGGCCCTGCGATTAACCCGGGCTAAAATGAGCCCGTAACGATAATGCGCCATCGGATCTTCAGGGTGCTGCTTCACCTGTGCTTCAAGATATTTTAACACCAGTTTTTCATCACCATACTGGGTAATCAAATAGGTATGCGCTCGGCTAAATTCGCCGGCATCCACTTGCGACCATTTCTTGGTGTCTTCCGGCGAGCTGTTCAGCTGAGAATCAAGATAGGTGATGCGTTCATCAATTGCCGGGTGGGTTCGCATGTAAGTCGGAATCTGTTCGGTGCTAAACCACTGTTTGCTGCGCATCTTTTTTAGAATCTTAAGCAGCCCAGCGCCGTCGTAACCGGCATCGTTCAGGTAGATCAGTCCTAACTGGTCGGCCTGTATTTCATTGTCACGGCTATAGGACAATTCGGCGGCGGCTCCGGCAGCCTGGCTGCCCTGAGTCACAGCTTGCCCCGCTTCCGCCCCACCGGCT
>JASFNW010000234.1:0-4511 GCA_050116835.1 Desulfobacterales bacterium
CCGGTCGTTCAAAATTTTGTCAGTATTTTTGAAAAGACATATGAGGAAAAGCCCGGTTTTATCGAAGCAGTTGTCTATGATTCGGCCATGATGCTTTTTGGTGTGCTGTCACAACCCGACATCCGATTCAAAAGCGATATCAAGAATTATCTTGTGAACATGCAAGAATTCGTTGGCGTTACCGGCCCAACGCAATTTGATGAAAATGGAGAGGCGTTGAAAGAGTTGCATCTGCTGCAGGTTAAAGGCAGGGAATTTGTAGAATTGGAGCGATACTAAAAAGTGTTTCGTGTTTTGTATTTCGTGTTTAGTAACTTGAAGGTCGGATGCTGGTAAATTGGTTTGCCAAACACCAAACACTAAACACCAAACACGATCCTTAATCATTCTTGAGTGACCCCTGACCGGTGGCCTCCAATGCGCTGCGCCACAGCGTTCCGGTCGGATTTATCTGTTTGCGCTTACCGGCCACTGCCTGCATGGGCACATGGACAAAGAAATTGTTCCAATGCCCGATGAGCAGATTTGTTTTACCGGCCATGCCGGCATGCACCGCGTTGCGGCCCAAAAAATTGCAAAAGACCCGATCGTTGGCGTTGGCCGGTAAACTTCTGATCATATAACTGGGATCGATATACTTTATGCTGATGCTTGTGTTTTTGGCTCGAAAATAGGCGATAATAGCCTCTTTTAAAAAAAGGCCGATGTCTTTAAGTTTGATATTGCCGGAAGCATCGCATTCGGATGTTGCGTCATCGAAAAATTTTTGACCGGCGCCCTCTGCCGCAACGATAACCGCGTGCCCCCTATCTGCCAGCCGCTTCTCCAGCGCACTCAATAGACCATTGGGCCCATCCAGATCGAAATCGACCTCGGGAATAAGTACAAAATTTACATCCTGCTGCGCCAGTGTGGCGGTGGCCGCAATGAATCCCGAGTGGCGGCCCATCAATTTTAACAGACCGATGCCGTTCGGATAGCCGGCAGCTTCATTATGCGCACTCATGATGGCACGGGTGGCAACGTCTACGGCTGTTTCAAAGCCGAAAGAGCGGGATACCAGGTGAATATCGTTATCAATGGTTTTGGGGACACCGACCACGCTAATTTTCAGGTTGCGTTGCTGGATGGCATCGGCGATTCGCGTGGCCGCCATCAACGTGCCATCCCCGCCGATCATAAACAGAATGCCGACATTCATGCGTTCCAGACAATCGACGATATCGGCGATTTCCTGAGGCCCCCGCGATGAACCCAGAACCGACCCCCCCCTCTCATGAATATTGGTGACCTCGTCGGGTGTCAGATCAATGACATGATGCCCGAATTTCGGAATAAATCCCTGAAGGCCGTAGCGGATGCCATAGATACTACGAACTCCGTAGCCGTAGTGAAGTTCCAAAATGATGGAACGGATAATATCGTTTAATCCTGGGCACAGACCGCCACAGGTCACAAGGGCACAGCGCAATTTGCTGGGATCAAAAAATATATGGCTTCTGGGACCCGCCATTTCGAAACTGGGTGGTTTCTGTTTGTCCTGTAATTGCTGAGCGAGGCTGTGCGTGTCGACATCGATCAGCACATGCTCATTGTCTGTGACAAATGAGATGCTGTTGGTATCACCTCTGGCGCAGTTTGAAACCGGTGAAGGAATTTTAGCGGTGCCCAGGCTGGGTATGTCTGTTTGAACTGGCTTTATATCCATGATCACCTCAAGCGAAAGACATGGTCATTAAAACGAGTGAATCGGTAGAACTTGCCGGTCAGCGTGTTGCCATTGAATTTGTTCACCAAAGAACCTGATGGCTGCCAAGCTAATGTCAGATATCAGAAAGTCAATGTCCCGTTGCAATCGATCCCCTCCCATGATTAAACCTTCGATCAAATGCTCTTCAACAGGCTTTGAGCTGGCCTTCTAGATCCAAAGATCGATTATGCTCCCAATATATCATAGAAGTCCTTCTTTTTCTAAATTTCTATTGACAAGCCGCAGTTCGCCAACTATATTCCTCTACTTTTGAGTCTTGGTCTAAGCTGGCATAAATTTTGCTGGTGTTTAGCCGCATATTTTTGATTTATCAATTAGCGCTGGAAGGGGGTGATTCCAATGGATTGCGCAACAATTAAAAAAGGTTCGGAGTGTGCATTTATGACGGCAAAAGGCTGCTCTTACAACGGCGGCATTTGCCACCAGATCGTCGAACAATGTAACGGCTGCAAAAGGGGTACAGAACTATCCAGTGGTTGGTACTGCAGCGCCTGCCCGAATCCCTCCATTAAATGGAAAAACGGCAATTGCAACCTGGCCACCCACGTAACAACCGAATCCAAACAGGCCAAAGCAAAGATTAATCCGCTCAAGGCGTCCAAACGCAAGAGCCGCTAAGACCGCTCATTGTTTTCATGAAAACCCCGTCCCTGCTCAGGGCGGGGTTTTTGTTTTGTGAGCAACCCGTTTGCGCCAGTCGTTGGGTTTAACTTACCCGGATATTTTTTTCTAGACTGACCAGCTGGATACAAATAGCGACCAGTTCCATGGCGGCCTGAATATCTTCCATTGGTGGAAAGGAAGGCGCGATTCGAATGTTACGGTCCTGTGGATCCGCTTTATAGGGATATGTAGAGCCGGCCGGTGTCAATTTAACACCGGCGTCAGCGGCCATTTTGATGACAGCAGCCGCGCACCCCTGCAACGTGTCGATACTGATAAAATATCCCCCCTGCGGCCGACTCCAGCGGGCAATTTGTTTTCCGTCCAGTTCGCTTGCAAGAATATTTTGGACCCCATCAAATTTGGGTTTCAAAATCCCTGCATGCTTTTGCATGTGCGTCTCAATGCCGGCCAGATTTTTAAAGAACAGAACGTGGCGCAGTTGGTTGAGTTTGTCGGGACCGATGGTCTGAAAGGCCATCTGGCGTTTAATCCAATCCAAGTTGGCCCGACTGCTGGCCATGATAGCCAGGCCGCCGCCGGCAAAAGAAATCTTGGATGTTGAGGCGAACATAAAGACGCGGTCCGGGTTACCAGCCTGTTTGCAGGCGCTGAGGATATTTTTCAGCGGGGTCGGCCTGTCCACCAGGTGATGAACGGCATAGGCATTATCCCAGAAGATTCGAAAATCGGCAGCTCGGGTCTTCATGCTGGCCAAACGTTCAACCGTTTCATCAGAATAGACAATGCCGGTTGGATTGCTGTATTGAGGGACACACCATATGCCCTTGATCAAGTCATCTTTGGCGACAAGATCTTCGATGACGCCCATTGCAGGACCGTTGTCTGTCATCTCAACCGGCATCATTTCGATGTCCAGGTATTCGCAGATAGAAAAGTGGCGGTCGTATCCCGGACTCGGGCACAGAAACTTAACTTTGGGCAGCTGCCCCCATGCTGGTGCGCCGTCCATCACGCCTTTGACCATGGCCCGTAAAATCGTGTCGTGCATCAAATTGAGGCTTGAATTCCCACCGATCAACAATTCATCCGTTTCAACCGCCATGTATTCTGAAAACAACGCTTTGGCCGGCGGAATACCATCGAGTCCGCCATAGTTGCGGCAATCCAGGCCATCTTCCGTACGGTAGGCGTTGCCGGTATCGCCCCCCAGCATGCCCAGCGCCAAGTCGAGTTGTTCGGGGCAGGGTTTGCCCCGGGTCATGTCCAGAGCCATCCGGCGGGACTTAAACTCCTGATAGCGGTGCTGCAATTCTTCTCTGACACGCCGACGGTCCGGGCCACTCAATTTAGTGAAATCCGGCATTTGCCCAAATCCTTTTGTTCGATGTTCATTCGGTTATAACCACCCGCCGCCTCTATAACACCGTATATCGGCTGCATCAACCCTTGAAATGGGGTACCCTGCTTTATGTGTTTAAGTTGACCTGTCCGCCCGTGAAGATCTATATCAAAAATGTTACATTGACAACGGGCGCCAGCGGCCAATCGGCTCAACAGCCTCAACCCGCTAATTGAGAATTCTGCTCCAAGATCTATAAATCGCCGTCAATAGATCACCCTGATCAGGGTGAGCCCCCGTGCCGGCGCAGTAATACCAGCCTGCGAACGGTCCCGTGAATTCAGGATTGTTTTAAAATCAGCTGCTGTGATTTTTCCCAGTCCAACATCCACCAATGTGCCAACAATATTGCGAACCATGTAACGCAAAAAGCCTTCAGCTTCGATTTCAAAAATCAGCATGCCGCCGGGGTCCTCGATGAGGTTGGCTGTAAACACCTCTCGGGTGGTATTTTGCCTGGGGCTGCCGCTGCCCTCGAATGCTTTAAAGTCGTGGCGGCCGATGATGTGCGCCATGGCGGCTCTAATTTTTTGCCGGTCAAGCGGTTTGCGAATGAACCATACGTACTGACGTCCAATGGCGGCCGGGACGGATCGATTTAACACCGTGTAGTGATACGTTTTACGGCGAGCGTCATAACGGGCGTGAAAATCGGTGGCAATCCGTTCGCAATCCTTGATGATAATATCCTCCGGTAATAAGCTGTTCAATCCG
>JASFNW010000235.1:0-4510 GCA_050116835.1 Desulfobacterales bacterium
AACTGAGGAATCGAGAGAAGAAATACTCGCGTATTTTAGGAAGCGCAATAATTGCGAACTGCCGTACTGTATCGAGGTGGCTGAAGACAAGGTGGGGAAGCATTTGATGGTGGTTGGGGGTGTCCACGGCAATGAACCTGCGGGTGTCAACGCCATGGTTGCCTTTCATTGTCGGTGGAAAAATGGCCAAATTCATTTGAAAGGCGGCAAAGTCAGTCTGCTGCTGGGCAACCCGCAGGCCTATGAGCAGGGTCAGCGCTATATCGACTGCGATCTGAACCGCACTCAAATAATTGATTAGCCGTCAACGCAGCGCGTGAGGCAGGGTTTTTATTTGTCCAGGCTCAGCTGACCGGCAAAAAAGCAGGAGACAAAATGCTTGTCCCGGATTTCCCTGAATTCCGGTTCCCTTCTACTGCAAATATCTTTGGCAAACAGGCAGCGCGGGTGAAAACTGCAACCCGGCGGGGGATCGATGGGGCTGGGGACATCGCCTTTTAATATGATGCGTTCATTGCTTTTTAGCGCGGGATCCGGCACGGGAACCGCCGACAAGAGAGCTTGGGTATAGGGATGAAGCGGTTGCTTGTAAAGCGCTTTGCTGGGTGCATACTCTACGATTTTGCCCAGGTACATGACCGCCACCCGATCACTGACATGCTCCACCACACTTAAATCATGGGATATGAATAGATAAGTCAGCCCGAACTCATCCTGCAGATCCTTGAGCAGATTAATCACCTGAGCCTGGATGGAGACATCCAGCGCGGAGACCGCCTCATCACAGACGATCAACTTGGGGTTTAACGCCAGGGCTCTGGCAACGCCAATTCGCTGCCGCTGACCGCCGGAAAACTGGTGGGGATAGCGGCGCATGTGCTCCTTGCGCAAACCGACCACCGTTAAAAGATCCAGCACCCGTGTGTCTCTTTTCGGTCGACTGTGCATGCCATGGACCAGCAGCGGCTCACCGATGATATGGGATACAGTTTTGCGGGGATTCAAGGATGAGAAGGGATCCTGAAAGATGATCTGCATTTTTCCACGCAGCGCCTGCATTTTTCTCTTGTCGTAGGCCAGGATATTTTGACCTTCAAAAAAGATCTCACCGGATGTCGGCTCTTCCAATCGTAAAATGGTTCTGCCGAAAGTGGTTTTACCGCAACCGGATTCACCCACCAGCCCGACGGTTTCGCCTTCTTCGATGGTCAGGCTCACCCCGTCAACCGCCTTGACCGCGGCGATTTCTTTGAGGAAGACCCCGCCTTTAATGGGAAAGTGTTTAACGATATTTTTGGCTTCCAGCAGAATGTTAGGCATATTTTAAACACCTGACGTAATGATTGTCAGCCACCGGGACCATCTGGGGCTCCACCTGGCGGCAGTCATTAAAGACATCCGGGCAACGATCGCTGTACAGGCAGCCGGCAGGCAAATTCAGCAGGGAGGGCACGACGCCGGAAATGGCCTTGAGCCGGTTTTCTTTACTTTCTCTGCCCAGTACCGGAATGGATTCCAGCAAACCGATGGTATACGGATTTTTCGGGTTTGCGTAAATCGTTTTGACGTCCGTGTATTCCATGACCTTACCGGCATACATGACGGCCACATTCTGGGCCATCTCGGCGATGACGCCCAGATCGTGGGTGATAAAAAGGATGGCGGCCCCGGTTTCGTCTTTGAGCTTGTTCATCAAATCCAGGATCTGGGCCTGAATGGTGACATCCAGTGCGGTGGTGGGCTCATCGGCGATCATCAATTTGGGATTGCAGGCCAGCGCCATGGCAATCATCACGCGCTGGCGCATGCCGCCGCTCATCTGATGCGGGTAATCCGCGAGACGTTTTTCGGCCGCCGGTATGCCCACCAGTTGAAACATTTCAATGACGCGTTCGCGGGTGGCGCCACGGGACAATTTTTGGTGCAGCCGGATGACTTCACCCACCTGGTCACCCACCGGAAAGACCGGATTCAGCGATGTCATCGGCTCCTGGAAAATCATTGAAATCTGATTACCGCGAATTTTGCGCATGTGCGATTCGGAAAATTTCAGCAAATCCTGACCGTCGAAAAAAATATCACCGCCTTCAACTCTGCCGGGCGGATCCGGTATCAGGCGAATAATGGAATGGGCGGTGACACTTTTGCCGCAGCCGGACTCTCCCACCAAACCCAGTGTTTCACCGGAATGAATGTTCAGGCTGACGTCATCGACGGCTTTGGCCACATATCCGCGGACATAGAAATACGTCCGCAGGTTTTTAATTTTCAACAGGTTTTTGTTGCCCATAACCACCGTCATCAATCCCTTAATCTCGGATCCAGGGCATCTCTTAATCCATCACCCAGAAGATTAAAGCCCAATACCGCAAATAAAATGGCCAGTCCTGGAAAAGTCATCACCCATGAAGCCCGCAAAATGAGCGCCCGGCTTTTGGCAATCATCGCGCCCCACTCCGGAGTCGGTGGCTGTGCGCCCAATCCCAGAAAGCTCAAGGCCGCCATGTCCAGGATAGCTGAGGCAAATCCCAGGGTGGTCTGCACGATCAGCGGGCCAAGGCAGTTGGGCAAGATGGCAATAAAAATGATGCGAAAATCCCTGGCACCGATGGCGCGTGCGGCGCTGACATAGTCTTTCTCACATTCCTCGAGCACGCTGCCGCGTACAATGCGCGCAAATCGCGGGATATAGGTGATGGCGATGGCAATCATGGCGTTCTGCAGGCTGGGGCCTAAATAGGCCACCACCACAATGGCCAGTAAAATATAGGGAAAGGCCAGAATAATGTCCATAAAGCGCATAATAATGCTGTCTCGGAATCCTTTGTAATACCCGGAAATGCAGCCCAGCAGGGTGCCGAAGAAAAACGCCAGACCGACACTGATCACCGCCACGAGCAACGAAACGCGGGCGCCGTAAATCAACCGAGAAAGGATATCCCGTCCCAGGTCATCGGTACCCAGGACATGTTTCGAGGATCCGGTCGCATGCCACATCGGCGGTTTGAGCTGATCGTAAAGGGATGTTGCAATTGGATCGTGCGGGGTCAGATAAGGGGCGAAAATAGCGCTAAGAAGAAAAACCGTTATGATCACCAGCCCCAGAACAGCAGTTTTATTGCGCCACAGCTGGCTGATTTGATCGAAAAACGGATGCCGGTCTTCCGGGCTCTTTTTCGGTTTGTCCTTAGCCATTTAAGTCAGGTACGGAATCTTTGAATGTTCCTTTAAGCGCTTAATCTTTAATTTATAGAAGTGGTTTTAAAGTCTCAGATCATGTTTGAGCGCAAGGCGCCGCGCGAATTGAAAACGGAGCGTACACGCTAGTACGTGAGTATTTCAATTTGCGCGACAACGCAGCTATCGGACATTAGATGGGGTTTTAAAATCACTTCTAATTTATTTTACACTGATGCGCGGATTGATAACGGCATACAAAACATCCACACACAGGTTGATCAAAACAAATATCGTGGCGATAAACAGGGTACCGCTGCGGATGACCATATAGTCGCGCTGCATCACGGCGTCATACATCCACTTGCCCACGCCGGGCCAGGCAAATATGGTTTCCGTCAGAATCGCACCGCCCAACAGCACGCCGAACTGAAGGCCGATGGTGGTGACCACCGGAATCAAGGCATTGCGTAAGGCGTGCTTGAAAATGACAATAAACTGAGATAGGCCTTTGGCTCTGGCGGTTTTGATGTAATCCTGGCGCAGCACTTCCAGCATCGAAGAGCGGGTCATGCGGGCGACAATCGCCGTCGGTATGGTGCTCAGGGTGACCGCCGGCATGATGATATGCCAGAGCGCATCCCGTAGGGCCGCCCAGTTCAAGGTTAAGATGGCATCCAGGATGTAAAGATTCGTGATGGTTTCAAGCTCCACACCGACACTCAGCCGGCCGGACATGGGTAGCCAGCCCAGATTGAGAGCAAAGATGAGCATAAACACCAGCCCCAGCCAGAAAATGGGCATACTGACGCCCACCAGCGCTCCGAGCATGCTCAGATAATCGAAAATGGAGTACTGTTTGGTGGCCGAAATAATGCCGAGAATCATGCCGGCGAAGCAACTGATCAGCAGGGCGACAATGGAAAGCTCGATGGTGGCCGGAAAACGCTGCTTGACCTCGATCCAGACCTTCTGGCGTGTCCAGATGGTTTCGCCCAGGTCACCCTGCATCAATTGTTTGAGAAATAATCCGTATTGTTCATATAGCGGTTTATCGAGCCCCAGATGTTCCCGGATTTCCTGAAGGGCTTCCTCCGAGGCCCGCTCTCCCATCAGCAGTTCAGCCGGATCCCCCGGTGTGAGGTGCAGCATCAGAAACACCAGGATGGATACGCCCAGCAGGGTGGGGATAAGTACAAAAATTCTTCTAATGATGTAGGCGATCATTAAAAATTTTGGCTCGAAGTGGTTTCAAAACCCCATCTATCGTCCGATAGCCGCGTTGTCCTGCGAATTGAAATTACGTGTACGCTCCCTATTCAATTCACGGGAC
>JASFNW010000236.1:0-4471 GCA_050116835.1 Desulfobacterales bacterium
TTTTGATATCAATCCAGTGATTGGTCATTGCGCCGCGTCCGAACGACTCTGCCAGAGCCGCAACAGTGGCGCTATGTCAGATACGGGCCTGATGCTCGATATAGACCAGCCCGGCGGCACGCATCAGAGCCTGGTAAATCCAGCACTCCTCGTTGTCAAGGGCTGCAGAGCCCACCGAGGCAATGCCCATGGTGCGGTTGACGATCTGGCCCTTGGCATTTTTGACCTCAAAGGTGGCGTCGCGGGTGGTTTTTACACGTTTGGCGATCTCCGTAAGCGCCCAATCCCAGGAAACTTTTTTCCATTCCCTGGCATACGGGGCTCTGTAAAGTGGAGTGGTAACCCTCTCGCTGTTTTCAACCAGTTGATGAAGCGCCGCACCCTTTGAACACAATGTGCCGCGGTTGATCACATGATCCGGATCGCCTTCGATGTTAATGACGCGTTTATCACCCCATTTGGCAGTCTGCACAATGGCACCGCAGCCCACCGCACAATAGGGGCAGATCGTCGTGGTTTCTTTGGCATCCTGGATCTGAAGCGCTTTGGCCTGGTCCCGCGCCGGCGCAAACATGCTGCCCTTGCCGGCGCAGCTGCTCAGCGCCAGACTGGCTGCCGCAGCCCCTGAGATCTGGATGAACTCCCGTCGGTTTACTCTCATAAGAGCGCCCTCCTTTCTGATGGTGTTCGATGAAGGTTAGTTTATATCGATTGTCTATGAATGATTCTAAAACCCCATTTTCCCGCTTCTGCGGGATCGGTGAAGCTGTTCTGAGGATTTGAAGCCTTTCCGGTTCGAGACAAGCCTTAAACGCCTGAAAAAGGGCAAACAACACCTTTGATTGTCGATTTTAATTTGAATTTTAAACTGAGAAGAAAGGTAAAACTATCCCAGAAGATATAGAGCGGCATAGGTACTTGTTGAGGGTTCTTTGAATATGTCGTTCAGTCTAGCTGGGAATTTTCAGCGCTAAACAACTTGCTGCATTTCCGTTGCGATATCGCAGCCTTCAAGAAAAATGATAAAGTATGGGTAGACAAACGTGGGGAAACTTACATCACCGTCGATACGTGCGGTTGAACGGATGGATGGTTCCCCCACGGAATCCATCCCCAGGTAAAAACTGAAATTTTTTTTTGCCTTCAAAATACATATCCAATGACAAAAATCATGTCAAGAAAGAATAAGACAATATGATAGATTAATTAAATTCAACCTTTAAAATGTTTCTGACGTTTTTAGTATAGAGGGTTGATCGACTGAAGCGACCGAAACCGGCACTTGATTTATGTTGACGATTGATTTAAGAACCCAAAACCTAAATTTTATTTTGCCTAATGAATTTATTTAAGTTAAACTATAATTTTTATCCTTCTGGCAAAAATTTTGCCGGTGAGGCGGTATAAATATTAAAATTATACAAGGAGAGCGGTATGGAAAAGTATTTTTTTACCTCTGAATCCGTAACCGAAGGACATCCGGATAAAGTCGCCGATGCCATATCCGATGCCGTCCTGGATGCGATTATGGCTCAGGATAAAAACTGCCGGGTCGCCTGTGAAACCCTTGTTACGACTGGGTTGGCTTTTATATCCGGTGAAATCACCACCGAGTGTTATGTCGATATGCCTCAGATCGTACGGGATACGATCCGGGATATCGGGTATTGTTCATCCCAGATGGGATTTGACTGCCAGACCTGCTCGGTGATTACCAGCATTGACCGCCAATCGCCGGACATTGCCCAGGGCGTAAATACAGGATCAGGCCTATTCAAAGAACAGGGTGCCGGGGATCAGGGATTGATGTTCGGATACGCCACCAATGAAACGCCGGAACTGATGCCGATGCCGATCTCTTACGCGCATAAACTTTGCAGCCGGCTGGCCAAAGTTCGCAAAAATGGTGCCCTGGATTTTTTAAGACCTGACGGTAAATCGCAGGTCACCATCGAGTATGAAAACGGGACGCCCAAGCGGGTGGATACTGTGGTGATATCTGCTCAGCACAAACCGGATGTGACTTACGAGGATCTGAAAGAAGCGATTATCGAGGAAGTCATCAAAAAGGTCATCCCACGCGAGATGACCGACGGAGATACGCGCTATTTCATCAATCCAACCGGGCGTTTTGTGATCGGCGGCCCCATGGGAGACTGCGGCCTAACGGGCCGCAAAATCATTGTGGATACCTACGGCGGTCAGGGCAGTCACGGCGGTGGTTGCTTTTCTGGCAAAGATCCATCCAAGGTGGATCGCAGCGCCTCTTACATGGGTCGGCACATTGCCAAAAATATTGTGGCGGCGGGACTTGCGAAAAAATGTGAAATTCAGGTGGCCTACGCCATCGGCGTGGCTGAGCCCGTCTCGGTTATGGTTGATTTGATGGGCACCGGGACGATTCCCAAAACCAAAGTCGAGCAAATGGTTTTGGAAGTGTTTGATTTGAGGCCGGCAGCGATTATTGAATATCTGAATTTATTGCGTCCTATTTACCGCCAGACGGCAACCTATGGTCACTTTGGCCGCAACAATCCGGATTTTTCATGGGAAAATACCGACATTGCCGAGGTTCTTAAGGATAAAGCAGGACTTTGATACAAATACTGAAAACCTTGGCCTCATGGTCAGGCTGAAGATAATTGGTTTTGTGGCAATCGTATCTTCCACCATTCCATTCATCCATTGCTTATTGAACGGCCAAGATTATCTCTTCGGAATGAAGTGAAAACCCTGAACACGAGGCAAAAATCCTGATGAAGGAGGACCGATTACTTATGAAATATGATGTTAAGGATATCAAGCTAGCCAAAGACGGCGCCCTGCGAATTGAGTGGGCGAACCAGAACATGCCGGTGTTAAACCGCATCCGGAATCGTTTTGCAAAAGAAAAACCGCTCAAAGGTCTACGCTTGGCCGCATGTCTGCATGTGACCACCGAAACCGCCTCCCTGATGCAAACGCTCAAATCCGGTGGTGCCGAAGTGACCCTATGTGCCTCCAACCCGCTCAGCACCCAGGATGATGTGGCTGCATCCCTGGTGAAACACGACAAAATCCCTGTTTTTGCCATTAAAGGCGAAAACAACCGAACGTATTACAAGCATATCAACGCCGTGCTGGACATAAAACCCCAGTTCACCATGGATGATGGCGCCGATCTGGTATCAACCCTTCATTCAGATCGCACCGAACTCTTAACCCATGTTCGGGGAGGAACCGAAGAGACCACAACCGGCATCATCCGGCTCCGTAGTATGGCCGCTGACGGCGTCTTACAGTATCCGATTATTGCGGTCAATGACGCTCAGACAAAACATTTTTTTGATAACCGCTACGGCACCGGCCAGAGCACGGTCGACGGTATTGTCCGGGCGACCAACCGTCTGCTGGCCGGAACCAATTTTGTGGTTTGCGGTTATGGATGGTGCGGCCGCGGTGTCGCCATGCGAGCCCGCGGCATGGGGGCCAAAGTGATTGTCACCGAAGTCGATCCGTTGCCGGCGCTTGAAGCGGTCATGGACGGATTCACGGTTATGCCGATCGGCAAGGCCGCCCGTATCGGCGATTTTTTCTGCACCCTGACCGGCAATATTAATGTTATCCGTAAAGCGCATTTTGCCACTATGAAAGATGGCGCGATTGTAGCCAATTCCGGTCATTTTAACGTCGAGCTTGACCTGGTAAGTCTGGAGAAGCTAGCCAGATCACGGCGCATGATCCGGCCGTTTACCGAAGAATTTACCTTAAAAGACGGGCGCCGGATCAACGTGCTGGGGGAGGGACGTCTGATTAATCTGGCGGCTGCCGAAGGTCATCCCTCGAGTGTCATGGATATGAGCTTTGCCAACCAGGCGCTGAGCATCGAGTTTATGGTCAAAAATAAAAAACCCCTGGCCAAGCAGGTGTACCCGGTCCCGGAAAAAATAGACAAGCAAATCGCCAAGGAAAAACTGGCGGCTATGGGGACGAAAATCGATCGGCTGACACCCGAGCAGAAAAAGTACTTGGCTTCCTGGAACATCGGAACCTAGTTTTTGCACAGAAATGGCTATTTTACCCAATCTCTGCGTCAAAATCAGATTTTAATCCTCGACATACTGCAAGTATGCCTCCGGTGTAAAATCTGATTTTTTCTTGACCTTGGCGAAAATTTCTCATTTCTGAATCAAAAACGAAAAGAAATATATTAAAAAGGCTTTTTGCGGGCTAATTTTTTTAGCGCCACAAAAAGCCTTTTCTAAATTTCAGCTGATTCAGTCCAACCTTACAAAATCGCAATTCCATATTTCTTCAGTACATCTAACAAATTTTCAACCTTTCCAGATTTTACCATTATCACGACATATAAACTCTGGCAACGTCTGCATCAACCACAATATAAGGGGTTCGATCTGAATTTTGGGAAAGAATAGGTTACATGATCCAATCTCAATAAATTTCAAGATATCGAATGGAGATCTGCACTAAT
>JASFNW010000237.1:0-4419 GCA_050116835.1 Desulfobacterales bacterium
TTATGTCTGCAAAAATGAACAACAATTATTAGAGCGTTTGGACCAAGCTATCTTAGACGTTATTAAAAACCCAAAAAAGACTCAAAAAACTGCCTGTATCGGAACGTTATTATGACAAACGCTCTAGATGGATCTCAGCGCCATTTACGGACACCTTAAACCTGACATCTGAACTATTGAATCGTTAGCTGAATACCGCTTTGGAAGCCCAATTCCTGAGCCTTGATGTCCAGATGCAAACTGGCGACGAATTCCAGGGGTGGGTAAATGATCCGGTCTGCATTCCGCGTATCGACGGCCTTTATGTACCTTTTGCAACGGTCACATACATCGAGCCGGTAATCTTTTTCAGTTTCACTAAAATAATAATGCAAGGTGTTGCTGTTTTTGTTTTCGCAAAACGGGCAATAGATTCTTTGGGCCGCCCACCGATGCCAGCAAAAGGTACAGAATAAAACCCGTTGTCCTTCGTTTTCAAACAGTGAAAACCCGGGGGCGCTGCCGCAAACGGGACAGATCCCCTTATCCCACACCTGCTCCGGATCCAGATAGGTTGCAAGCTGCTCGGCGCAATGAACCACTGAAGGCTTAATACTGCTGTACGCCAAAAAGGCCAGGGTCTTTTTTCCGATGCCGAGATCTTTTGCAATTTTTTTAAAATAAGCATCGTCTGCCCTTAAAAGCGCTGCGAAAACGAGTTCCGGATTCAGTGCTTTGGTGGAGACGGCTTTTTGGATGAGCCGGGCGGAGTCCGCCATATCCGGGTTGGCCGCTTCGACGATCTGGCAGATACGATCCAGAAGGGCGATCGCGGCTTTGGATTCGAGTTTAAATTCGTTCATGGCAATCAATGAATTTTTTTCCTTTTTCTTTAGCGCCAGAATTTCATCATCGATTTTCAGAGGATCTATTTTTATCTGGCTTTTGGAATCTTCCTGTGCCACAAAAATTTTCTCGTAAAAGTTAAAAAGCGCTGTGTATGCCGGTCGCAGCTTTGTCAGGGCTGCAACCGCCTGTTTAACCTGTTGTGACGTGACGGCTAGTGAAGCAGTCATGAGTTCTCCTTTTTTCAGATTGTCCAGCTGTGCGGCCAAGGAATGTTGTCAGAATACATAGTGGTATCTGATATCGAATAAGCCTATCATACCTTTGGTGAATAAAAAAGGGAAGCCGGTTAAACCGTCTCCCCTTTTTCATGGTGAATCTGACTTCGAGCGTTTTAAGCCAGGTGTGAAACTAGATTTTTTAGCGGACGAAACATTCGTTTTAATGCCGCCTGCCGGGAAATACCAAAGTCCCGCCGTGAGGCTACTGCAAACTCATGGTAAAGGCCGGGATCATAAGCCACCATAAAAATGGTCCGAATGTCGTCCGGATCCAGCAGCATGGCGTCAGGGTGGGTTCTTTTCACCATTGCCAGCCGTTTTTGGGCCAGATCCAGCATCTCGGCGCGTTCACCGAAGTTCATCGCACCCGTCGGACAGGTCTTGACGCAGGCCGGCTGCATCCCGGCGGCGACCCGATCATAGCACATATCACATTTGGCCAGGGTGCCGTCGGGGGCCTTTCGCGGGATGTTGTACGGGCAGGACTGGATGATTTCGTCGGCAAACAGATTTTTGGTTGCCGCCGTATAAATCACCGCCCCGGAAGGCTCATCATAGTAGATGGCGGCCGGATCTCCGGCGGTTTCCAGGCAGGGCGCTTCGAGGCAGTGGCGGCACTGGTCCGGAAAGAACAACCACCGCAACTGTCCGTCGATGACGGCCTCATGGAATCTTACCAGCTTGTAAGTATCGAAGGAGAGATCGGCCGGATTCTGGTAAGTCCCACGGTTTGTCGTTTTTTCTGCGGGAAGATCATGCCACTGCTTACAGGCGACCTGACAACCCCTGCAGGCCGTACACAATGTGGTATCGATAAAAAATGACTTACTCATGCGATCACCTCCTTTTACATTTTCTGGATGTTAACCATAAAGGCCTTGGTTTCGGGAATGCGCGTGTTGGGATCACCGGTGGACGGCGTCAGCAGATTGGCACTCTCTTCCATGCCGTTTTTCGGCTTTTGCCATCCAAAACACCACGGGAACCCCACCTGATGGATGGTCGTCCCGGCGACCTTGAGCGGCTGCATGCGCTTGGTGACGATGGCCGTGCATTCCAGTTTGCCCCGGGCCGAGGTAGCCATTACCCGTTGGCCGTTTTCAATGCCTTTGAGCCGGGCCAACTCTTCGCTCATCTCCACAAACACCTGGGGCTGCATTTCCAGTAACCAGGGCTGGTGCCGGGTCATCACCCCGGTCTGCCAGTGCTCCACCACCCGGTAGGTGGTGCCCACGTACGGATAACGCGGGTCACAGGTCATATAGACATCGGCCTTGGTCCCGTAAGTGGGCGCGGTGGGATTGGTGTAAGTGGCGCTCATGTAGTTTTTCTCCACCGGACATTCCATTGGCTCATAATGTTCAGGCAGCGGGCCGTCGGCGCGACCCGGGCCAAATATCTGCCCGTGGCCGTGCTTGCGCATGATAAAAGCATACCTGGCTTTGGGATTGGGATTATCAAAGCTGCCCAGCGGGGGCCAGCCGCCATCGGGCACGTCACCGCCCGACCATTTGGCACCATCCCACTTGATGACCCAGTTGGCTTTATCCCAGGGCTGACCTTTAAGATCCACCGAAGCGCGGTTATAAATGATGCGCCGGTTAACCGGCCAGCACCAGGAAAATTCGGGATACAGACCGATGTTGTTGGAGGCATCCTGGGTGCTGCGCCGCGCCGCCATGTTGCCTTTTTCGGTGTAACTGTTGCAATACAGCCAGTTGCCCGAAGAGGTGGATCCGTCGGCCTGCAGAAACGCAAAGCTGGGAACCAGGGTGCCCTTTTTATAGGTCTTGCCCTTGACCGTCACGTCTTTTAAAAAGTAGCCGTTAATCTCTTTGGCCACCGCATGGGGATCGTATTTACCTTTAGACAGGTAGTCCCATTTGAGGTTGCGGATGGGTTCGGGGAAGGTGCCGCCATCCTTGTACTGGGCCTTAATTTTATTGCCCAGGTCCATGATGATCTGGCCGTCAGGCCGGCTGTCGCCCAACGGTTTAGGACCCTCATAGCGCCACTGGCTCCAGCGGCCGCTGTTGGTAATCGATCCTTCTTTTTCGACCGAAACCGCTGCCGGCAGGAAAAACACCTCGGTTTTGATCTGGGTCGGATCCATGCCCGGTCCCCGCCAGAATGAACCGGTCTCATTGTCAAAAAGGTTGACATTGACCATCCAATCCAGATTTTTCATGGCATCTCGGGTTTTACTGGCATGTGCTCCGCTACAAGCCGGGTTCTGGCCCCAGGCAAAAAAGCCCTTGAAGGTGCCCCTGTACATTTCATCGAACAGATCCAGCCAGGAATAATGCTTACCATCATCGACTTTGGGCAACCAATCATAGCCATAATCGTTTTTAGGGGCGCCATTTTCGCCAAAAAACGATTTGAGCAGGCTGATGGAATATTTGGGGTAATTTTGCCACCAGTTAGCCGACAGCGGATCGTTGCTCTTGGGCGTCCACTTCTGGTTGTAAGCCGCCAATGAAAAATTGGATGCCCGCGGGGTCTTCAAGTAACCTGGCCAGATGTGCCACAGCAGGCAATGGTCGGTGGAACCCTGCACATTGGATTCGCCGCGCAGGGCATTGACACCGCCACCCGATACCCCCATATTGCCCAGCAGCAGCTGGATGATGGCCATGGTTCTGATATTCTGGGTCCCCACGGTGTGTTGCGTCCAGCCCATGGCGTACATGATGGTGCCGGCCATGCCTCTGGCACCGGTGGCGCTATAGGTTTTGTAAATTTTAAGCAGATCCGCTTCCGGTGTACCGCTGATCTTCGACACCAGCGCGGTATTGTAGCGGGAATAGTGTCGCTTTAAGATCTGAAAGACACAACGCGGATGCTTTAAGCTGCGGTCCATCTTCGGGATCCCGTCGGCGCCCATCTCAAAGGCCCATTTACTCTTGTCGTATGACTTCGTCTGTTTGTTGTAACCGGCAAACAGCCCATCCTTAAAATAGTAATCCTTGTTCACGATAAACGGGGCGTTGGTGTATGCCGCCACGTATTCTTGGTTGTAAAGATTGTTGTCAAAGATGTACTTGATCATGCCGCCTAAAATGGCGATATCGGTTCCCGAGCGCATGGGTGCATATAGGTCTGCCTTGGATGACGTGCGCGTGAATCGGGGATCGACACTGATCAGCTTGGCCCCTTTTTGCTGGGCCTCGGCGACATATTTGAAGGAAATGGGATGGTTTTCGGCAGCATTGCTGCCCATGATCAGAATACAGTCACTGTTTTTGATATCAATCCAGTGATTGGTCATTGCGCCGCGTCCGAACGACTCTGCCAGAGCCGCAACAGTGGC
>JASFNW010000238.1:0-4360 GCA_050116835.1 Desulfobacterales bacterium
CGTCGAGCGCCTTAGAGAGCAGGAATTTGAAAAACTGCTGTCCGGCTACGAAGAGTGATTATCGGGGGGCCACAGTCCGTTGTCATGATCATTCGCGTAATGGAGATAGCGGCCCGCCCGTTCCCCCGATGTTCGAAATACAGCAATCCCGCGTTTTCCGGTCTCAATCCTGAATCTATAAGCTACAACATTTTTACAGTTAAATTACAGGATCGACCCTATTTCGTGAAGAAGCCGGGGTTTTTATAGTTGGACCAGATAGCCTATTCCAAGGAAGGTACGTCTCATTTTTAAGCAGGACAAACATGGAAAACGATAAAAACATAATCCGCTCCGATGAGGAGATAAAGAAAATTATTGTTGAAGAACTCGGCCGGGAAAAACAGATTGACGCAGCGAAAGTTACGGTAGAAGTGAAAAACGGAAGGGTTACCCTCACCGGTGAAGTGCCGGACGCCTCTGCGCAATCGGCCGCCAATTGGATTACCACGGCCGTACCGGGTGTCACCGATGTCATCAATCATTTGACCGTCCGTCGGCCGGCCACGCTGACGCTGCCGGACGATGCCTAAAAACGCGACTGATGAATTGCACCGCACACAGTGGAGCAGATCATTATGTCGTCATTGTGCGCTGCATATAAGCTGCCCGATATCGTCGAATTTCAAGGCGCTTCTTGATTTTAAAACCGATACAGATATAAGGAGGGACATCATATGCCGGAAAACAAGGTTAATTGGATAAACGATTATGAAGAAGGCGTTGGACGCAGCCGGGAAGAAAAAAAACCGCTGTTTTTAGATTTTTTCAAAGACGGGTGAGGGGGCTGCGCCAAATTAGGTACCGTGACGTACCCGAACCTGCAGGTAGCAACTCTGCTCAACGAAAATTTCATCCCGGTCCAGGTCGACATCGAAAAGGTTTCAAAACTGGCCAATGAGTTTCAGGCCATCTGGACGCCCAATCTGAATGTGCTCGATCGCAATCAAAAGCGGGTTTACTGGGTCGAGGGCTGGTTGGCCCCGTCCGAATTTGCGGCCATGCTCGACGTGGCGCGGGGACACTTCTTTTTACGCGGCAAAAAATACACCCAGGCCGAGCCGATTTTCAAAGAAGTTTTCGAGCAGCACCCCCTCAGTCAATTTGCCCCCGAAGCGCTGTACTACAGGGGCGTCAGCCGCTATTTGAACTCCCACGAGGTCGACGAACTCAAAGAAGACTGGATCATGCTGCAGCGATTTTATCCGCAGAGCACCTGGAGTCTGCGCTCCAATATCCTGTAAGCCAACCGCTGAACTGAGGCCCGGTTGCGCGTGATGGTCTTCAGAACTCCAGTTATTGAAGCGGGGAAAAGCGGCCATTGAAAATTGCGCTTGCGCTACCACTCAGGTTCCCAGTGGTTGATGATCGTTTCTCTCAAATCGAAACCCAGTGCCCGCGGGGATACAATAACGTTCGGTGAGGATTGCGAGCGCTTGAAAGCGGCTGACCGATATCGGTGGTAAGTATCTGTCAGCAGCGATTTAAAGCTCTCCGGTGTGTAACGGCTGTATAGATTCTTTGGATAGGGGACAGCCAACTTCCGGCTGTGATAACGCGCCATGATTTGCTGCGGACTTACCCGGGCAATTAAATCATCGACAAGGGGAGCCGCCACCGCATAATCAAAGGGGTCTTCCTGATCTTGCGCCAGTTCGGCCGAAGGTTTGCGGCGCAAAATGTTCCGCGAGATGATATCCCGCCCAGCATTCCGATTCAGATGGTCGGCAAGGTGATAGACCTGCATTTTATTGATGTCGCCAATCAGCAGAATCCCGCCGACCATGTCGCCGTATAGCGTGCAATAGCCAAGCCCCAATTCCGTCTTATTTCCGGTCGCAATAACCAGGCGATTTTCGTCATTGGACATTGCCATCAGCAAAAGACCACGCAGGCGCGCCTGAATGTTTTCATCGGTGACCTGGCGTTGAATCGGTTGATGCCGGTTCAAAACCCGGACCGCTTCCGCATGCAGGCTGTTGATCGGAATTTCAACCTGATCGATACCGAGGTTGCGACATAGCGTCGCGGCGTCCTCACGCGTCTCTGCCGAGCTGTGTCTGGAAGGCAGCAAGACGCCGAGAACGTTTTCTGCCCCCAGAGCATCCACCGCAAGAGCGGCGCAGACTGCGGAATCGATACCCCCGCTAATGCCCAACAATGCCCGATCAAAACCGGTTTGACGGCAATATTCACCCAGGGCGAACGTCAGGGCCGAATAGATTTCTCCTGTTTCATCCCAGTCAGGGTTGGCCGTTTGCTGTCCGCGCATGTGGGCGTCAAGCTCCCCGATACAGAGATTTTCCTGAAATAAAGGTGCGCTGGCAGTCAAGCGCCCGGCGCTGTCTACGATCATGCTGCGGCCGTCAAAAAGAATGATGTCTTTTAAGTTATCGCCGATTGCGGTGGTGTTCGTGTAAACGACGGCCAGCGGTTGCATTGACTGATGCTGCCTGATCAGTTCCATCCGTCGGTTGCATTTGCCGATTTCAAAAGGCGATGCGTTGATGACAACGATGAGCTCCGCACCGGCCTGGGCGGCATCCCGATAAGGGGCCGCGGGGTAATTTTCATCCCACAGGTCTTCACAAATCAGAATGCCGATCCGACGCTGTTCACCGCCGATATTGACCTTTGCCACAGTGGTTTTCTCACCCGGGCTGAAATAGCGGGTCTCATCATAATAACGGTAGCGGCACAAATTGCGCTTGTGAGCTACTGCGGTGATGACGCCGTTTTGAATGACGGCGGCGGCATTGCGCAGATAACGTCCGGGTCCGTCATGATCGATGGTGTCCACATAGCCGATTACGGCCACGATGTTGCGGCACTCGGGGACCACGACATCGTGCAAGAGGCGCCGGTTGGTCTCGACAAAATCATCGATTTCCAGCAAATCGCAGCTCATGTAACCGGTGATCGCTGTTTCGGGAACGACGATCAGGTCGCAATTTCTGCGGCGCGCTGAGCGGATCGCATCGCAAATTTTGGCGGCATTGCCGCGCAGATCCCCGGTTGATGGCTTGATCTGGGCCATGGCAATTTTCATAAAAAATCCCCCTGCGCGTTGTTGCTGTCGCCGGCATATGCACACGCCGGCGGCAGTCTGTTTTCATTTCATCAGTCTTACCTTGAGGCCCGTCCTCGGATCATCTTTTGCAGCTTGAGCGCATCCTGAGCGGCATAGCCTTGCTGGTCATTGTCAAAATAGCAAAAAATTTTCTTTCCCTGTCCGGCCCAGGTGGAAAAGGCCCCGGCCCATCCGGATAACACACGGATATCATATTGTCCCTGATAGGCATCTTCAGGTCCGTGCAGTCGCACATAGATAAATTCAGCCGTGATCTTTTTGGGGGATAGCCGGCCGGACAGTTCATAGATACAAAAAGCGGCGCCGAAACGTTGCAGTATTTCGTATGTATGGCGGGTGAACCAGCCCGGATGTCTGAATTCAAAGACATATCGGTAATCCCGGGGCAAGGCTTTGATGAACGCTGTGAGCCGCTCCGGATTGAACCCCCAGTTGGGGGGAAGCTGAAAAAGAACGGGGCCAAGTTTGGACCCCAGTACATCGACAATTTCGGCCAGGGGTTGAAATGTTTTGTTGCCTTCCTTGAGCTTCTTCATGTGGGTAATATACCGGCTGGCCTTTACCGCGAAAATGAAATTCGCCGGTGTGGTATCCCGCCACCCGGCCAGTGTTTCTCTTTTGGGAAGCTGATAAAATGAGTTGTTGATTTCGACGGTTTGAAATGATTCGGCATAAAATTTCAGGCGGTCAGCCGCAGGGAGGTCCTTGGGGTAAAATGGGCCGCGCCAGTGCCGGTAATGCCAGCCGGAGGTGCCGATGTAAATGTTTTCCTGGCTTTTCATACAACATCGAGCCTCGGATTCACTCCTCTTTTTTTTAGCGTTGAACGATTTCACGCAGGGCGGAATCCAGATCCGCATACTCGAATTTGAAACCCGCCTTTTCAAGTTTTTCCGGCACCACTCGTTGACTGTTGAGCAGCGATTCGCCAAATTCACCGAGCAGCAATTTGATCATGAATGCCGGCGCCGGCATAAATGCCGGACGATCGAGCGCGTCACCCAGCTTGGCGGCGAGCTCTTTGTTGCGAACGGGGCTGGGAGCGCAAAAATTGACCGCTCCGCTGGCTTCCGGATGCTCGATCACAAACTGGTAGGCGCAGAGCAGATCGTGCATGTGAATCCAGGGGAACCACTGCTCTCCATTTCCAAGCGGGCCACCCAAGCAAAACCGAAACGCCGGGATCATTTTTTCCATGGCACCGCCGTCGCGAGCCAGCACAATCCCAAA
>JASFNW010000239.1:0-3985 GCA_050116835.1 Desulfobacterales bacterium
GATCATGTGGAAGATTGCCAATCTACTCGGCGGTTCACTGGGAGTCTGGTGGTTTACCATTCTCACCGTGGGGCCGTTATTGGGTTCCCTGATAACCGAACCCGCCGCCATGACCATATCCGCATTGCTGCTGGCCAACAAGTTCTACGATTTAGATCCGAGCACTCGGTTCAAATATGCAACCATCGGGTTGCTGTTCGTTAATATTTCTGTCGGCGGTACCCTTTCCAATTTTGCGGCACCACCGGTATTAATGGTGGCCATCCCCTGGAATTGGGATATGGCATTTATGGCCATTCACTTTGGCTGGAAGGCGATTCTGGGCATCATTGCGTCAAATGCCCTGTATTTTCTTTTCTTTCGAAAGGAATTTGTTGAACTACAGCATAAATTTACCTTGCGTGCAATGGAAGATGAAATCCAAAAAAAGTATTTAAGACGAAAAGAGCTCGATGCCGAATTTGAAAAAGTCGCAACTGCCGTCGATAAAGAAATTGGCTTTAGACAAATTTTTGAGCAGCAGGTCGAAAAGGTGATGCCCCGTATAAAAAAACGATTAGCGGATCGATTGAGTGAAAAATACCTTCCCAGCATTGTTAAAGAAGGGGTCGACATAAACCTTGTTAAGGATGCATTTGACAGACGGTTTGAAGAAATCAAGCTGTCCAGGATGCGTGAATTTTTACCCGGCCTGCTGCCCGAACAGGACCGACCCGATTTTCGTGATCCGAATTGGGACAAGCGTGATGATCCCGTGCCATCCTGGGTTACAGCAGTTCATGTGGCGTTTATGGCATGGACGATTATCAACGCCCATTACCCGGCACTGTTCATCGCCGGCTTACTGTTTTTTTTAGGGTTTGCCGAGGTCACCAAACCGTTTCAGAATCGGATCGATCTGAAGCCGGCGCTGCTGGTTGGGTTCTTTCTTGGAGGGCTGGTCGTTCACGGCGGTGTCCAGGGCTGGTGGATCGCACCCGTCCTCGGCAATCTGGCAGAAATACCGCTTATGCTTGGCGCCACCATCCTGACGGCATTTAACGACAATGCGGCCATCACTTTTTTGAGCACCCTGGTGCCAAATTTTACCGATGCACTCAAATATGCCGTAGTGGCCGGAGCCGTTGCCGGTGGCGGCTTGACGGTAATCGCCAACGCACCCAATCCGGCCGGGCTATCGATTTTAAAAAAATATTTCGGCAATGAGGTTTCCCCGGCCGGCATTGTTAAATTTGGTTTGCTGCCGACGATTATCATGCTGCTTCTTTTTATCGGCTTCCGCTAAGCTGCAGAAATGAGAGCCGTCTTTTCCATTATCGCTTCGGATTTATTTGCAAATCTAAAGCGAGATGATGGAGAATCTTAAAATATTATGGCGAACAGCCTTTATCAACCATAAAAATAGGTCACAAGCTGAACTGAGGAGGTAAGATTATGCAAAGAGAAATATTGATTGCAGTTGATGATTCGAGACATTCCAGAAATGCCGTGCGGTATGCGGTCGAGATGTATAGCCTGCTGAAGGATATAAAATATACCCTAATGCATGTTCAACCCACCATTTCAGAATATCTGCTGGATGAAGCCAAAAAAAGCGCCAAAGCCTTTGCAGAGCTAGAAAAGGTGAATCGTAAAAATACCGAAGTGGCTCAGCGTCTTCTTGAAAAACATAAGGAACAAATGACATCGGCAGGCATCGCTGAAAACGATCTTCAGCTAAAAACCCAGCCCCGGATGCTCGGTGTGGCCAAAGATATCCTGGAATTCAGTTACGCGGGGCGATATGATGCCGTCATCCTGGGAAGGCGGGGGCTTACCGGCCTGGAAGACGTCTTCATTGGAAGTGTTAGCGCCAATATAGTAAATAATTCGAAGGATATCCCCATCTGGCTGATTGACGAGCACGGACCTTCCAAAGAGATCCTGGTCGCGGTTGACGGCTCGGAGGATTCCTTCAAGGCAGTGGATCATCTGGCGTTTATCATTGGTGGTAACAGTGATGTCACTCTGTCATTTTATCACGTAACGCCCCGATTGAAAGATTTTTGTCCGGTTGACTTTGAGGAAACAGATACCGAAGCACTCGAAGAAATCATTCGCCAGGGGGACAAAGAATGCATCGACCGGTTTTTCTCCCATGCAAAAAAAAGACTCCATGAAGCAGGAATCGGGGAAAATCAGATCAATTTCAAAGTCAGGGAAGGCGTATTCAGAGTCGGCAAAGCGGTTCTGGATGAATTCCGGCAGGGCAATTTCGGCACCGTTGTCGTTGGACGCCGGGGAATGAACAAGAAGTATTTTACCGGAAGCGTCAGTCGTTATCTCATTAACCAGTTTTCAAAAGGCGCCCTGTGGGTTGTCCCTTGAGATTCAATACGCTGTGTTTGCGAACAATATATTGATTATAAACGAAACGATTAGACAAAAAACATGAGAACAATTGCCGTCAATTTATGCTGTTTATCTGCCTGTCTGTTCGGGACGATTGCCGGGTGGATAGCGGTCTTTTAGTTGATCGATCCAGGTTTTTTTCCATAATCTGATACCGCTGTAGTAGGCCGCACGCCCGATCAGATGGGCGGCAACGGGGGCGGTCAGCAATAAGAACGTAATTGCCGCCAGCGCTCGCAGTGTAATCCCCGACTCGGCGTAGAAAAAAGCTTCTGCGATCAGGATGAGTCCGGCTCCCAGCGTACCGGCCTTTGTGGCTGCGTGCATGCGGATCACCGTGTCCGGCAAACGGAGCATTCCCAGCGCAGCGACAAAAGAAAAAAGGCTGCCTAAAACCAGCAGCAGCGCGGTGACAATTTCATTTATCATAAAATGATTTATTTGCTGAATTAGAGTCTTTAGATTTTTTCATGGCCGAGCGCATTAAAAAACGCGCCAGGGCCACTGTGCCCAGAAAAGCAATTAGCGCATAACCGATGGCCACATCCAGAAAGGACGTTTCGCCGGAAACAATCGAATAGGCTGCCAAAAAAGCGACGATCAGCACCGATACCAGATCCAGCGCAACGATCCTGTCCGCCGCATCGGGCCCCCTGATAAGACGCGCCAATGCCAAAAAAATGCTCACCAGCAACACCGGGAGGGCAAACCGACCCGCGAAGACAACAAATGAACTTTCGGTAAACATCAGCGCATCACCTCCAAAACACGTCGCTCCAACCCCTGTTTGATTTGCTGCCGGGTGCTATCGATGTCGTCGAGAAACATGACGTGAATATACAATACCCGCCTGTCTTCGGATAGATCCAGGCTCAAGGTGCCGGGGGTTAACGATATGAGATTGGCCACCAGCATAATTTCTGCATCGGTGCGGGCATCCAGCGGGATACCAATGATGCCGGGGCGGCTGATATGCTGCGGGGTGATCACATCCCACAAAACTTTCAAATTTGAAACCAGCAGCTCTTTGCCGAAAAAACCGATCAACGCCAAAACCCTCGGCAGGCGCTCGAAGTAGCGCGTTTTGCCGTAGAGCGGTTTCGTCAGCCACAAGGCGATATACCCCACAATGAATCCCGCTATAAAACCGCTCAGGTTGAGCTGGCCCACAACGGCACTAAAACCAAGAGCTAAAAAAATGTTCAGCAGAAATAAATTCATTATCTTTTTCCCAGGACGGCATGGACATAATATTCGGGATGCTTGAGTTCCTCGGCTGCCTGAAGGGCAAATCGAAAAACAACCTCTGCTCCGAGACCGATGATTATGGTCAACATCGCCAAAGCGGCTATGGGAGCCAGCATCCAGACCGAGATATTACGGGCGGTCATGGGTTCTGCAACCTCATGTGTCTCGGGGGTGGATTTCCAGAATACTTCCGCCCAGATTTTGGTCATTGAATAAACCGTCAACAACCCGACAGCGGCTGCAACGAAAGCGAGCCAGTATGCATGAATGTCGAGGCTGGCACGTATCAGAATCATTTTGGCCCAGAAGCCGGACAGGGGTGGAAAACCGGCCAGGGAAAAGGCCG
>JASFNW010000240.1:0-3878 GCA_050116835.1 Desulfobacterales bacterium
TTCCTTTCTGGGAAACCAGGGGATAAACGCCGGGGTGCGCCGGATATAATCCCGGTAACCCGGGCGGGTGTCCACGATGGAGTTTTCCATCAGGGGGATTCCGGTCATCTTCAGCAAAACCGCAGTGATGGTCAGCGGGCTGATCACTGTCCACCAGCTGTTGGGTGTGGACAGTGCAATCAGGAACAATCCCCACCAAATTAAACTCTCTCCAAAATAATTGGGGTGCCGCGAATAAGACCACAGGCCGTGGTCCATCACTTTACCGCTGTTGGCGGAATCGGCCTTGAAGCGTGCCAGCTGCCAATCACTGACAGACTCAAAGAAAAATCCAACCAGCCAGACGATGAATCCCAGAAAATCAAGCCAAGTCCAATGTGCCGGTTCCGGTGACACCTGACCGTACTGAATCACCAGCGCAATCACCCACAAAAATAAAGCCTGTAGCAAAAAAATCTTAAACAGACTGATGATCCAAAAATGGTCTCCGCTGGCCTGGCGCCAGCTGCCATAGCGGCGGTCCTCACCTTTTCCCCAGTTGCGCCAGGTCAAATGTGCACTGAGGCGCACTCCCCAGATAGTGGTAAGACATGCCATCAGGACTTTGCGCCCGTAATACCCCCCGGTCATACCAAAGGTGATCCAGGCAATCAGAACAAAACCCAGTCCCCAGAGGCTGTCAACGAGGGTCACATTTTTATAGAGCAGACTGAGCAACCAGCCGCACACCATCATCGCGGTCACTGCAGCCAGGTTCCAGGCCAGAACGGCCAATATATTTCCCATTCAAATCGCTCCTGTATTCAAAGCTACCTAATGATTCGATCCGGTCGTAATGGATCTGCCACCGTCCGTCCGTCCCTGCGCTCGGCAATGGCAGCGCGAATTTGCGCATGTGCTCGGCTGCTGATGGGATAGGCCAAAACGATGATAAAGGCCAGAATGTTGCAAACAGAGGGCACCAGGGCGTACAACGTTCGCAAGGTCAGCTGCACCTGTTCACTCTGGGCAACATTTGGTGTATAGCCCGCCATTCCGAGAATCGACAATCCTGCACCCACACCGATGGCGGCAGCCAATTTTTTAGCAATTGACCACAGGCCGATGTATTGCCCTTCCCGTCTTTGGCCGCTTAGCAGTTCGTCGTAATCGATCACATCCGCCTGGATGGCAGACGGCAATGCCAGAGTGGCGCCAAAGCCGATACCGGATAAAAAAACAAGAATTGCATAAATATGCGCATCACCTGGACCCAGAAAAAAGACGCCTATAAATGCGCCGGTATTGATGGCCATGGAAGTCAACCAGGCCGCTTTTTTGCCGATGCGTCGTGAGAGCATGATCCACCCCGGCAGAAAAAGGATTCCGGTCACAAAATAAAGCAATAAAAATGCATCTGCCAGTTGGGACAGCAAAACATATTCGACATAGTACAAAATCAAAGTCGCCGGCAGATTGCTGCCGATAGCCGCGATGGTATACGATATGATCAGTATGATAAAAGGCCGATTACGGGCCACGTAGCCCAATCCCGCCCAGATGCCGGTCGGGTTCAATATTGCCGCCGACTGTTTTTCTTTAATCGCCGTCACACACCACCAGCAGGAGCTGATTAACAACGGCGCATACAGCACCGCAATCCAGAAAAATTTGGCGCGCTCGCCTTCAGCATCCGCTGACAGGTTAAAGGCCCACTCGACCAGCGCCGGGGAGCTGGCAGCCATCAATGTGCCGGCGATCAGAAAACCGTCGCGCATACCGAAAAGCGAGGTGCGTTCGTGATAATCATAGGTAATTTCCGGTCCCAATGACTCATAGGGAACGGTCACGGCAGTCCAGAATAAGAATAATGCATAAATACAGATGCCAAACCACCAGGTTTCAAAATAGGCAGAAGCCTGCGGTGGGCTAAACAGTAAATACATGCTCGCCACGACAAACAGCGATCCGATGGCGATATAGGGCCGGCGTCGGCCGAATCGAGTGCGGGTTCGATCCGAGATGTAGCCGATGGCCGGATCGGTCACGGCATCAAATATGCGCACACTGAACAAAATGGTGCCCAGTACAGCAATATTGATCCCCACAACATCGGTATAAAATTTGGGAATATAAACGTAAACCGGTATTCCGACAACAGCCAGCGCCAGGGCCGGAGCCGAATAGGCTATTTTTTTGCGCAATGCGATATGATCGGGATGCCGCAATTTCACGATAAATCCAGAAGGTCCTTTTTGAGAGACTCACTGATAGGGTTGGGGCCCAGCCAGATGGCAAACAGGGCAGCCGCAAAATCGGCCCCTTCTACGGTGCCCTGGGGTTCACCGTTTAACGTCAGTTCAGTCTAATTTACCTGCTGCGGAACTTTTCGCAGCTTGCCGAGATCGTAGCCCTCATCTCTGATAAAATTTAAAATGCGATTATAGTCATCTTCGGGTATGACCGGTTTGCGGGCCATGATCCAGACATAGTCCCTTTTGGTACGGCCGATGACGGTTTGCGAATAATCTTCAGTCAGATAAATGATACGATATTCGGCTTTAAACGGCCAAAAAAACTGCATCCCCCAGACGGCATTGGATTGCTTGTCCTGGATGAATCCCCGTGGCCGGTAGACCTTGCACGGGCCGTCAAAGGACCCTTTGTTAAAAGAAAAAGTCGTTTCGATGGTCCCATCTTCAGCCAGGCGGTAGGACTCAATGGCATTATAGGCGTCCTTTTCGATAAAGGTCGGGATGCTGGCAATGACGAACCAGTCGCCCATAAATTGTTCGATATTCACCGCGTCCACCGTATGAATCGGAGGTCCGGTCGTACAGGCGGTTACTGAGATAGCGAGCATCAACACAAATGGTATGGTCGGGAATCGCATTGCATTCGGTCCGGTAATACGTTAAGCAAGCTAAACTGATTGATCGCTAACATCTCGCTGGATGGCCAGATAGTGTGTGATTTGATCCTTATCGTTGCGTATCGGAACGATCTTCCATTCCACCATAAATTCAGAACCATCCCGCCGGTAGTTAATGGCCTTGCCATGAAACAGCTTGCCGGCCTTAATGTCGGCATTCAGTTGTTGGATAACCCTTTCATCCGTTTTGGGCTCTTGCAAAAAAGAAGGTGATTTTCCCATGACCTCATGTGGCCCGTAGCCGGTCAACTCGCAAAAAGCAGAGTTGACATAAACAATCGGATAGCCCTTGCCGGCTTCGAAGATTTGGAATGTAATCATCGATGGCCAAACATCAAGGCAAAATAGCTGAATCTGCGGTTGACGGCTGTCTTCGGGATGAGATGTCTGCGGCCTTAAATCCATAAAAAAGCGCTTGTCTGAACAAATAGTCCCTCTAAAATAAAATAAGATTATGAAAAATTGGAAATTTTTGATATAAAAATATAATAACGAATCAAACACTTATCGACTGCACCGCTTATGAGAATGATGCGAATAGGGAATCGATCATCAACAGGACTTCTTTTTTTGCTGATATTTGCGCTGCAGGGCTGTGTCGCCGATCAACCACAGCTGCAGAATCAAAACACGCGCCTGCAGGATGAGGTCAAGCATCTTCAGCAACAATTGTATGAAGCCGAGCAGCAAATTAATAGCCAGAAGGCGGAAATTGCTCGCCTGCAGGAGGCCGAGACTGCAGGCAACCGAAACCTGAAAGATCTGAAAGCCAAAAACGCTTCCCTCAAAAACCTCAATTTGAAGCTGACCGATGAGGTGGAGCGGCTGACCATTGCCCTTGGAAAAAACAAATCGGTTATCAAATTGCAAAATAAGGTTATCGGGCTGCTGGACGACACCAAAAAGACCATCGCCACCAGCCTCAAAGATGAGATTGCCGCGCAGCAAATCGAACTTGTTGAGACCG
>JASFNW010000241.1:0-3872 GCA_050116835.1 Desulfobacterales bacterium
GGTCATTTATTCAATATTTTTCTTTGCGTGCCTCATGGTCTTCGTGGTTTTAATTGACATCTTTATGCAATCGAGCAAATTTCATACCAGGTCAGCGGGCGTCTGACTCGATACCCGTTGTGCAAATTAAATAAATAATTTTAGTATCTTAATTCGAACTATGGGATCGACATCCCAGCGTTTAGCGGCAAAAACTACCGTTGCAGGCTTTTTTCATGCCGGTCGGATCCAATGTCTGCTCAACCATTTTGAGCCGCTGTTTGGACCGGGGCCGCTTCCAATTCCTGTTTGTATTCCTTTAATTTATTTCGCAATGTCCGAATACTGATACCGAGCAATTCCGCAGCCCGGGTGCGGTTGTCATCAACCTCCTGCAATGTGCAGGTAATTAATTTTTTCTCCATCTCTTTGACCGTCATGCCGGCCTGAATCGTACCCGCCGTCTGGGACGGGCTGTCGGGTTCGGCCACATCCAGAAACAGGTGTTCCGGAAGCAGTTCAGGTCCGTTGCCGATTAATACCGCCCGCTCAATGGTATTTTCCAGTTCCCTGATATTACCTTTCCAGTGCTTTTGGGTCAGGCGGGCCATGGCGGCGTCGGAAATGTTGAGCATCTTTCGCTGATTCAGATTGCAGAATTTTTCTAAAAAATGGGTCACCAGCAACGGGATATCCCCCGGACGCTCTCTGAGCGGCGGTACGGTAAACGGAACCACATTGATGCGATAGTAGAGGTCCTCGCGAAATTTACCTTTGGCGACGGCCTTTTTTAATTCCTTATTACTGATCGCCACCACCCGCGCATTCATGGGAACGGGTCGACTGCCGCCAATCCGATCGATCTCTCTTTCCTGCAAAACACGCAGCAATTTGGCCTGCAGCGGCAAGGTCATTTCACTGATCTCATCGAGAACAACGGTACCGTATTTGGCCAGTTCGAATTTGCCCATTTTACGGCCGACGGCCCCGGTAAAAGCCCCTTTTTCATGCCCAAAAAGCTCGCTTTCGGCCAGCGTATCCGGCAAGGCCGCACAATTCAGGGCAATGTACGGCTCATCCGGGTAACCGCTGTGTTCATGAATGTAAGCTGCCAGAAGCTCTTTACCGGTTCCACTTTCTCCCTGAATCAGAATGGTCGAGCGGCTGGTGGCAACATTCTTGGCAAGTTCTAAAATTTCTAATAATTTCTTATCTTGTGTAACTAATGTTTTAACTGTTGCTTTAGATTTATCAGCGCTCTTTGATGCTCGCGGCTGACCATTGCTTTGCACACATTCCAATACTTTTTTTACAGTTGCCACCAGCGTTTCAAATGAAAAGGGTTTTAAAAGATAATCCGCGGCCCCGGCCTGCATGGCTTCAACAGCATTATGGATGGACCCAAAAGCGGTGATGACAATGACCTCGATCCCGGGCTTTAACTTTTTGAGCGTTCCGATAAGTTCCATACCCGACATTTCCGGCATTTTCAGGTCTGTAATCACCAGGCTGAAGGGATCTTTTTTTAATTTAACCAGGGCGTCGGTACCGCTAACGGCACTCTCCACCCTGAACCCACTTCGCGTTAATGCATGCGAAAGCGCGCTGCGCATCTCGGATTCATCATCGACAATTAATATGGGCGCAAGATCCATAAAAAAACACTCCGCCTAATTAGCTGAATCTTTTTTATTATTTTGTTGGGAGTCCGGCCACAACGGCAATGTTACAATGCATTTGGTGCCGTCTGCGCTGCTGGTAACATCGATGCTGCCGCCGTGCAGTTTAATAATGTTATGAACGATGGTGAGTCCCAAGCCGGTGCCCTTTTTGCGCGTTGTGTAAAACGGATCGAAAATTTTGGGCATATCTGCCGGTGCAATACCACAGCCGTTATCGATCAGGTGCACTTCCGCCAGGCCGGTGTCTGAATAGCTGCTGGTCTTGTGACTTGATATCTGTAATTGCCCGCCACCGGACATGGCCTGAATGGCGTTTAGAATCAGGTTTAAAAAGACCTGCTTGAGCAATTCCAAGTCGCCTTTGACAAACAGGGTTTCCGTCGTCAACTGCGTAAGGACATCAATATCATCCTGTCCATCCAGCAAATGATTCGCAAAAAACAAAGAGTCTTTTAATGCCTCGTGCACATCGAGCACCTGTTCATCCAGCTGCTGGTCCGGACGCATGAAGAGCAGCAAATTGGAAACAATGTTGTTGATACTTTTAACCCCCGCCGATATATGCTCTGCGAGTGCCTTTTGCTCGTCAAATTCCTGCAAATCATCGATGAGCATGGTCGAGAAGAGCTCTATACTGCCCAGCGGGTTGCGAATTTCATGGGCTATTCTGGCAGCCATCTCGCCCATCGCCGCCAGACGACCGGTTCGCTTGGCCTGCATCTCAAGATTCCGCATTCGAGTGATGTCGGTCAGAGACAAGACGGTTCCAATATGCCCGTCCTTTACCGAATTCAGGGGCGAGATGGCGACATTTAGATGCAAGTTGTTCTTCCCTTTAGACGCCCCTCCCAATATTGTTTTTATTTCAGTGGTCTCCCGGGTGCTCAAAATATGGTTAAGATGCAGTGCTGGATTTTGAAAATAATCCGCTTGAAAAACACCATCAAACATCTGGCCCATGACTTCATCTGCTGAGCGTCCGGTAATACGTTCAGCGGTGCGATTGAAGCTGACAATTTTGCCTTTCGCATCCAGGGCCACCACACCGGTGGGAATGCTTTCAAAAATATGCGCCATATAGCGATTTTGTTGCATCAACGGCTGGGGACCATCGGTATGTAATGCTGTCATTGACCTTCCAGGAAATGTTTCTATTTTTAATCCATTGATTTTGCTCTATAATTTTTTTTTATAGAGGGTGATACAAAATTGATCGCACACATCTTTAACGCGCATGAATTGAGCAATTATCATGCCACTGAAAGTCAACCACCCCATCGGCAGTCGTGTCAGCGGCCGTCTCAGATCGGCAGACCTCCAGCTGCCGTTAGCGGCAGGTCCCAGATCCGATAAGGATTAATATAAGATTTTGAAATGATAGTTAAAATATTTTTTATCGGGGAGCGCTTGCGGTCCAATATGAGCGCCATCTCTAGCCGCAAAGGTTGGGAGCCTACAAAATTTTACTTAATTTCAGTACCTTCGAAGAAAATTTGTTTTCAAATTCTGTCAAAAATACAGGGCGCTCACGTCACCGCATTGACGCCGGGAGATCGGTTATCGATGATCAGGCGGATGGGAATCAACGCGAATCCGGCATCGCGCCGGCACACTGGGCATATCGATATGTTGTCGGGAAATAAAATGATGGGGTGATGCACAAGGCGCAAGTGAGGCATACATAACCACGAAGGGCACGCAAGGATAAACGTAAAATTATATGTTTTCCGATTCTTATCTTTGTGTTCTTCGTGGTGAGAACCCTATCCGGGTTCACACTAAGTTGCGTATTGCTGAATGCGATGACGTTTGATCTTTTCCACCAGGGTCGTGCGGTTTAACTGCAGCAGTTTGGCAGCCTTATTTTTTACCCATTTGGTTTTCTCAAGGGATTGTATGATCAGATCTTTCTCAAACTCGGTAACAGCACTGTTCAAACAAATACCATCGTCTGTGACTTCTATCGATTGGGCCGACTGGTAGCCGTTGGTTGCCTTGAGTTCCCTGGGCAGATCATTGAGCGAAATCCTGCCGCAGCCGATAAGAACAACAAGACGTTCAATGATGTTGCGCAGCTCGCGGACGTTACCTGGCCACCTGTAGTTCACCATTACTTCAAGCGCTTTATCAGAAATTCCATCTAAATCTCTGTTATTTTTATTATTATACATATGAATAAAATACGAGGCCAGATAGGGAATGTCTGATTTG
>JASFNW010000242.1:0-3855 GCA_050116835.1 Desulfobacterales bacterium
GCTTTTCTCTGATTTTGGTCAGCAGGTCGTCGGTTTGAAAATAGGCATGGATCAGCGCACCCGTGGGACAGACCGCGGCACAGAGCCCGCACCCCTGGCAGAGGTGATGATCGATTTCGACCACATCGCCTTTTGAGCGGATGGCGTCGGCGGGGCAGCTGCTGATGCAGCGGCTGCATCCCCGGAATCGGGAACGATGATGGGCGCAAAGATCCGGCGCCTCGGAGATAAATCCGGGCTTTTCGAATTCACCGACCATATCCGGCAGCATATCCAATGTTTGATTCAAGGCTTCAGAATCGGTGCCGGGGGCGAAATAGCCCAGCGGCAAACGCTCACATCGGATCAGCGGCGGCGAAGCCAGATCCAGAACAGGATCAATGCCGGTTTTGTTCAATTCCGGCAAAGCGGTCAGCGGACGCTTATCATTTTCGATCATTATGCTGATGCTGAATTTTCCGAGAAATCCACTCAGCTCAATGATTTGGCCGTAAACTAACGGCAATATCAGACCATCGGCTAGCGTTATCTGTCGGCAACCGGCAGGCGCATCTGATTTGACCAGCAAAATACAGTTCAGTCGATCTCCCAGCCTCTTTGCGCATGCGACCACTTGATCTTCAGAGCCGATAATCGCCAACCGTCCATACGAATCTAATTTCAGCGTCGGTGGCTCTGTGTGAGGCAAAACCATTTCGGCAGCCGCCGGCAGGGGCGTATGGCATTTCCGGTCACATGCCTCGGCCGATAACTCGGAGGCGGCACTGGAATCCGTATTTGCTACATTTATTTTGCGGGGTTCCTGTTCATCGCGATCACCTTGCTTGCGTCTGTTAATGTGGTGACGCATGTCGGCCGTAATGATATCTTTAAGCGGCTGAAACGTATTATAATCCTGGTCATAATCATCCAGGCCGTCGGGAGCGTTGAAAACATCGGAGTGAAGCCAGGTGCGCAAGGTGTTTCGCTGCTCATCCTGATGGTGGGTGGAGGACGTCGATGAAATAGGATCGCTGCCTTCATCAAGCGGCTGACGGGGCGGCAGGCTTGAAGCCAATGGTTGCTTCTGGGTCGAATCCGGATCTCGCGGCATATGGATAAACCCTTTCCCAATTTTGAGTGAAACTGCGACCTTTTACCGCACAGCGAAATATGACGAGTTGCTGGAGCCTAGTTACGGCAAGTTCGACATTCACTCTGCTCGAGTAAAAGCCGAATAATCGGCGAGATGTTGAAATTGTTACTCGAAAATTACAGATCGGAAAATAAGGTTTATCCTGTATTTTGCAGAATCTCAGACCCCATGGATCCGCTTAATCATCTTTATCGGCCTGCTTCGAATTCCAGCGTTCTTCTAAATCCGTCAGATGCTTGGAGTGTGTTAAAATAACAACCTCATCACTTTCTTTGAGGGCGGTTTCATTATCGGCGAAATTAATCTGATCATCACGATAAAAGAAGACCACTTGCGTGTCCTCGGGAAAATCCAATTCACTGATCTTGTTGTTATTTTCCTTTTCACCGGCAACAAAAGTAAAAAAGCGCGCACCGTGCTTCAAGAAGGTGGAAAGCTCAACCGTATCAAGCCCCCGGACCATATTTTCAAGATACTGGCTCATCGTGCGAACCGGAATAATGGTGTCTTCAAGCTCAAGTTCATTGCACAATTGCTGTAATTCAATATCTTCGATGCTGGGAACCACCCGTTTAAACCCCATCGACCGCCCGAGTAAAGCAGTGATAATATTGGCCTGATCGCTGTCGGTCAGGCAAAATAGAAAATCACAATCTTTGGGGTTAACCTGGCTAAGAATGGCCGGTTTAGAAGCGTCTCCATGTACAAAACTGCAGTCCAGCTCATCTGAAAGCCGGTCAATTTTTTCCTTATCAACTTCAATAATAACAACTTCATGACTCTGTTCAATTAGCGCACGTGCGGTTATTACGCTCATGGGGCCGGCCCCTGAAAATACGATTCGCATGTCATTCCTCCAATCTTTTTCCAATCCATGTCCCGGGATACACCAGTAACAGCCAGGCAAAGATTTCCAGGCGTCCTAAAAGCATATCCACGCAGAGGACCATCTTCAAGAGCGGATGAAGCGCCGAAGCTGAAATCCCTGACGAAAGCCCTGATGTAGAGATGGCCGAAACCACCTCGAACAATGAATCCAGCGAGTTGTGACCCATAACGACAAACGGCAGCCAGGACAGCACAATCATGACAATATAAACCAGAATAAGGCTCAACGCGTTTTGGATCTCATCGGATTCGAGACGACGTCCGCCCAGTCGCGTCTGTGCTACCGCGTTTCGAGGCATTCCGGCCCGCTGGATCGACAAAAGAAGCAGACGCATTAAAATCAGCAGCCGTAAAATTTTGATACCACCCGCTGTCGAGCCGATGCAGCCGCCAAGGGTCATGGACAAAATCAACACAAGTTTTGATCCGGCATCGATTTCGGAAATATTCAGTGATGAAAAACCGGCGGTCGATTGAGCAGACAGCGCATTTAGTGCACCATGGCCTAAAGCCCGCGACCAGCTAAAACCACCCTGTATCCAGAGCGATCCGGCAAAAAGCATCGTCATCAACAGGCCGGCGGTTAAAAACCCCTGCAGTTGACGATCATCCATCAAAACGCGCCAACCCTTGCGGAATAAGCGCTGATATAAAATCAGAGAAATTCCGCCGGCCATCGACAGCAGGATAACCATCGCTTGTGCTGGATAGCTCTGCAATCCGGCCAAACTGGATGCATGAGGTGAAAAGCCGCCGGTGGAAATTGCGGCAAAACAATAAAGAATCGCCTCAAACCAGCCGGTGCCCAGCAAACTCAATACCATGATACCGCCGCCGGTTAAAACAACGTAAACGAGGAAAACGCGGCGGGCATATGCCCGGGTGCCGCCGATCAAATCTTCTTCGTAATCCTCCATGTCGCCCAGACGTTTGGCCACCAGTCCCGGCTGGATCATAACCGTCAAGGAAAGTACCACGATACCGAGTCCGCCGACCCACTGCATCCAGGCCCGTGCAAACAGGAAAGTTTCGGGCTTATCGGCTACCGTTGCGGTCGCCGTTAAACCGGTTGTCGTGACTCCGGAAATAGATTCAAAAAGCGCATCTAAAAACCCCAGCCCGGAAGCCATCATCGGCCATGTCATGGCCAAAGGCGCAAACATGAAAATCAAGGCGGTAATGACCATCGCCTCATTGGTCTGGAGGCGTTTGGGAGCCGGCAGACGTATCAAACCGGCGCTGAGAACAAACATGCCGATTAGCACAATGCCGTAACGGAAACTGACATGATAGTCACCGAACAACAGAGACACGACCAGCGGCACGACGGTCATCAGCGTCAATACAAAGCATAACAGCCCGAAGTATTTCAGGATCGCCAAAGGTCGAACGGCATACGTCAGTAAGCGCATCATATCTCTCGAAGCCGCAGTTTATTTTGTTTTGGCCGACGGGGAAATTCCGATAATTGGAATCAATAATCTAAACTTCCGCTATTTACAAACATTGGAAATAGGCTTATTCGTGTATTTTGGACAATTTTTTTAAGGTACAGGTAGTTTTGAGCTTTGCGGGTACAATCCTGCACTGCTTGTCTGCAATACAACAGTCAACAAATCCGTTTCTAATGTTGCCGGTTAAGATTATTCAATTTGAAGGTAAGGTTTTTCTAGCAAAATGTAAATGATAGACCCCATTGTTTTGTTTTTAGTCAGACTTAAAATTTAGTCCGGCTATTTGAAATTGATTAGGATTAAAGCAGAGCTGATGCGAGGTTGACGCTTACGCTTCAGAACACCCATAGCGGTGAGCGGTTTTATTTTAGCCCAGAT
>JASFNW010000243.1:0-3697 GCA_050116835.1 Desulfobacterales bacterium
CTCAAGGGGACGGAACCTTCACCTGGAATGAACTCAAATGATCATTAAGGGTTAAATCATGGTCGATCTGTTATTTCAATTTCTGACAAACACGGGTTATTATTTGGCCGATTATCGCAATTACATCATGCTCGTGGTGGGCTGTATATTTTTATATCTGGGAACTGCTAAAAAATACGAGCCGTTGCTGCTGGTTCCCATTGGTTTTGGCATACTGGTGGGCAATATCCCCTTTTTCAAAGGATTCGGTATCGGCATCTATGAGCCCAACAGTGTTTTGCATTACCTTTACTTCGGCGTCACCACCGGTGTCTATCCGTCGATTGTTTTCCTGGGTTTGGGCGCCATGACCGATTTTTCATCTCTGCTGGCCCAGCCCAAGTTAATGCTCCTGGGCGCTGCTGCCCAAATGGGCATCTATTTTACCCTGCTGGGCGCCCTGTTTTTCGGATTCGCGCCCAAGGAAGCGGCCTCAATTGCGATTATCGGCGGGGCCGACGGTCCGACATCCATCTTTTTGACGGCAAAACTGGCACCCCACCTGATTGGACCCATCGCTATCGCAGCATATTCATATATGGCATTGATACCGGTTATTCAGCCGCCGATCATGCGATTGCTGACCTCTAAAAAAGAGCGGCTGATCAAAATGCCCCCGGCCAGAACGGTCTCAAAGAAAGAACTTTTGATATTTCCAATAGCGGGCGTCCTGCTGTGCTGTTTTCTGGCGCCGACAGCTTTGCCGCTGCTGGGAATGCTGTTTCTGGGAAATTTTTTAAAGGAATGTGGCGTGGTCAATCGGCTGGCCAATACCGCCCAATCGGCCATCATCGATACGGCTACCATCTTTTTAGGCTTTACCGTGGGCTGCAGCACCCAGGCCGATGTTTTTCTGACGCCGAAATCCCTCGGCATATTTTTTCTGGGATCCGTCGCCTTTTCCATAGCCACGGCATCGGGTGTCATTTTCGCTAAAATTATGAACCTGTTTCTGAAAGATAAAATCAATCCGCTGCTGGGCGCAGCCGGCGTCTCTGCGGTGCCCGGCTCCGCCCGCGAAGTGCATTTGATGGGCCTCAAGGAAGATCCGACCAACTTCTTACTGATGCATGGGATGGCATGCAATTCATCGGGGGTAATCGGCTCGGCAATTTGCGCCGGTATTTTGTGGAGCTTTTTCGTTTAATCCGACCGACGGCCTTTTTCACCAGAAACCTGCCCGCCTCGTCTGAACAGCTTCCGTCCTCGCTCAAGCTACGCCGGACAAGCGCGATGGCGGGCGTGGGATCCAAAGATCACAAAGATAATTATTACTTAAATTCAAGGTGCTATCTTTACCACCGCGAGATTTAAACGATAATAAATAGAAAGCTCGACCCGGTGGTCGAGCTTTTTTTGCCCGTTAATCATTGAATTTAAGTTTAGCTATGATTGTCGATTAAAATTTCTACTCCATGCCCCATGCGCCATGCCCTCTGCTTTCTTACTGCTGCGTGGGGACTTCTTTGATGCAGCGGAATCCCAACCAGTGGGCGCCGTTGACAGGATCTTCCGGGGTCCAGCGGCAGGTGACGCGGACAAAGGTGGCGGAACCTAAAAAACAACCGCCCCGCATCGGCAAATGATCATCCAACCAACGGCCTTCGCACATCTCCCATACGTTACCGCACATATCATAGCATCCAAATGGACTGACACCCTGGTCAAAAATCCCGATTTCAGATGTATGGCCCAAACCGTAGTCACTCGAATTGCAGTGCTCGGGTAAAAACTCCTGGCCCCAGGACCACCAACGGCCATCATCACCGCGGCCCGCCTTTTCCCACTGATCCTCGGTGGGAAGCGATTTCCCAGCCCATTCGGCATACCTGCGGGCATCATCCCAGCCCACAAAAACCACCGGCCGCATCGCCTGCCCCCACAGAGGGTGATTGAGCAGGATGGGTTCACGGTGACCGGTTGCCTCGATAAAATTTTGATACTGGTAGTTGGTGACCGGATAGCGGTCGACATAAAAGTCCTGCAGATATATTTTGCGGGCGGGCGCTTCAGTGGCAAAAACCGGATTTTCCTGCTTTTCCAGCATGAATATCTGGGCCAACTCGGCTTCGGTAATTCCTTTGGTGAAATCGCCGGCCGGCACCCGCACCATTTCGGCCCCATCAAGGGGGGCAATCAGCTTGTCCGGCAAAGGATCGCTGCCCAGCATTTCCATTATGTTCCAACGAGTTTCCATCCAACCTTCGTCTGTTTGAAGCGGATTTACATTGCGTCGGCAATAGGCTTTCGGTTTAGGCCGGTGGCACGGAGCATGAAGCCTAGGGCATGGTGAAAACGGTATCATAAGGTCGATTTCATCCTTTTACACCATTTCCATGCCCCGAGCGCCAAGCGATGGTCCTTTTACGTTTGTCCTTCTTTTTCCAGCAGTTCCCGGTACCAGCAGGAAAATTCGAACATTCCCTGAAAGTAATCATCTTTGTTCACAAGGCCAAGGGCAAGATCCAGTACCCCGCGACCATAGGCGTTACTGTACGCTTCTGAACTGCGTGATTGTAAAAACTCTCTGACCAGCATTTGGGTGGTTCGCTTGGTGGGGTCTCTGCGGATGTCGATGGGGTCTTTGGGTTCTTCGAACGGATCCCACAGGTCATAACCTTTTTTTAAGATATGCTTCTGGCGGCGGGGGGACATGCTGTCAAAAACGGCCCGCTTTCGCATTTCGGCTTCTTCAGGAGAAATTTCGGTCATAGGGTTCTCCTCTTGCGTTTTTTTCTTGGAGGGGGTGCTTCGATTTTCTCCTCCCCAATCCCCAGGTAATCTTCATCATAAAGGTTGAGCAAGGCCATAGACAGCGGCACCAGCATATCCGCCAGTTTCACATACCTCGATTTAAGATCGCGAATCAATTCGGCGGATAGCTGCTGAAGTTGATTGTTGATGATATCCAGGTTTACGGTGGGATACGGCTCACCTTCTTTAAATTCTGATTTACCGCAGGTATACCCCTGCCCCCCGATAGCGGTGGGGATGCCATAAAAACGACAGGTCAACGGACGATTGTCATACAGATCACACAGCTCGTCTTCGTTTAAGAGCGGACATCGAACCTGCTCCCGGGCCAATTCGGCCAAGATCTCGTCTTCGCTTTTGCCGGCCTGCAACTCCTTGTATGCCCGGCGTTTGATTTTGTGAATATTTCGATCTGCCCGGTTTGATTTTTCCAAAAGATCTGCTTTCTGGCTGCCTTTTATCTTTTCGTTGAACTTATGATTAATATACAAGGCTTCAATCAATGTTAAGTCAAACAGCGCATAGCAGCAATCCGCACATTTTTCCTCGCATTTAACGCAATCTGCGTAAGCCTGTTTGACACGTTCAAAGGCTGCATCGCTTTTGGAAACCAGAACCTCATACTTTTTGAAATAGGGTGTGAAATCAAAATCCATAGGTCGCTTTTTTCTCCTTGAAAGGATAATACAAACATTTTGATTATAACATACAACGCTCGCTGTTAAGAAACAAGTGCCTACAGTTTAAAATGATCTAAAATGCCTAAAATGAAGGTTAGAATCAATTTCTTGTATGCGGTTATCTGGGAAACTCCAGTTGGATACATTTGATATGGTTCTCACCACGAAGAACACGAAGATCACAAAGGGAAAACACATAATTTTACTTTTATCCTTTCGTGTCC
>JASFNW010000244.1:0-3662 GCA_050116835.1 Desulfobacterales bacterium
AAACTCGAGGCAAAACTTGCGCCAATGGGGTTTGAGATAGGGCACAAGCTTTTGGAGGCTTTCCTTAAGCCCCGGGTAATCCGGATCACCGCCAATGCGATCAGGCGGTATCTGGCTGGACAGCCCCTGCTTCAGATACTTTAACCAGAGTTTCATTAAACCGGAATGGGTTCCTTTATGATGTTAACCGCAGACTCACGCAGACATTCGCAGACAGGTTCTTTTCCTTGCTCGACTTGAGCAAGGAAAAACTGCATGCCCTACGGGCAAACAGTTTTGTTTTTTTGTTTGGTAGATAATAGTTGAAAAGATGAAAGAAGCAATTTGAATGTTATAAGCTTTAGATTTTTAATCGCGAAGCGATTGACATTTTTTGACCGGTCAGAGCCTGTAGCCAAATAATTATTTTAAGCTACAGGCGTGTCGACCGGTCAAAAGTTTGTGTGAGTCCATGTGTGTCCGTGGCCAATTAATGATCAAAGTCCGCGTCTGTCTGCGTAGGTCTGCGGTTTAAAACTTAACTCAAATCAGAATACAAAGCGTCCAGTTTGGAGATCATCGCTTCCAGGCTGAATTGCCGGCATTGCTCTTTCCCCCGCTGTCCCATTAATCTGGCCTGGTCGCGATAGTTCAACAGCTTCATGATCGCATCTGCCAGGGCCTTCTCATCCGCCGGGGGTACCAGATAGCCGGTGTGACCATCTTCAGTGAGATCCGGTATGCCCCCTACCCTGCTGCCCACAACCGGTTTTCCTGCGGCCATGGCTTCAACCAGAACGCGGCCCATGCCCTCGTTTAGCGACGGCAGGACCAGAATGTCAAAGACCGGCATGAGTTCATTGATATCCTGGCGCCAACCTAGAGATTTGACCTTACCGTTGACATTCTTACGCAGCGCTTCGGTTCTCAGATCAACATCCAGCTCACCTTTGCCGACCTGCCGACCATCACCAGTGTGGTCTCCGGTTTCTCGGGCCAAATTTAATCCATGGCCTTAAGCAGATATTCGGGGCCTTTGATCGGCAGCAACCAGCCGACGAACCCGATAACCGCTTCCTGTTGCTCCAATCCGATGCTGCGGCGCTTTTTGAACCCGTTTCCATTGGGATTTAAAAACTGTTGTACGTCGACGCCGCTGTGAATGGTCAACAACTTCTCTGGAGCACAGACTGACATTTCGATGTAGTCATTTTTTTCGCCGTTAGTCAGGGCCACAAGCCTGTCCGTAAATTTTGAAAAAATCCGTTCGACCCACAGAAAAATTCTGGAAGCCAATCGTCCGAAATGCCCGTAAAATAAACGTCCGTGCGGGGTGTGGATAATATTGTGCACACCGCATAGTTCGGCCGCCAGGCGTCCCAGGATGCCGCCTTTGGAGGAATGGGTATGGACAATAGCGGGTTTTTCTTTTGCGATCAGCAAAATGAGCGACACCAAGGCCTTTAAATCCTTGAACGGCCGAATACTGCGAACCAGCGACGGCAAAAGGATAACCTTTACGCCCCGGGCTTTGGCTTCGGCAATACTCTTTTCGACAATCTTCTTCTCCAGATCGGTCATCCCGGATTCAAGCGAAAGCCCGTGGACCAGTATCTTGTCATATTTGTCGCTGAGTTCATTGCAAGTGAGCAATGTGTTCTGTGCGGACCCGCCCATATCAAGTCGGGTGATGACATGAAGAATTTTTATCATCAAATTGTATGAGAGCAGATAATTATGAACATTGAAACGAAGGGGAAGGAAAGCTGAATTTGCCAGTTGATGGTTTGACTGTAGCGATAGCCTCGAGACTATTTACTTATCGTATTGTTGTTATCAATCGACCTTTGACTGATCCAAAAAATTATTTTTGATTTCTCTCAAATAGTCAGCAAAGTTATCAAGATGCTGTTTGATCACACTGAACACAATGCTGTCTTCGACTTTATCATAACCGTGCACCAGGATATTTCTTGTCCCGGCCATCGGTACCAGAAATTGCAGCGTTTTCTTGCTCAAAATTCCTGCCTCGGCTAAGACGGTAAAGACACCTTTATTGTCTTTGGGTTCAGGAAGATCGTTCGTCGAAATGATTATCTTAGCGATATCAAGGCAAGCCTCGATGGCAACCTGCAGGTTTCTCTCCGCAATATCCTTGATATCCGGAGACGTTTGATAGTCGTGCAATTCCGACAGGTTCCGGGAGATTTGTTCGAGCCTTTTCACGCGCTCCTGGACAGTCTTGATTTTCTTTTCTAAGGTTTTCAAAGTACCGTTCCGTTAAATGTCCTTATAGTTTTGCCAGGCTTTTCAGGCGCATTTCGGATAAAAATGGTTCGAAATCAAAATACATGCTTTTGATTTTAATCTCATACTCGAGTCTCGCTTCCGGATCTGCTTCATACAAGCATTTACCTGCTATCATGATTTCATAAGACAATTCCAAGGAAGATGAGTTCAAAATGGTAACATCCGTCTCTTTGTCAAAATGCATGGCAATTTCGGCAGCGATTAAATATGCCGGCGACATGGTACTGATAGGGTCGGCTTTATAGGCCTGCTCATCCAAAAAAAATGCGAGATCAATATCAGCGGCTTTTTCGGTTTCATCTCTGATACAGGATCCGAATAGATAAACTGCCAGAATAGATTTATCCACCTGTGGTGCATTAAAATATCTGTTCAATTCATCTGCAATTTTTGTTGTGCGACTCAATTTCTTTCACTTTATAATCCCCCAGGGTTATGCCCTGAAGGGTCGTAAACAAAATGGGATAGGTAATAGTTTGATTTAATTTTAAATATAAGAGACAGATGGTATATTTGTCAACAAAGATTCGAGCAGGAAAAGTTATTTGCATCACATTTTTAAGGATTTTTTAACTTCGGGTTCATCTTTAAGCCGTTGAAGCGGTTTCTGCGTTGCCTTACCCATGTCCAGACAGATAATGATATGAAGGATTTTTGTCATTGATTCAAAATGTAAAATTAGAGCTTTTCAGCCCAAACCAATAAGGAGGATGCTACCAAACACCTGCCGCGTGTTAAGAAAAAACCGATTTTAGAACAGATATTTAAGCAGAGTTTTGCGATTTTGAGAGCAAAATTAAAGTGTATGTGATTATACGGATCGCCAAACGTTAGAGGAGGATTGGTAATTTTTATATTTGTGTAACCAAGTCGAGATAACAATGCATAAAGCGACTTTCTGCTGAAAAAATATTTGTTACATTGAAAAAGCTTTGAATTTAATTTTAAAATCTGGAGATCTGATTATCGAGAAAAAATTTAGGGAATTTTATTAATGGATGTATTCATAATTTAGCTGGTTTAGTTCTTTTTCCAATCTTCTGCAATCTCAATAAATTCCTAATGAATTGCCAAGGGAAATAGCCATAAAATAAATTGTGGTCTGCTCTGAAAAAATGGATGATTTGGGTTTCAGAACATTAAAAAGTGGGCTTTATGATGCGAGCCACCATAAAGCCCACAATTTCTATAGGAAATATTGATAGTTCCATGCCCAGGAATCTGAAATTATTCGATTTATTTTTCGATCATTGCAGGAAAGCAGGTATCAAAAGCAGGTAAAACTAAAATAGTGATAATTTCATTAAATTATAGCATGTTATGAAAATCTTCTCTTATGAATTTTTAAAAATAAAATCTATTTGTTCTGAAGC
>JASFNW010000245.1:0-3645 GCA_050116835.1 Desulfobacterales bacterium
CTGGCGGTGGTTTTCTTTTTGGCGGCCGGTTTGCGTGCAGCGGCGGTTTTCTTTCTGGCGGTGGTTTTCTTTTTGGCGGCCGGTTTGCGCGCAGCGGCGGTTTTCTTTCTGGTTGTCGGTTTTTTTCTGGCAACGGCTTTTCTGGTGGTTTTTCTCTTTGCAACAGGCATGGCAATCTCCTTCCAAAGATTGATTATAGGGCAGGCCGGGCTGCCGCTTTGAAAATATATACTAGCTGAAACAAGGCTATCTTGTGTGAATGAAAATTATAATATACAATATGTTGTAGGTCAATGGTTTTTTAGCTGCTTAACGCAGAATGACAGCATGATTTAAAATTTCGGAGGGGCTCCGGCCGGCTCGGGTAACCATTTCTAAATTTGGATGTGGGGCGGGGCAAATGCCGTCTTGTGCAATTGTGTGGTGCTTACGTATTCGATATTAACCAGCGTACGAGATAGCTTAAAATGAAAGTTGCGATCAGTCCCCCGCACCAAAGCGCGGCAAACCACAACCACTGACGCTTCTTTTCAGTAAATGCTTTCATGCGATGCTTTTCCTCTAAATATATAGTAGCAAAAACCGACATACAGAAGAATCAATGGCAACATGATAGCTGTGCCGATGAGCAACAAAGACTGTGATTCGGGTGCCGCTGCTGCCTGGCGGAAGGTGATTTGGAAAGGAACGATGTACGGCCAGGTGCTGATGGCAATGCCGAGATAACCGGTCAGAAAAACACCGAAGCTCAGCAAAAAGGGACGTATTTCCCTGCCTGAATGCAGATCACGCCAGATAATGATCAGCATAATCAGACTGGCAGTGGGGATGGGCAGCAGTAGAAATATATTGGGTGAGCTAAACCACCGCACGCGTATATCGGGATTCATTATCGGCATGCTGATGCTGACGATCGCCAGAAAGATCGCTACGTAACCGATTATATAAGCGGCACTTTTGCGGGCCCATTTCTGTGTTTCACCGTCGGTTTTCATCACCAGCCAGGTGCCGCCCAGCAACCCGTAGCCAAATACCACCGCAACACCGGTCATGACACTGTAGGCATTCAGCCAGTCAAACGCACCGCCAGCGTATGTGCGACCTTCCACTTCGATTCCCTGCACTATCGCACCGATAATAAGGCCCTGCATGAAGGCCGCCGTTAGAGAGCCAAAGTGAAACGCGTGATCCCAGATGCGGCGGGATTTGCCGGTGGCCTTGAAACGAAACTCGAACGCAACCCCCCGGAAGATAAGCCCCAACAGCATGATGATGACCGGCATGTACAGCGCCGGCATTATGACGACATAAGCTAGGGGAAAGGCCGCGAGCAGACCGCCTCCGCCCAGGATCAGCCAGGTTTCGTTGCCGTCCCAAAAAGGGGCGATGGAATTCATCATGCGGTCCCGACAGCGGTCGGTCGGTGCGAACGGAAACAGAATGCCCACGCCAAGGTCAAATCCGTCGAGCAGAATGTAAAGAAAAATCGCGGTAGCGATCAATCCGTACCATATCAGCGGCAGATCCACCAAACTTTCGAAGCTAAACATGCTGGCCTCCCTTCTCACTCGCCAGATCGGTGACAATGGGTGGTTTTTTGACGCCATGATCCCCAAAGGCTTCAGGCTCGCTCTCAGGACCTTTGCCGATCAGTTTTAGGATATAAAAGCTTCCCGCTCCGAATACGATGACGTAAACGACGACAAAAGCGGTCAGAGAGATGGCAATCGATGTCCCCATTACCGGAGAGGTGGCATCTGATGTGCGTAGCAGGCCCTGGACAATCCACGGCTGGCGACCGACCTCGGTCACAAACCATCCGGCGAGCACGGCAACAAATCCGGCCGGTGTGAGTGCCATGCACCAGTATTGAAACCAGCGCGTGTCAAACAATCGCTTCCGAATATAGAGCACGATTGCAACCACGCCGGTTGCGATCATTAACATGCCTAAACCGACCATCAGCCGAAAGGTCCAGAATACCAGTGCCGCTGGCGGGCGATCCTCCGCCGGCCACTCTTTGAGCCCCTTGACCTCACCATCCAGATCGTGCGTGAGGATAAAACTGGACAGCTTGGGGATCTCAATGGCATATTGCGTTGTTTCGGCTTGCTGATCCGGCCAGCCAAAAAGGACCAGCGGCGCGCCGCGCTGGGTATCCCAAAGGCCTTCCATGGCGGCCACCTTGGCCGGCTGGTGCTCAAGCGTGTTGAGCCCGTGCAGATCACCGAATACCAGCTGCATGGGAGCCACAAATATAGCCATAATCATAGCCATGCCGAACATCACCCGGGCATGTTGTACATGGCGCTGCCGCCACAAATAATACGCACCGATACCGGCCACAGTGAAGGCCGTCGTCAGATAGGCGGCGGTAATCATGTGCACAAAACGGAAGGGAAATGAAGGATTAAAAATGATCTCCAACCAGGAAGCGGGATACAACAGGCCATCCTGGCCCGCGCGGAATCCCTGCGGTGTCTGCATCCAGCTGTTGGCCGATAGAATCCAGAAAGCCGAAATCATCGTTCCTGCCGCGACGATGACGGTGGATGCAAAGTGCATTTTGGGACTGACGCGGTTCCAGCCGAACAGCATCACGCCCAAAAAGGAGGCTTCCAAAAAGAAGGCGGTCAACACTTCATAGCCCAGCAGGGGTCCCAGGACATTGCCGCCGGCGTCTGCAAATCTCGACCAGTTGGTGCCGAATTGAAACGCCATGACCACGCCGGAAACCACTCCCATGCCGAAGGTTACCGCAAAGATTTTAACCCACATACGATAAACATCGGCGTAAATTTGGTTGCCGGTTTTGAGCCAGCGCCATTCAAGTACTGCCAGCCAACTGGCCAGCCCGATGGTAAAGGCTGGAAAAAGGATGTGAAACGCTATGGTGAATGCAAATTGAATGCGTGCGAGTAGGGTAGGATCTAAATTTTCGAACATAAGCGGCCCCCCGGGAAGAACGACAGATGTGTTACTTTATTTCAAGAAGTTACTATAAGATTGTACGCACACGTGTCAAGGGTTGGAGAGGGTCTCCGGCGCGAGTTTCAAAAATTGCCCTGCGAGACAACGCGGCCACACTTTGTGAACATTTTAGAGGACGGCATTTTATCAGTTTTGGAGAAAGGCTTTTAATAGCGATCAAACAAGACCATTAATGCGTACAACATGAGGACGCTGCCCGGAAAAACAAGTATCGCAATCGCCCAATCCGACCACGAAGTGGGCTTGATTTCTTTTTTCACGATCAGCGATTCATCAATTTGTTCCCGGTTTTTTCGAACGAAATCCATCGCGTAATGCGGCATGACCTGATCGGCCATGTATCTTTTAAAATCCCGGTCGATCTGTTCGACAGAGACCGACCATTTTTCGGCGGATTTGTGGAACAGCTCATACTCAGTCCGACCGGTTGCCAGCGAAATCGTGTAAAGGGAATTTTTCTGCGCCAGCGATGCGGCTCGACTGTCGGTTTGAAACTTGCGAACCATAAACCAAAACAGGTACCCCACAAGCAACAATGCACAGATCCCTGCGGTTAAATGAGTGCCGGATGCATGTCCCGGCATGTCAACACGTTCGCTTTCCATGTGTATGAGCTGCATTTGTGAAAGTCCGTTGATATTTTCCGGCCGGTCT
>JASFNW010000246.1:0-3633 GCA_050116835.1 Desulfobacterales bacterium
CTAAATGCTCGAATGCCACGAGGAGCATTTTTAAACCCGATATTTTTCACCAAACCAGGCCACAAATAGTCTGACCCGGGCTCAGTTTGTTAGGAGGTAAATTACGTCAAGCCGCTTATTTACGTGTTCCCGAATATTTTTGTCATTATCCCCGATTTGTCAACAGCTGAACATCTTATATGGGCCCATAACGCTCAGAGTTGCGGGTGCTCTTGTCTGCGGGTGTTTCCAAATTGCAAACCGGATAGGTGATGGCTTCACACAAGATTAACACAAAATAAAGGCTTTTTTACAGTATACCGGGACAGGGGTTTTCAGGTATAATGACATTTTGATTTCCAGTATTAACATATCTTTTTATGGCATCGTCGTGCTGAAATGAAGGCGATCCGCTTCAAAGCCTTTACCCAATGAAAACCCAGCTGAAAGAGGTTAATTTGTCCGTAACCCCCCTGCGCAATTTTGCGGGTTTATCGTCTTTTGAGATGCTGGCCATGTTCCGCCGCGGCCTGTTTTATGCCTATCTGTCCATCTACCTGCGCCACCACCTCGGCCTCAGTGTTACCGAAACCACCCTTTTTGCCACGCTGCCCATGATCGTCAACGTGCTGGCCCAAACGCTGGTCTGGGGCAAGCTTTCCGACCGGCTCCAGATGCGCCGCACCCTGATCATTATCGGTGAAGTGCTCGCCGCCGGCGGGACGGTCCTGATCTGGTATGTTCATCGGCAATTTTCCGACCCCCGGGCCGCCGGCTATGCCATCATTCTGGGCCTGGCCATCATCGAAATTTTCTGGTCGATGTCCAACATCAGTTGGAGTGCGCTGGTTTCAGACATCTATGACGAGCGGCAACGCAGCCGCATTCAAGGATGGCTGGCCAGCCTGGGCGGCATCGGGCGCATGATCGGGGTCTGGATCGGCGGCTTGCTTTACGACGGTTTGGGGCGAATGGCCGAGGGATGGGGTTTTTTCGAGGGCCCGTTATTTTTTGTGGCCGCCGGGGCCATGCTGATCTCCACCCTGCCGCTTTTTTTCCTGCCCGAAGGCGGTATCGCCACCCATCCGGCGCCCGGTATCTCCGGTGACCATAGCAAGAAAACGACTTCGGTCGCTGCCGTCTATCTGGTTTTTCTGGCCGGGATGGTCTTTATCAACTTCGGCCGCAATTCGATTGCCATCATTTTTACCCAGTACCTCACGCTGGATACGGGCCTGAACCTTGACAGCCGGACCCTGTCGCAAATCGTCAACACGCAATCTGCGGCTATCGTCGCTTTAGGGTGGACTGCGGGCTGGATTTGCCGGCGCATCGGCAACGGCGCCGCTCTGCTGGCCGGCAGCCTGGCCGCTGTCACCGCGCTGGCATTGCTGACCTTTGCGACGGCCCTGCCTCTCATCTATGCGGCCTGCTTTTTGCGCGGGGTGGGGGATGCGATCATCATGGCATCCGCCTATACTTTTGCATCCGTACTGATCCCGCCGCAGATGCGCGGGCGGTTGTTTGGCTGGTTCAACGGCACATTTTTTCTCAGCTTCGGGGTGGCGGGCACATTGATTGCCGGCCCGATCGTCGACGGGATGATATCCGCCGGCTATGCCCAATCCCGGGCATATCGGCTCTCATTTGCCGCGGCAGCGGGGCTGACCATCATTGGCCTGCTGATCCAGGCGGCACTGCTGTGGTTTCTGCGCAAACAAAAATCAGCTGCGACCGGCCAGCAGGCGGCAACAGAGTAATCTTGCCGGCCCGATAAATCAGGGGTCAAATCTTGAATTGTGAATAACCGGTAGCTAGATAATTCACAATTCAAGATTTGACCCCCACCATAGGTTTATGCTGCCGGTCGCCGTCGCATGGGTAGTCAGGCATAAGTTTATCTTGACATCAAGATATTTGACCTTACGGTTTATCTATGACAACCGGTTCTCACATTCGTCTCGTACTGTGGAAGGCTGCCAAAGCGGTGGAAAAAGTCGATCGGGCAAGCATTGCTCAAACCAGCCTCGGCTTGTCGGATTTTACCATCATGGAGGCCCTGCTGCACAAAGGCCCCCTGCCGGTAAACAAAATAGGGCAAAAGGTGCTTTTAACCAGCGGATCGATGACCGCTGCCGTTGACCGCTTGGAAAGCAAAGGGTTTGTGAAACGAATTCAAGATCTGTCTGACGGACGCTGTTTTTATGTGCATCTGACAGATAAAGGGCGCCAGACGATTCAGGCAGCCTTTGGCAAACATGCAAAAAACCTCGAGAAAATCGCTGGCGCCTTGACTGGCAGCGAACGTAAAGAGCTGGTCCGGCTCCTGAAAAAAATTGGCTTTTTTGCCGAATCGCTGCAAGCGGACGACACCAAAAATTAGAAGATATCCAAGATCCTTAAAGAGCAAGGAGTTTAAAATGAGCGACAACCATAGAATCAGTGGAATCCATCACATAACGGCCATTGCGTCATCGGCATCTGAAAATCTGGCTTTCTACGAAAAAGTCTTGGGCCTGCGGTTGGTGAAAAAGACCGTCAATTTCGACGATCCTTACACCTACCATCTGTATTATGGGGATGCGGCCGGCACACCGGGGACGATTATCACCTTTTTCCCATGGGAAAACCTGCCGCGCGGTAAAGCCGGCGCCGGCATGGTGACGGCGGTTGCATTTGCGATCCCGACGGGCGCTGTTGACTACTGGCGCGCGCGGCTCAGCGCCCACGGTGTTGAAACAAAAGAAGGTGAACGGTTCGGTGATGCATTTATCCAATTTGCGGACCCTCACGGTCTATCTCTGGAATTGATCGAAACGCCGCAGCTTCAGTCAGATTCCCATCAGAGTGATGGTGCCAGGTCGGCCTCTGAGGGTATTGTGGGATTTCATTCTGCCACCGCGTTGCTGAGATCATTGGAGCAAACCCGGCATCTGCTGGTGAGTTTGATGGGGATGGAGCTCCGCGGCACGGAAGGCGACCGCTATCGGTTTAAAATGAAAGATGATCAGGCTTTCGGACACTTTTATGACGTGGTTGTCAACCCGCAGGCCAAAAGCGGGCAGCAGGGCGGTGGAACGGTGCATCACATTGCTTTTCGAACACCGACCGACGATGCGCAAATATATTGGCAGAGATTCATAGCGGATAACGGATTTGCAGTGACGCCGATTCGAAACCGAAAGTATTTCAAATCGATTTACTTTCATGAGCCCGGGGGCATTCTTTTTGAGATCGCCACTGATCCGCCGGGTTTTACTGTGGACGAGCCTTATGAGCGTCTAGGCCACGATCTGAAGCTGCCGGATCAATATGAACATATGCGGTCTGAGATTGAGAGCCGGCTTCCTGGATTGAAAGCATCCCCGGCGAAGCAATTGATCACAAATTAAAGCAAAACGGATTTTTCAGGCCAGGAGGCGCCAAGCGGGAAAGAACCGGTACGACGGGCGTCTTCCGGCTGTCGCGGAAGGCGCCCTTCCGGTTGAAATAGGTTCTTAATGATCGTGGGTATCATCAGCCTTGGTGGGGTGCACGGTGCCGTCTGCATGCTCCGGTGGCGAGTATATGGAATACAGCTTCATTTTCTCGCTGTCTGACGTATTGATCACGTTGTGCTCCACTCCGGCCGGGATCACCACGGCCCAGTCATCT
>JASFNW010000247.1:0-3613 GCA_050116835.1 Desulfobacterales bacterium
AAACGGTTTTTGTTGGCCGAGCGTCCAACGGTTATGTATTCGAAGCCGTAATGGTCGAGCAAGGCGAGGGTGACATCCTTATCGCGGGCTACGATAGGTGTGTTGTGACCGGCTTTTTGCAATCCCCGAATGATATGCTTAAAAAAATGCACATGGGCAGGATGAACGATGTCAAAAAGAACGACCATATTGTTTTAAGAAATTAACGGGCCCTCTTTAAAAGTCTATCGATTGAACTTTCGAATTTTGGGTAATTTGTGCATCTGCTTGGCGCTCTTTTTCTCTCGTATTCAAATGATTAAATTCGATGCGCCTGATCCGAAAAAGGGTTTCTTCGATTAATCTGCGATTGAATGAAATGACATCCGCCACCAAACCCAGCACCAGAATCTGGAACCCGACAATAAACAAAATCGCAGCAAAGATCAGCGACTGAATATGACCGCTGCCTTCACCCATGAAATAATAAAATAGAAACCGAATCGAAGGCACCAGCCCCACCAAAATGAACAGGCCACCGATATAAACAAAAACCCTAAGGGGCTCATACATGGTATACATCCGCACCATGGTGCCGATTTGATGAGCGATAAATCTAGGAATACTTCTGAAAAGCCTTGATTTTCGCGCTTTAGGATTTGTCCCAATGGGAGTGCTGGCAACGCTGAGCCGTTTTTTACCGGCCTGGATAATGGTTTCAATGGTGTATGAATAGGTGGTAACAATATTGGTTTGCATCGCAGCCTGACGACTGAAAGCGCGAAATCCGCTAACCGCATCGGGCACTTCCGTGCCGGAAAGAAGCCGAACAACCATACTGCCTATTTTATGAAGCCTTTTTTTGACACCATGGATATGCTCGCTATTAGCGGTTTCACGATTCCCGATGACGACATCCGCTTCCCCGGCCAGGATGGGGGCTACCAGTTTGGGTATGTCCTGGCCCTTATACTGATTGTCCCCATCGGTGTTGACGATGATGTCCGCACCCAGTCTCAGGCAGGCATCCAATCCGATCATAAAGGTTTGTGCCAGGCCCTTATTGCCGGTATTTTTAACGATGTGATCGACACCAGCCTCTCTGGCAATTGCCAGGGATCGGTCAGTGCTGCCGTCATCGATCACCAAAATTTCGACCCGGTCTATTCCGTCAATTTGCCGCGGAATATCCCTTACCGTTTGCGGCAGCGTATTTTCTTCGTTGTAGCAGGGAATTTGGATAATCAGTTTTGCCAAATTATAACTCCAGCATTTTTTTACCGCACCGATCCTAATAGTACCCTAAATTATACTCGGCTAATTAAGCGATTATGCAGCAGAATGCAACTTATTTTTGTATTCCTCGAGATCGTTAAAACCTTACCCGCCTTGATGAATTGGCAGCTATCCGTTTTTTAGCGGTTCAAAACCTACGCTGCGCGCTTGTTGCGGCTGTCAATCAAATCCGTTTACATTGTCTCCCGTTGGGAAATCTGCCAAAAGGAACATATTTGTAACAACCGCTATGGTCACTTATTTCTTTACCCGATAAAGCCGGTGCACACGAGTTTCATGGATCAATTCCAGGCATCGGTCAGTAAAACGCCGCAATTTTTCCAGCTCCGCCGGGGAAAATTTGGAACCTCTAGTTGTATAATAATCCAAAGTTCCCTGGTTCACGAGCACATGGGTCACGTTCACCCGTTGAAGGCATTCATCAGGTGACAATACGGCTGACAAAACCGGCCAGGTGGAATTCCTGATATCCTGGATGGCCTGTGGCCGAAAATAAACGCTCCTGGCCTCGAACAACATCAGGATAACACTATCCATTGGTAGGTTTTTATTAACGTAATCCAGCATAAATGATAAATTACGGATTCCGCCGATTTTGTATGTTTGCATGTATTCAATGGACGAAATCATCCCCAAGACATGTTTGACCGCTTTCGTCTTATCCAGAAAACGACCGGCAACTCGGGCTGTCAGCACAAGGCTGACAATGATCAACACAATGGAGAGAATAACGGCTAGCTTCGGGGGCTTGAAGCGCCGGCAGATCCAATTGGCAATGAATCCGACTGCAATGGTAAACGGAGCGATCGCCGGCAGCAAATATCGAATATTGGTCCGCGGAAAGCGTACATATATCATCCCGATAAACAATACGGCCGGTAAGACAAGCCAGGCAAGCCGCTTTTTCCCGGCAGAGAACACCCCCAGAGGCAGTAAAAAAAACAGCAGATTACTGTAGTAATACCTGCCCTCGCCTTCAGATGTGACTTTCCCCGGATTAAAAAAAAAGTCCCATAAATTTAAGGTTACGCGGCCCGATTTATTTTTTACAAATTTTTTTACCATGGCCGTCGCTTCAACATTTTTCGAATCCGAAAGAGATTCAATCCAAGGGGGCGCATGATGATGATATCTGGGGTTTTTACCGATAAATGGATACAGCGGCGCATCGAACAAAAGCCAGTTTTTGCCAAGCCAGGGAAGTGTCAGGGCCAAAAAGATAAAACCAAATATCAAGATTTTCTTTGATGAGTTCAGCAGGCCCTGACCGTTTTTAAGAGCAGCATATACAGCCAAAGGTGACAGGCAGACCGCGTATATGAGGCCCGAGTATTTGACGCCGAATGACAATCCGAGCAAAACAGCGGATAAGAAAAAATATTTTTTTCTTGATTTCGAATTCGAATATAAAGCCGTCAGGATGGCATGGTGTGCGAGAAGCAGGTAAAAACACAAAGTGACATCGACGCGCGGGGTAGCCGCCACGAGCAGGACAGTCGGCGTTGCCCACAGCATCGCCAGGCTCATATCTGCCGTATTTCGGTCGAATAGCCGACTGGCCAACGCAAAGACGGATAATCCCAGCATTAACGCGATACAGCTGTTGAGCAATGCGGGTCCGGATATGCTTCCCATTTCAACAAAAGGTATATAGAGCAAGTGTGCCAGGCCAACATAGGCAGCATGCAAATTATCGACCGGGAGAAAAATACGGTTTTCCTTGGTGAATTTTAGCGGAACTTGAAGATGATACATCAAGGAATCCCAATTAACCGGCGGCGCCATTGAAAATATCAGCAAAAATATGGCTCCCAGGCAAAAGATGATCAGACAAAAAGATGCAAGCGCTGAATTCCCGGCAGGTGGGATTAAAATTTTGAGCGTATCCCGCATCAGGCTTGATAGGTACCGCCCTTGATGGCAGGCAACACCCAAAAGAAAAAGAAATAGAAATAAAATGACCACCTCATGAAGTGCAGCCGTCACTCCCAGCAAAAGCATCAAATTGCCGATCACGCCAAAACCAACAGCAATCGAAAATAGCAGTGCGTCAAGCGGGTCATCGGGCAGCATTCTGGTGAGAGAAAGAACAAGGCGCCCTACCCCTGCACCGATCCATACCAGCAATCCCACTGAGAAAATATCCAGGACGTGCCTCAAAATCAAAGGCAGGCCTCTGTAATCCAAATTAACCAGGTCATAAAACGAATAGCCGATAACCAAAATACCGAAAGCGGTAAACGGCAGAAAATGCCGGCCGGCTGAGGTTACGAGATATTTTGATCTTTTTTCAAAATCCAAGTTCACCACCAGATACAATTTTGCGCCGATGAGATTT
>JASFNW010000248.1:0-3586 GCA_050116835.1 Desulfobacterales bacterium
ATACACAGATCATATCTACAAATTTGCAATATTTGTATTTATCTCAATGTATCGTTACCGAGTGGAATTTAATATTCTGACACGAAATACCTTGATTTAGAACACCCAGAATTTTACGATTTCATCTACATCTCTGTAGATTTTATAAATTTGTGATACTGGCAGAGGTATATGTAATTTGAAGACATCACGTGGAATATATATAGCAACCAATTCAGCCGAAAAGGAAATCTGCTATGAAGTTTCGTAACCACACCTTACTGTGTCTGCTGGCCCTGCTGTTTATTGCCGGATGTGCCTCAACAAAAGTCACCAACCGCGAAGAACTCGTGACCGGAAAAATCCCTCGCCCCAATACCATCTGGGTTCACGACTTTGCCGCCACGCCTGCGGATGTCTCGGACGAATCCGTGCTTACGGGGCATGATTTAGATCACGAAACGCCCCAAACTGCTAAAGAGATCACAACCGGCCGGCAGCTGGGTGCTGAAATCGCGTCGCAGTTAATCGATCGAATCAACGGCATGGGAATGCATGCGGAAAGGGGCTCGGCGGAAACGAAACCGCAGATAAACGACATTGTCATCCAGGGCTATCTCATATCCGTCAAGGAAGGCAGTGCCGGAAAGCGCTTCGCCATCGGGTTTGGAGCCGGTGCGTCCGACCTGAAAGTGGCGGTCGAAGGCTTCCAGATGACCGCTCAGGGATTGCGTAAACTTGGCTCCGGCAGCACCGATGCCGAAGGTGCTAAAACCCCGGGGGCGGACCTGGGGATAGTTGGTTTGCTTGCCACCCACAATCCAGCGGGACTTATCATCAGTAGCGGGATGCACTTGTACGGGGAAGAAAGCGGCAGCAGCACGGTCAAGGGCAGAGCGAAGCAGACCGCGAAAGAAATTGCCGATGTGCTCAAAAAGCGATTCCAGGAACAGGGCTGGATCGATTAATTTTGCGAACGGAATCCGCACTTCGGACTTGAGGTTTCTGCTATATAGCACAGGTATTAGCACCGTTTAAAGATTACAGACACTGTAAACTGATCACATGAGAATCATCTTTTAGGTTTATGCCGTTTGGTGGTAGATAAAACTGCCTTTCAAAAGTTGTGTTCACTCCAACATCTATGTTAAATTGATCAACTCTTAAGACCTGTGATACAAGATTACGTTATCTGGAATTTTTCGGTTTTCAACATAGTCTCAATATACATGAATTTTGGTGAAGTTGTGCTATTGGCAATATATGACATTTCGTATCGGCTTAATTCGCGGTTAGAATCAGCAAGTATCAGAATTTTCCCTCAATGATAGATACCTAACATCTGAAATTGAACTCATCTTTAAATCATACCTAATGAGCTTTACAACTCTATTGTCTTCCTTTCCTATAGCTAAATAATATTTTTGAAGAATTTTTCAACCACCTTTAAATCAATTGTTTACTGAAAAGCGCTTGACATAGTGCCACAATGTTACATTTTAAGCTATAGCATTAAATTGCTGAAACGCGTAGTATGCTGGACAGTAATGATGAAGCAGACCACATGAACACATCAACAGAGGCACCTTAATCAAATCACTAGCTACCTTTTCGGATATTCTACGGTTCCGTTGAACAGTGCATAAAGAAAAATACACAATATATTATCGCTCAAGACTTTACTCATTACTGGCCGTTGGGTTGTTCATCGGGGGATAATTGTCGCCGGTGCGCAATTCACCATTTTCGACTGATTCGCACTGAAAAAGCATTGGCTTATCTTAAAACTTTCAGTCATTAACACAAATTCAATACAAATAGAAAGAGAGATTAAAAATGCACAAGATGCAAGAAATTGAACAACAGTTTAGAGAATTGAACGAAAGTATTGTCAAAGAATATGAAGACGAACTATATGATTTGAAAAAGCAACAAGAACGGCGGCAGAAAAAACTGCAAGAAGATGAGAAAGAGGTTCGAGACATTCTTCAAAGCTCAAAGATAGATGTTGATCGACTGGAAAAACTCGAGCATAAAGATGCAAATGACCTTAAGAAATACTTGAAGGATAACCGCCCTAAGATGATTGACAGGCCGACCAGATTGCCACTGGATTTTAAGGAGCGCAGTGTATATGATTCGATATCAAGTCAGGCGTGTTCTACCACAGTCAAACCGTATAGCGCTAGTCTGCTAGCTCCCCAAAAAAACTTGATCAAACATGTGCAAGGTGAAAGCGGGAATCCATGGATACTGCCTTATAACCCCGAAGAAATCAACATTCTGCAAAATTCTGAAGGCTCAGGATGGGGTTGCTGGGCAGAAGGCAAGCCCCTACCGGTAAGATGGAACGTTTGGTTTAATTTTGTTCCAGATGAAACATCGGTGTGGGATCTCATTGCCCTATTTGGCTTCCACGGTTTCTACATTCTCAAAGCTCATGACGGGTTATTTACCTGTAAAGAAGCTGAAGTATTTACCGAGGTCAAGATGAATGTTTATCAATATTTCTGGCACGGTTGGAAGAACTTCAATCTTATTGACAAGGATGATGACAATATTGAACTCACAAAGTTCTATGATTCAGGTCAACTGTTTGATTACACGACAAACTTAAAAGCAGGAGATTCTACTTGGGTTCTGGTACAAGTTTCGGTTCGTGCTTACGCCAGCGGTGGTGGCTCTTATGCAGAAATTAACTTTTCTGATGGCGCAGCCAATTATATCAAGCCATTCCTCCTTGCCGCGGGCGCTGTTTAAGGGGAATTGAATGATTCGAACTCCATTCAACCAATTTTCCCTCTAATTTCAGTTGATAGTAGCCGGATCGATCTTGTGATCGAGGTATTTTAAGTTTTGAAGTCGCATTACCTTGATCATTTTGTGTCTTAATGCTGTCATAATTACCTCCTTTGGTTAGGGTTAAACTGCCTGGAGGTACTTTACAGGATAAAGACAACAGAAAACGATCGTTAAAATGCCTCGGTGAGAAATGGAAATAAAGGTGGGTTAGGCTACCGCGAAGCGGTTGAGTTCCTCGGATTACATAACAAAGTCTATAATCTTTACAAGAGGTTTGGAATTTCGAAAACCCCAATTATAGTGAAAACAAATCTATTCTGTCTTTGTTCGATTGCGGCTATGAAGAGATAACCGCAATTTATTGCATATATCGTCAGGTAATGCCAAATATTTTCAAGCCTCAAAATTTCATATTTCTCCAGAGACTGTCGAAAAAGGTATCAATTGAAGGCGGTTTTTCTATAAGATCTATAATTTTTTATCCTACTCAAAGCTCAAAACAATATTCCGCAAATATCGACTATCGGTGCATTTTTTCCTTTGACAATATCTAGTCCTATTGCTAGGTACAGATTAGTTTTTGATACAACAACCAGGCAAATATGGAGTAGACAAATTAATGGCCAAATTTAAGCGCTATGATTATTCTCAAAAGGTTTTGATTCCGGTATCTTTAGAGGAGCAACTGGTGGCTGGCAGTTTGGAGTTTGCCATCCACACCCTGATTGAGACGCGCATGGATATGTCGGTATTTGAGGGCCAATATAAAAATGATGATACCGGCCGAAGCGCCTATGATCCCAAG
>JASFNW010000249.1:0-3577 GCA_050116835.1 Desulfobacterales bacterium
TTTTTCTTTAATCGATCGCGGAATGAATCATCAGCGACTTCAGACAGTGCACGATTTCGCTGCCGATAATTCATTCCGCTATTATCAGGGGTTGGATGGAAAAACTCCCGGACCCTTCAACTATTTAACTGACTACCAACACATTAGCTGGCGATTTTTAAAACTTCATCGGTTTTTTCGGTAAAGGATTTTAATTTTTGGGATTGATCATCGGTAAGATGGAGAAACTTCACGCCGACTCCCCGGGTATCGGCCCAAACGATTTCACCGATTAAGTCCAAGGGCTGGCGGTTTTCTGGAGATGCGAACCGTAGAATCATTTTCAACCCGGGGCTAAAGGCCGCGCTGGTTTCGATAAAAGCGCCGGATTTGCTGATATCTAAAATATAGCTGAGAAATTTCTGGCCTCGAATCTTAAAATGGACCCTTATCAGGCAATCCTTTCTGCTGTCTGCTCTGCGGTCCGGTTGTTTTGCTTTCGGCTGCATTTCTTCAAGCTGTTTCATAAATATAAACTGCTGCTCGGATGACATATCGATGGCTGCTTTCAACAAAAAGTTGGCCATGCTTCCATTGAGAAATTGCCTGAAAAGATCTTTTTGCTGTTCTTCAGTCAGGTTGCCGATTAAATAATGCAAACGAGCGAAGATTTCATAATCCTTCATCTTGAAATCGGCAGCGGCTTTGGTGTTGTTTTCCTTTTCCAATTTAAATGATCGTTGCAATGTTGAAATCATATTCTGGTACCCTGCTTTCTGTGTCCACAGATACGGTTATAATCGTCAATCCGAAATCTATACCGCTTGTCACAATAATGTTCCAAAAAAAAGGATGGCGGCATAAGTGTTGTAGCAAAAAAACGTTACGCCATCGGAACGTTTTTTTGACAACCACTATAAAACCTCACGACGACTCTGCCTGCGATTAAACGCTGATGGTTGGCCTATCCGTTTCCATGACCGCCAAGAGCGTTGTTCTACTTTTGTGCAAAAAGCGTGCAAAGAGCCGATTTTTATATATTTGTATAAATAACAATAAATTATGGAATATTATATTCCTTGCAATTTAAAAATCGGTGTGAAAAGAATGAATGAAAGTTAGGTAACCCATACCATAATTAAATGGTATGCATCCGGCCTGATGCGCTAAAAAAAACAGATTTCAATCAGTTAACGATCTTTAGCGGCGCTGCAGGCCAATCGAAAAAGGAGATATCGGCTGTGTCCAAATTTACGCTTTTGCGACTGAAGAACCAGATGTTTTTTTTTAATTTAGTGGGGATATCCATTGGTGTCCTCACCTTTTTTATCCTGAGCTATCGATCCATATCCCCGCCGCCACCCGAAATCGAGCGTCTGACCTTTCGCATTGCACTGTTTTTCGAACCCCTGTTTTTTATGTTTATGCTGGCAGCAACCCTGCTTTTCGAACAGCCCATTCGGCGTTCGCTGGATCTTATGTTTCGCAATGAATCTGTGCCGTATGAACTTGCCAGCAAAGCCCGACGGAGATTGCTGAATGAACCCTTTTTTTTAATTGCTTTGGATTTGTTGTTGTGGCTTTGTGCGGCAGTTGTCTATCCCATCTGTTTCTATACCTATAAAGCCGGTGAAATGATCATTGGCCGGGCGCTTATTCAAAATCTGTTAATTGGACTGGGTACCATGACGGCCGCCTTTTTCATCCTGGAATATGTTCTGCAAAGAATGGCGCCTTATTTTTTCCCGGAAGGCGGGCTGTATGTAACCCCTAAAACGCTGCGCGTGCGGATCAGCACCCGCCTGGCGGCTCTTATCTTCGCTTGTAACCTGATTCCTTTTTTAGCTCTGATTGCAATTGTGCGCGGCAGTTCTCGCGCCCGTCTGGATCCTTCCGCGCTGATCGAATTATTGCGACCCGCGCTGTTGGCCAATGCTATTTTTGGTATTAGTGTCGGCATTGGTTTGACGATACTGGTTAGTGGCAATATTACCCGCCCGTTAAAGGAAATCATTCGAGTTCTGAAAAGAGTTCGAGATGGGGATCTTAACAGCCGCGTCAGGGTTACCTCCAACGATGAAATCGGCTATACGGGAGACGTGATAAATGAAATGACCGACGGCCTGCAAGAACGGGATAGAATGCGCCACTCACTGGAACTGGCCAAAGAAGTCCAGCAAAATTTTTTGCCGAAAACCGATCCCATCGTTGCCGGGCTGGATATTGCCGGACAGAGCATTTACTGTGAGCGCACCGGCGGCGATTATTATGATTATTTGCACTTGGGCAATCAACAGACCGGCAAGATCGGCATCGTTGTGGGAGATGTCTCCGGGCATGGAATTTCGGCAGCCCTGTTGATGGCATCGGCCCGGTCTTCGCTGCGGCAGCGGGCTTTATTATCCGGCAATCTAGCCCAAATTGTCTCAGACGTAAACCGTCAGCTGACCCTCGATGTTGAAGAATCGGGCAGGTTCATGACGCTGTTTTGCAGCGAAATCGATGTGCAGCGGCAGAGCATTCGCTGGGTGCGCGCCGGTCATGAGCCGGCCATATTGTATGATCCGGCAAACAGCACCTTTGAAGAACTAAAGGGGTCGGGTATGGCCCTGGGAGTGGATGAAAGCTGGCAATATGAGGAAAAACAAAAATTAGGATTGGCCCGCGGACAAATCATCGTATTTGGCACGGACGGCATCTGGGAAGCCCACAACGCTGCGGGCCAGCTATTTGGCAAACAATCGTTGTTTGACATTATTGGCAAACAGGCTGCCAGAAGCGCCAATGAAATCGTGGCCGCCATAACGGCGTCGCTGGATCATTTCCGCCAGGGAGTCTTGCCCGAGGACGATGTGACACTGGTGGTCGTTAAAGTCCTTGCGTAATAACTATCTAAATAAATTATTAGCGAGGACGAGCACGAGGACGAGCACGAAATCAGGTAAAGTTCTTTTCGTCCTCGTCCTCGTGCTCGTAATCGAACCTCTCAGGACAAGCGCAAGTCGGTGTCGGAATTAAAAGTTTAAAAATAGCAAGAATCGGGTGGCAGATTCGCTTCATCTGGCCTATCTTGGATCAAAATTATCCTCAGGGTATTCAGGGGGGTGCCGAATGACCGCTGAACCGTTTTCCCAGGCCGCCATTGATTATAATCGGATCGAAGAAGCGATCGAGTATTTAATCGACAATTTTCATGCCCAGCCGGGCTTAAGGGAGATTGCCGCCAGGATTCATATGAGCGAATACCATTTTCAGCGCCTGTTCAGCCGCTGGGTCGGTATCAGCCCCAAACGGTTTCTGCAGTTTTTAACCAAAGAGCACGCCAAGAAGTTACTGGAAAAGTCCATAAATCTCTTAGACGTTACCTACGAAGCGGGCCTGACCAGCCCCGGACGCCTGCACGATCTGTTTGTCAGCTGTGAAGCCGTAACGCCCGGGGAATACAAGGCCAAGGGCCGGGGCCTTGAAATCGCTTACGGATATCATGCCACCCCATTCGGTCAATGCATGCTGGCAACAACCGACAGAGGGATCTGCGGCTTAAATTTTGTCCAAAACGAAGAGCGGTCCTCTGCATTGGCGCGTCTAAAATCAAAGT
>JASFNW010000250.1:0-3576 GCA_050116835.1 Desulfobacterales bacterium
CGCGGTTTTAAAACCATGGTGCACGCCAATGGTACAGCACCGGTTAAAATAGCGCTCGATGCCGGTTGCGATTCAATCGAGCACGGTTTTTTCATGGGTGTCGAAAACCTGCATCAGATGGCGGATAACCGGGTAACCTGGGTGCCGACGGCATATACCATGCTGGCTCTCAAGCAGCGCATGCAAGACCGGGGTCAGGCAACGGATGTGGCCCAGAAAAATTTTGATCATCAGGTCGAACAGATTCAAATGGCCTGCGAGCTGGGTGTCCGCATTGCCCTTGGAACCGATGCCGGCAGCGCCGGCGTTCCGCACGGGCAGGCCCTGGTTCAAGAGATGCGCGTTTTTCGGGAGGCGGGGTTTTCCGTCGAGCAGGTTGTGATGTACGCAACGCACAACGCGGCGATGCTATTAGGACTGCCCGAGGCGGGCCGGTTAAAGCCAAATATGCAGGCCAACCTGATTGCGGTATGGGGAGATCCATCTCAACTGCCGGAGAGCTTGGGAGCAATCGAACAACTTGTTTATAAAGGAAAACAACTAAATTTGAATAGAACCTATCTCAAAAATGCATCTAACACCCAAGGGCTGTGTTAAAAACCGATTCAAAATGCTCGAATACTATCGTGTATGCTCCACTTTTGAATCGGTTTTCGCCTTGCCCTTGGGCGTGACCTACTATTTTTGAGATAGGTTCTAGTAATCGAATAAATCAAAAGTAATGCTGTATATAATTGAGGTGTCGGGGTGCTTTCTTTAATCGATCGCGGAATGAATTATCGGGGGTTTGATGAAAAAACTCGCTGACCCCTCATATAACTATCACCTCAGGTAAGCCTGAAACCAGCTTGCAGCCTGCTGCACAAAATTCTGTTGATCAGCCGGACGGCTCATGCGATGGTCGCTTCGGGAAAATATGACCAATTTCTTTGGGTCTTCTGCGAGTGCCGCTATTTCCCGTGCGTGGGCGATCGGCACGGTTTGATCGGCATCTCCGTGGAAAATGAGAACGTTGCGCAGGCCGTCGATGGCAGGGGAAATATCAAAAGGATGCTTTTCAAACGGCAATCTTGAGCCGTCGGTGGGGCGGTCCTGCCGTGTCATCAGATCGGTACTGCGAATGGGAGCAGCCCAGGTGACAACCGCAGCGGCTGACAGCTCACGAGCCATCGACAGACAGACACTGCCGCCCATGCTGCTGCCAAAAAGCCCCATCGATGTGCCCAGGTCGTCACGGGACGATAGCATGTTTGCGGCGGCTTTGAGATCGGTGCAGCGGGCTGCTAACGATGTGACCTGATCGAACGGAGCCTTGCTTTCACCGCAACCCCGGTGATCGAAGCGGAAATAGGCCATCTGATTCTGTTTGCAGTACCGTGCAAGTGCAATTTGTTTTGGGGAATCTTTATCGCTAAACAATCCATGAGAGCCAATGACGAATGGCGGCTTGACGGCCGGCGGCAGATGCAAATAGCCTTTCAACGAAAAGGTCTCTGATAAAAATTGAATTTCTGTGATAACCGCCATATGCTTTGGTGGGGCCGGGTGCAGATCGACGTATGTCTTTATTTAATTGCCAAAATTAGTATTTATAATATCTACATATAGATAATATATAAATTATAAGTTAAACATTAATAATAAAGCGGGCTGTGTTTGCATCTGAATCAGGACTTATTACCCTGTGAAAATCAAAAAAGGTCAATCACTTGAAGTTCAAATCAGCGACATCGCCTATGGCGGAAAAGGACTGGTGCGCATCAACGGCCTGGCCGTATTTGTTGACCAGGCTGTTCCCGGTGATCAGGTATTGATCCGTATCACTCGCATAAGAAAAAACCATGCTGAAGCGCGGGTGCTGGAACTGCTAAAAGCCTCCTCCAATCGGATTGACCCCCCCTGTGTATACAGCGGTTTTTGCGGGGGATGCAAGTGGCAATTCTTAGACTACGCCGTCCAGCTGGAATACAAGCGCCAGCATGTTCATGAGTCCCTCGAGCACATTGGTCAAATTAAAAACGTGCCGGTGCATCCCACTATTCCTTCACCCTTGACCTACGAATACCGGAACAAAATGGAATTTACCTGTACCGATAGAAGATGGCTGACGCCGGCCGAGATGCAACAGCCTGCGATTCAGAAAAATTTCGGTGTCGGTCTGCATGTGCCGGGAACCTTTTATAAAGTATTTGACACCCGAAGATGTTTGCTGCAGCCGGACCTGGGCAATCACCTGCTCGATGAAGTGCGTCAATATGCGCTTTTATCCGGACTGCCGGCTTATGGCCTGCGCAGCCATCAGGGTTTCTGGCGGTTTTTAATGCTGCGGCACTCGGTCGCACAGGATCGCTGGATGGTCAACATCGTCACTGCTGCGGATAATCCTTCGGCGTTGGAACCCCTTGCGGATCGAATAAGCCAGAAATATCCCCAGGTCAGTGCCGTGGTTTTAAATGTGACCACGCGCAAAGCCGGCATCACCGCCGGTGAATTTGAGCGGACGCTTGCCGGCGCGTCGACGTTGACCGATACCATCGGTGCCTTTTCATTTCAAATATCGGCCAATTCATTTTTTCAGACCAACACATCCGGGGCTGCAAAATTATACGCGACCGTCAAACGCTATGCGCAATTGACCGGCACAGAGACTGTTGTTGATCTTTACAGCGGCACCGGCACTATACCGATTCTGCTTTCAGATGTCGCCCGGACGGTTATCGGTCTGGAGATGGCCCCCAGTGCAATTGCGGATGCGCAACGCAACTGCCGGATCAATGGCGTTGAGAATTGTCGGTTTGTTGCGGGCGACATCCGCGACACACTGCCATCCATTACCCAGCGACCAGGGGTGTTGATCATTGACCCGCCCAGGGCCGGAATGCATAAAGATGTGGTCAAGCAGGTGCTGGCGCTGTTGCCCAAGCGGATTGTTTACGTATCCTGTAATCCGACGACACTGGCACGGGATCTCGGTTTGCTCAAGGAAGCCTATCAGGTGAAGGAGGTGCAGCCGGTCGACTTGTTTCCGCACACCTATCACATCGAATCGGTGGCAAGGCTTGTAAAAAAGCCGGCTTGACGCAAACACGATTAATGGAACAGAATCAAGGCACCACTGAAATCGGCAACCTTGCAATTGACCGTATCCGCGCCAAGTTGATGGATTACGTCAGGGCGGCCCTTACGATATCATTGACTTGACCTTGGGGAGGGTAGCGGACGACCATCCGTGGCCTGATGCGCCAGCAAAGTCGGTATTAAAGCTGTTTTTCTTTCTTGGGGATAGCTTTTTTCTCGTCAAAGTTATCCATGTCGGGTTTGTGACGGCATTCCGATATCTTCACACCCGAATATGGGCTTATCCTAATCTCGGCGACCCTTATCGTTTCTAATGAGCCGTTCAATCTGGACCTTGCAGCGATTTTTCCCGATTTAAGATCAAAGCTCTGCAGGGCAACGATTTGTTCAATCGTCGTATCCGGCAGTGCCGCCAACATTTTATCGATACTCGAAATGCGGTAGGCACTGTATTTGTGGATGATATACATGTTGGGATGCTCAGTTAAAATCAACGTA
>JASFNW010000251.1:0-3559 GCA_050116835.1 Desulfobacterales bacterium
TCCCACTGCAGTCGGTGATAGAGGGATGACATCCGGATCAGCCAAATCGCCCTTCGCCCTGAATGGAATCGAGATTAGCGTACCGCCCAAAATGTTACCGACCAGAGGGATGATTTTAACGATCCGATCAACGGTTTTAAACGGGGCGACCAGCACGACCAGATCAAGCTTATTTTCGATCAGATCGATATCGCCTTCAATGGCAATACCCATCGATGGGCTGTCAATTGAGGTATCGGAGATAATCAGCTTGCCGTCTTCAAATATGCCATTGGCCGTCATCGAATTATACGCAAAGCCCTTGCCTTTCAGGTCCGGAACTTCGCCCCGGTAGATTTCGGTGACATTGAGCAATGCAAATATTTTGGCGAGCAGGCCGAAACGGTAAATCCGACCGTCAGTGGAGGTGAATGTCAGGTTTCCGGTCAGGGATTTGGGAAAGGCGCTGGGTCTGGCCTTGGCCAGAAGCTCCCCATCGAGATCGTAACTGCCCGCCATCAGATGCTGTTTGTCAAACAGGCAGGTAAGGCTGCTGTCCAGGTCCAGCGCTCCAGCGACCGGATGAAAATAAAGCTCAAACGTTTCGCCTGAAACCTTGAAAAAGCCGGGAAACTGGATGCCGCAAAGGTCTGCTTGGCGTACGACAATTCGGGTATCATCGTTGTCAAAGGTGATGTCAGCATGAACCGGGCGCCAGGTATAAGATCCATATGTAAAATTTTCCAGCTCGACAGTTAATCCCCCCTGCAGTTTCAGCCTTTCTCCGCTTGCACCCGTCTTTTCGCTGCCGGTGATCTGGTCAATCTGATCCCAATTTATACGATCGGCTGTCAGCTGCATATCAAGCGCCAATGCCGCTTCAGAAAAAGCCGCGCCGCCCTGAATCTCAATCTGGCTGTCTTCCCATCCAATGTCCACATCGCTTAAATCGATACGACCGTTCACCCCGGCAGTGCCGGGGGTATCCTTGGCGATAAAATGTGCTGACTTAATCAATACGGGTTCTTTAAATGAATCTGATATCAGATCCATTGATTCTATGTCGCCGGCGAGCCGGAATTGAAAGGCCTTTGAAGCACCCACCGGCCCTTTAAACGCCAAATCGGTGAGCATCAATTCGCCCTGGGTGGCTTTGTAACCCTTGAGCCCTTTATTCAGCTTTTCAATGGATACCAGCCAGGGATAGAGATCTTCGATCTGAATGCCAGCAGAATCGGCATTGAGCTCGAATAATGGGATTTTACCCCACTGCCCGCCCAGGTCTAGACCGCTAATCGTCGAGGTGCCGAATCTGGCATCGGTTTGCTGCAGATCAATGCGCGTGCGGCGCCACAATACGTCACCACCGCTTAGTTCGATGTCGGTCGGAAACTTTGGCGAGCGGATATGCCATTTTTTTATGCCCCCGCTGAAATGCATTTTTTGATTCGATTTTGAGCCGATCGGTCCCTCAAATTTCAAGTTCGCAAATGCCAGGGTTCCTTTTAAGTCCGGCAGGTCTTTGATGTTTCGCTTCATGCTATCATGGGATTTCAACCAGTTATAGACCTCATCCAGATTGACCACGCTTTCACCGCTGCTGGCCGCCACAGAAGGTGCTTTGCCCCATTTGATTTTAGCAGCCAGGCCTGCAAATAATGACTGCCCCACCTGGGTGTTCATCTTGACGACCTTCAGCTGGTTCTTGTCGCAACTAAATTGGCCTTGGGCAATCGTCAACCGACCCGGCAGCAGCGGTGAACTCAGGGTGACATTTTGAATCGCACCGGTGGATTTCACCTGCCAACGTGAGGGTTCAAAAAGCGGCCCGGCAAGCTTGACGTTTTGTAAAGAGACGCCACCGTCGATAATTTCAATCTGCCGCAGGTGACTTTCAAGCGCCTGATATTTCGTCAGCCATGCCAACATTTGGGCCAAATCGATATGGCCGGATGCTAAAGATAGTTTTAAAAGTGCGGATTTTTCCCACTCAAAGCCGGTCGACAGCCCGGATAAACTTGATTTTCCAATGCGCGCATCACTGTTTTTCAAAGCGATCCGGTCACCGTCCAAAACGAAACTGCCGCCTTTGACGATGACCGGATAAGGAATTCGCTGATAAACCGCATTTACAGAAAAATCAGACGTCATAACTTTCACATTAACGTCCTGCAGGTCTTCACCGATAATCAGCATGCCCAGGGCATTGCCTTCAAACTTCCTAAGCTGCTTTAGTTCCTTCTGGAATAGTTTGTCCCCGACCAGCTGGGTCAAAACGGGTGGAAGCTGGGACAAATCCGCCTGGACGAGCGCTTCAACATGGAATGGAGCAGTATCCTCTGTCAGGGGGATGGATAGTTTGCCTTTTTTCGCATACGAATTGCCCATTTTCGCTTCGGCATTTTCAGCGGTTAAAATGCCGTTGGCAATCATGGCGTCACCCTGCACATTTTCCAGTTCCAACGAGCCCACCGGCACAGAGATTTTTCCGCCCACCAGGTTTCCCTGAATCACAATTTGTTTATCGTCAATCAGTTGTGGCCAATCCGGTGCCTGGGTTTTTAGTGTGATCCGTTGAATATCACCATCCTGAAGAATGCTAAAAATATCGGACACGGTCTCTGAGTTTTCCGTCAGCGCCAGCGCGATTTTTTGAGCGGTTGCCACCTTGATCTGTCGGCCTTCCAGCTCCATCTGAATAACGGGCTGCCGGGGATCGATGTTTAACTTGCCAGCCAGGTTTATCGTTGGATCGGTTAAATCAAGCTGAGAAAGATGCAGCGACAGGCTGTTTCCATCGAAGCGCAAATTCGCCTTCAGGCGGGTGTCATTTATCTTCAGCTCTTTATCTGCGCGCTGCCAGTACATGTACGGTACACCGGCCTCCACATTCGCCCGTAGATTATCGGGCCCATCGGTATTAATGTTCACTAACAGGTTTGCGCGGGCATTGGTCATTTTCAGGTCGGATTCCGAAAAGAGGTATTCAACCACGGCATGCGGCCGCAGCTGGTTGAATTCAATCTGGCTGTTAAACTTAAAACCCGGTTCTGTGTATCGACCCTTGATAATCATGTTCTCCCAGAAGTTTGACTGGCACTCGGCGGAAAATTCAATCGCAGCACCTTTAGGTTGTATCTGGCCGGTGACACCCTGAAGCGCTAAAACCCGTTGTGCGCCTTTAACGAATTGGATTTGACCGTTACGAATATTTATCGCAATACGGGGAATCTTGAATTGCGGTATCGATTGAAGCGCCGATTTCAGCCAGTTGACGGGGGTATCCACCGTAAACGGCATTCGAGGACTTGATTCTTTTTGTGACGCTCTTGGAATTTGAACCTTGATTTCCGGTGATCGCGAATGCACGACTCGAATATCAAGGTTACCGGCAAACAGCGGCAGAATTTTCGGATAAATTTTCAGTGAATCAACCGTGCCCTGGATCTTGTCGGGTATGGTGAAACTGACGTCGGATACAACAACATGCGGGCGGGGAAAAAACGCCATGCTGAGGCGCTGGTATTCAATTTGGCCATCCAGGTTCTCTGCATACAGGCGTTTGACTTCTTTTTTGACG
>JASFNW010000252.1:0-3495 GCA_050116835.1 Desulfobacterales bacterium
CCATGGCGTAGATGTCGCTTAAGGCGTTGGCGGCCGCAATCTGTCCGAATTGATAGGGGTCATCGACAATCGGTGTAAAGAAATCCACCGTTTGAATGATGGCCAGATCAGCTGAAATCTGATAGACGCCGGCGTCGTCCGGGCTGTCCATGCCCACAATCACGCGATCATCGGTTGGAATCTCCAGCCCGCATAAGGTGCGCTCCAGGTCCCCCGGAGGAAGTTTGGACGCTCAGCCGGCCCCCGTTACGGTCCGGGTCAGGCGCATGCTGTCGCTATCTGCCATGGAAATACTCCTGAATGAATTTATCACTTGCGTTTGCCAATGCTTTTTGAATTCGGTCAATCAGCTGTGATCTCCTGTTCTCTGCTAATGTAACAGAACGGCGAATTGTGAGAATATGCTCAAAATAAACATATATCCAAAATGTTTATCGATCAAATAGATAATTTCAATATATTTGAACAGATCTATTGAAAATTTGAATATATTGGATGGGAATGCAGCGCACTTTTAACGCAAAGAGCCTGACTATTTGAAGGGGGCATCCGCACAAATCTGCTGAGGCCGGGTCAATTTCAATGCCTTTGCAGATATCCGCCAACCGTCGTACTGCCAAACATTTTCTTTTTTGATCTCCTGCAGAGCAGATGACGGCAAAAATTTTATTTTATGGCAGACAATCTTTGAATGTTCGCTGCGCAGACCTTGAATTCCGGAATTTTGGCAACCGGATCACAGGCCGGATTGGTGAGCATATTGGCCGGGTTTTCGCCGAAATGAATAGGCACAAACAGCACGCCGGGTCCGACCTCGTTGCTGAGTTTCGCCGGGGCCTCGATGGTGCCGCGACGCGAAGAAAGGCTGACCATTTCGCCGTCTTTGATTTCCAGCTCCGCGGCATCCCGGGGATTCAGTTCCACGAAGCCGGTCTTTTGTTCGGTGTCCAGATGATCGGAAACCCGGGTCATGGTCCCGGTATGAAAATGGGCAAACATCCGGCCGGTGGTCAGATAAAACGGATACTGCGCATCGGGCAACTCAGCCGGGTCGCGATATTCAATGGCATGAAATTGGCCTCTGCCGCGAGCAAATTGTTCTTCGTGCAGATAGGGTGTTCCCGGGTGATCCGGGTCGGGGCAGGGCCATTGCAGCCCGTCAATCCCAAGGCGCTCATAGGACATGCCGCCGTAGCTTTTGGGCGTCAGACTTGCCATTTCGCTAAAAATTTCTTCCGGACCGGCGTAATCCATTTGATAGCCCATGGCATCGGCAAGCCTGGCAATAATACGCCAGTCGGGCAAGCTGTCGGCGATGGGTTCGATGGCTTGATGGATCCGCAGGCAGCGCCGCTCCGTATTGGTAAAGGTGCCCTCTTTTTCGGCCACCGAGGCGGCCGCCAGTACCACATCAGCCACCTGGGCGGTTTCGGATAAAAAAAGACCCTGGACCACCAGAAAATCCAGTTGGGCCAGCGCCTTGTTTAAATGATTGCGATCGGCGTCACTGAGTTTGGGGTTTTCACCGATCACATATAAGGCCTTCAAATCGCCTTCGATCATCATTTGAACCATTTCGGTGACCGTATAACCGACTCGCTCAGGAAGTTCCGTTTCCCAGGCCTCTGAAAACTTTTGCCGGATGCTGTCGTCATTGACCGGCTGGTATCCCGGAAAAACGTTGGGCAGACCGCCCATATCGCAGGCCCCCTGAACATTGTTCTGCCCCCTCAACGGGTTGACACCCCCGCCCCGCACGCCCACATTACCGCACAGCAGCGCCAGGTTGCAGCAGGATTTAACGTTGTCCACCCCGGTGGTGTGCTGGGTGATGCCCATGGCGTACAGCAGACTGGCCGGCGTACGGGTCGCATAAAGCCCTGCCATGCATTCAAGGTCCACCGGATGAACCCCCGTAATGGATTGAACTCTTTCCGGCGTATAGCTTTCAACAGCCGCTTTGAGTTCGTCAAAGCCCTCGGTCCGCTGAGAGATGTATCGCCGATCGTGCCAGTTGTTTTGGATGATGATGCGCATCATTCCATTAAGCAGGGCCACGTCACTGCCTAACCGGTGGTTAACAGAGACATCCGCAAAGCGCGCCAGGTGAATATTGCGCGGGTCTGCAACGATGAGCTTTGCGCCCCTGTCTTTGGCACGCAGAATTCTGCGGGCCACCAGAGGGTGACAAGCCGTGGTGTTGGAGCCGATAACAAAAATGCATCCGGCGTCCTCGATTTCGGCGATTGAATTTGTCATGGCACCGCTGCCGAATGCGGCGGCCAGACCGGCCACCGTCGAGGAATGTCAGAGACGGGCGCAGTGGTCCACGTTGTTGGTGCCGATGACGGCCCGGGCAAACTTCTGGGCAATATAATTTTCCTCATTGGTGATTTTGGCTGAAACCAGCACCCCAACACTGTCAGGACCGTGTTTTGCTATAATTTCATTGAGCCGGTCGGCGGTAAGCTGGATGGCCTCATCCCAGGAAGTGCGACGAAAACGCCCGCCGGTCTTTATCAGCGGCGCCTTTACGCGCATAAAGCTGTTTACATATTCATGCAAATTCCAGCCCTTGATGCATAACTTGCCTTCATTGACCGGATGGGTTTTTAACGGCAGGGTACCAACCACTTTTCCATCAATGACTTCAAACAACACGCCGCAACCGGTGCCGCAATAAGAACATACCGATGGGACATATTTGACTTCCATTTTTTATAACTCCTTGTGAAGTTGAAAAAAGATTTCACCACGAAAGCACGAAAGTCAAAAAACACGAAAAAAATTAATGAAAAATAATTCATGCCGACCCTATTTAGCGTTTTCGTGGATGCTTGGTTAAATTATTCTTTCTAAAAATAGACTGTTTGCCAATTCATCCTCCCGCGGCTTTGAGCGGCTCGGATTCCGGTGGCTGCATTTCTCCCAGGACACTCAGCGGCGATTGCGCCGGACTCGAACCGGGCCGGTAGTCGAAAATATCGGAAACAATTTGATTGACCTTCCGGTAAAGCAAGCGCAGCGGAATATCCACCGGACAGGCCTCTTCGCACAACCCGCAGTCAACGCAACGCCCGGCCATATGGACCGCGCGGACCAGATGAAAGATCGGAACCTCCGGCGGCAGATCTCCGGTCTTGATGAGATCCGGGTGCTCCAGACTGCATTCTTTGCAGAAACAAACCGGGCATATATTGCGACAGCCATAACACTTTATACACTTCTGGAATTCGTTGATCCAGCGCGTAAAACGCTCTGGTTGATCGTAGTTCTCGAAATTTTCCAGGTCATACTGGTTATCGATGCCGACTTGTTTTTTATGAAAACCGCTTTTGGGTGGTTTTAAATAGGAGCACTGCGCCCTGTCTTTGAGATTGGAAGGACAACAATTGATGTTAACAGTTTCGATTTGTTCAGGATCCAGCTGATTCCAGATGGACAAAACGTTCACGGCACGCGTATTGCAGTCCCGCGCCATCATACCGATCTTGA
>JASFNW010000253.1:0-3432 GCA_050116835.1 Desulfobacterales bacterium
CGAATATCGAAATTCGAAATGGTTCGGCACGCTCAACACCCTGAGTAAAGCCGAAGGGCAAACACGAATATCAAATGATCAAAATTCAAAACCTCCGTTTAAAACATTTGAATTTGGGCGTTTTGAAAATTGTTTCGAATTTCAGATTTCGTGCTTCGAATTTTGTTAGAAAATGGCTAATAGTGATTACTTTCTAACGTAAAGTTTACCTATCAAAATTTTGTAAACTCCTCATGATGCCCTTCCATGAAAAGATTGACACCTAAAAAAGTGAAAATCAGCACCCCAAAGCCGATGATGGCCATAATGGCCGAGCGTCGCCCGCGCCACCCGACGGTCAACCGCCCGTGCAGCAAAACGGCATAAAACAGCCAGGTAATTCCGGCCCAGACCTCTTTGGGGTCCCAGCTCCAGAACCGGCCCCAGACAGACTTGGCATAGACAAAACCGGTGATCAGGCCCAGCGTGAGCATGGCAAAACCCACCACAATGCAGACATAGCCGATGGTATCCATCATTTCCAGCGACGGTAGTCGCTTAAAAAAGAAGCGATGTTTCTTTGTTTTGATTTCGTTTTCCTGAAGCAAATACAAAATACCCAACCCGCAGGCCAGGGCAAAAGCCGCTTCACCGATGAAGATGACCGTTACGTGGCTGATAAGCCAAAAACTTTTAAAAATTTTAGTTGCCGCAGCCGGCTCATTGGGAAATTGCGATGCGGCGATCATTGTTACCGTCAGAATCGGGGCTGCGAATATGCCCAATATTTTGAGATTAAATTTAAGGGTAATGCCCAAAAAAACACCGGCGATTGTCCAGCCGGCAAAAGAGAGCGTTTCATGCATGTTGCTAACCGGCAAATGGCCGCCCCGCATAAAGCCGTAAACGATGGTCAGGGTATGAAACAGGAAGCCGATCAACAACAGAAAAAAACCCGTGCGTTGCAGGTAGTCTTTTTGCACAAATAAAAAGGCGAAATAGCCAATTGAGCTCAGCAGGTACAGTAGGATGCTAACGAGGATTATTGATTCCATGTATGCTCCATAAAGGCTTTGCCGAACAATATGCCAGGCCTTTAAAAATAATAGTCATTATATGTTACATCGTCGATTTGTTTGCCGAATTGCCGTTAAATATATTTTACAATTTCTCATTAATTTTCATGCAAAACTCAGGCAACAGATCTTCGATGCTGAAACCCTCTCCCAACACTTCATGCAGCAGGGCATTGATGTCTTTGCTGTTTTTAGCCTTGATCAGCCCGATGAGATCTTTATCGATCAATTGATTGAATAAAGCCTTATGTGCTTCGGGCTCATGGGCCTGACCTAATAGTGTATCGCGAATGGCTCCCATTAAACGCAAGAAATCAGCATATTCTTCCCCGAATTGCGTTTCCAACTCGAGTCGCAGCCGTTTTGCCAGGGCCGGGCTTTTGCCTGAAGTGGAAATCGTTATCGCCAGATCTCCGCGGCGGACAATGGCCGGCAGGATAAAATTGCACACTTCGGGCCGGTCGGCAATGTTACACAGGATATTGATGCGCTCTGCATCTTTGCTAATCTGCCGGTTTAGATTTTCATCGTCGGTGGCGCCGATGACCAGAAACATTTGATGCAGGTCATCGCTGCGGTATGAGCGCTCTTTTAATTGGATGGATCCCTTTTCAGCCAGTTTTTTCAACCGGGGGGCTGGATCGGGGCTGACTACCGTCACTCGGGCACCGCAATCCAGCAGGGTGATCACCTTGCGGGTGCCCACCCCACCGCCACCGACAACCAGACAATTGCGGTTTTTGATATCCAGGTTTATCGGGTAGTATTTCATAAACTGTTTAGATCAAACATTGGCTTTTCAGCTACCGGCCACTGCTTAATGGCTTCTGACCGCGGGCTTTTTTAGAATAAACGCATCAGTATTTTGTGGAATACATTTAATCATAAATCAAGCTGCTCGCATTCTCTAAAAGCCAGAGGCGAGCAGCAAGCAGCCAGCGGGTATCTGCAAGAAATAAATGACCGGCAACCTATGGGATTCAGCATGCTATAAAAATCACGAACGAACTTCCAGTTCCATGAGGTCATCTGCCAGAACGAGATGGCCGCTGTAGGTTTTGCGGCATTCCGCGGCAATGTCTGCTTTTTCACATTCCGGATAAAAGTGAGTTAAAACCAGATTGCCGACGCCGGCTTTGGTTGCCAGTTCTCCTGCCAGAGAGGGTGTCAGGTGGCCGGGCGCCCGCAGTTTGTCCGGAAGGGCGCACTCACAGATCAACAGGTCCGTATCTTTTGCTAGATCAATGATCGTTTTACTGTAATCCGTATCCCCGGTGTAAACCACGGAATAGCCGTCAGAACTGCTGATACGGAAGGCAATGCTTTCCGGGTTATGTTTCACCGGTGCGGTGTACGCCGAAAAATCCTCGAATGTAATCGCATCGGTATGTTGATTGTCGAATTCAATCATTTCCATCAGGCCGGGAGCAAGCTCGATCCAGTGTCCATAGACCCTTTTTAGTCCATTATAAAAATCAAACAATCCGCGGCCACCGGCAACCGTCAGGGGCCTTTTGCGACGACTTCCGTCCGGGTACTTGGTGGCAAAAATGAGGGGTACAAACTCGCCGGTGTGGTCCGGGTGAAAATGGCTGTAAAAAATATGGGTTAGGTCGAAAATGGTCGTATCGGTTTCCAGGAGACGCCGCATGGTACCCGGACCGCTATCAAACAGCATTTTTGAAGCTCCAAGCTGCATCAAAACCGAACACGAACTGCGCGTCAACGACGGCACGCACGTTCCCGATCCCAGAATTCTTACCGTTATGCCCGATTTGTATTCTGCCATGTCTGATCCACCGCTATAACTTAAAAATCTTTAATAAAGACTTAATTTCCAATTCTAATCAAATATGAAGGTCAAGCCAAGGTTAAAAACCAGAAGCTATTTTAAAAATAGTAGCTTACGTCCATGGGCGCGACGTAAACCGATTCAAAAACGGAGCATACACGCTAGTATTCGAGTATTTTGAATCGGTTTACAACAAAGTCCATGGGCGTTAGATGCATTTTTAAGATAGCTTCTATTTGGGTTCCGCGCGCCGTGCAGTACGCCCAATAATCCAGGAAAGCATCTTTTTATCATCCTTTACATCCACATGGTCTTTTAGCTTGCCGATCGCAATTTCTGCTCTGGCCATGTTCTTATGGCCGCCGGCATTGCCCAGCATTCCAAAGCCCTCTTTGGCGACCTTGCCGGCGTTTTTGCGGATTCCGTCATTCCGAAAAATAATGGTTAATTTTTTTTCACAGATGCCGGACACGATGCTCCAGGTGACGGTATCGACGCGCATAAAAAAGTCGGCGACCAGCACGCAAACATCCGGATTGACCACATTACCCAGATGAACATAGACTTTACCCTTGCGTCGTCGCA
>JASFNW010000254.1:0-3414 GCA_050116835.1 Desulfobacterales bacterium
TTCAAAGGCCACATGCAAGGGGATGGCGGGCACGACCCAGGCGGGAAGATGATTGGCGCTCAGGTGGCGTTCAAGGTATTGAATACCGTCTGTGCAGACAGCGTCAAATCCCAATCCGTCCAGCTGCCCGCAAACGGATTTTCGCTTCTCAACGATTGTGATGCGACGGGCGGCATCAATTTTACGAAGCGTCCGGGCCGCTCTGAGGCCGAATTTGCCGCCACCGATGATCCAAAAATTTTCCATAACGCTTGTTTATCACTCCCGTCTTGTTTTTGTAAAGAGGGTGTTGAAAGGGTTTCCATACGATCAGCGGGTAATTAGGGGCAACCCAAGTTAAGATAGTGTTCCTTCCTCAAAGTAGGAGCCGGCCATGTCATTTTTTGAAAGGCGCTATGAATCCCAAAGTGCCGGTGGCCCGATATTTGGGATTCAAATCAATCCATGGGTGAGCCAAATACTTCGCTGGCCATCATCCCAAATACCGGACCATTGTATAGCGCGTAGGTTAACAATCGGCATAGCGCCTTTCATAAAAAAACATGCCCGTCTGGCAGCTTGAGCGCAGGTATCTTCTGAGTAAGATCCGGACAATTTTGCAAAGTATTTCTGGGACACGATACCAGATCACAATTTTTATCGGATGCATTGTTTTAAAGAGATTTGCTTGTTATGGTGATGCAGCGGTCTCATACAGGAAAAAGGAGTTGACGGTATGGCCAAAGATACAGCTATGGTGATTTTTCAACCATCCGGACGGCGGGGCAAAGTGCCGAAAGGCATTTCGGTCATCGAGGCCTCCAGATTGCTGGGCGTTGACATTGAGACACTGTGCGGGCAGCAGAGGAGCTGCGGCAAGTGCATCATCCGCATCGAAGACGGGCGGTTTGCAAAATATAATATCCATTCCAGTCCTGCTCACGTCAGCCCCTGGCAAACAGAGGAGGAAAAATTTATCACTCCCGAGCTCAGGGAAAAAGGATACAGACTTGCCTGTGCCGCCGTTGTGCAAGGTGATCTTCTGGTCTTTGTGCCCGAGGAATCCCGCGCCGGCAAACAGGTGGTCAGCAAGGCCGCACGGGATATTCATATCGACCCTAATCCGGCGGTAAAGCTTTACCATGTTGAGGTGACACCCCCTGCCTTTGAGGACCTTTCAGCCGATTACGAACGGGTCTGCTGGCAGCTGGAAAAAGAATACGGCCTCAGTCATTTGACTGCCGATCTTTTTGCCTTAAGACAGCTGCCCGGCGCCCTGCGCAACGGCGGCTGGTGTGTTACGGTCAGTATCTGGAATGATAAAGAAATTGTGCGCTTCCGACCGGGTAAGGTCACCCGGGCCTACGGGCTGGCAATTGATGTGGGCACCACCACGGTGGCCGCTTATCTTTGTGACCTGGTCACCATGGCGGTTGTGGATACCGTCTCGATGATGAATCCACAGTGCCGCTACGGTGAAGATGTAATGGCTCGCATCACCCATTGCATGACAACCCCCGACGGCCTTGATCGGTTGAGTGCTGATATCATCGAGGGCATCAATGCACTCATTGATGAGGCCGTCGCCAACACCCACCCGCCCCGTCAAAAGAAGCAATCGAAAAAAAACGGCATCAGAGCGGATGAAGCTCGCGCTTACCTGCGTTTGTCCCGGGAAGACATCGAAGATATCGCCGTGTGCGGCAACACCGCCATGCACCATATTCTGCTTCAGCTGAATCCGGAATTTTTGGGTGTGGCCCCCTTCCCGCCGGTGGTCCACCATAGCCTTGATATTAAGGCCCGGGATCTCGGGATCCGGGTTAATCCATCCGCTTACGTCTACGTGCTTCCGATTGAAGCCGGTTTTGTTGGCGCCGACAATGTCGGCGTGCTGGTTGCCGAGACCCCTTTTGAACGTCCGGAAAATCAATTGATCATCGATATCGGCACCAACGGTGAGCTGGTATTGGGCAACCGCGACAAATTATTGTGCTGTTCGTGTGCCACCGGGCCGGCCTTTGAAGGTGCCCAGATTGCTTTTGGCATGCGGGCGGCCCCGGGCGCCATCGAGCGCATTGCCATTGATCCAATAACCCGGGAAGTCGATTATAAAGTCATTGGCCGCGATAGCTGGCGTAGCTATTCCCGGCCCGAGGAAATGCAGGTCAAAGGAATCTGCGGCTCCGGAATTATGGACCTGCTGGCCGAACTTTACCGCGCGGGAATTGTCGTCAAAAGCGGTGCCTATAACAAAAAGGCCCTCAAAGATCACCCGCGATTTCGAATCAACCCGGACACGGAAATGGCGGAATTTGTACTGGCCTGGGCGCCGGAATCCACTATCGGTAAAGATATCGTTGTAACCCAAAAAGATATCCGCCAGATCCAACTGGCCAAAGGTGCGCTCTATGCGGGCTGTAAAATTTTAATGAAACGCCTGGGGCTCAAGAAGGTGGACAAGGTTAAGATCGCCGGTGCCTTCGGTGCGCATGTGGATGTGGTCAAGGCCTTGATCATGGGGCTTTTCCCCGATTGCGCCATTGAAAAGATTGAAAGCGTCGGCAACGCTGCCGGCGATGGTTGCCGGGCCACGCTGCTCAATACGGCCAAGCGGGCCGAAGCCGATTGGTGCTCGCAGCACGTCGAATACGTCGAGCTGACGCTGGCCGATTCCTTCCAGATGGACTTTGTCGAGGCCATGGAAATACCGCACACGGGAGATGACTTTCCACACCTCGAAGGCCTTGTTTCTGAAGAAATTTTAAAACAATAGGGCCCATCATCAACGCTTCCGGCCTATCTTTTGATGATCCCAGTGAGTTTCCAAAAACGCTAAGGAGGCTTGCAGATGTGCAAATGAAAAAACCTCCAGCGAAACCTCCCCCTGAAATTGTGTCAGTAAATTCATGGTGGGGGCGATTAGATTCTTGGAAAGCCGGTCCAGTGGGCCATGGTAGTGATTTTGGGCGACACCATACAGATGGATGATGGTGATACTGGCCGAGTAGGTATTGAAAAATGCTTGCAGATCATCGCCCTGCAAGGTCAGATGCCCGCAATCCAGACACACCGCAAGGTCAAGCTCAGCGATAATCGGCGCCAGGATCTCGAACGGATAATCCAGGTTTTCAACGGAAAAATGACGACCGGGGATGCCGCTGGCCAGGATGGCTTCCATGTTTTGGACCACACGTTCCTGCCAGCTTTTAACGGTGTCCGGTTCAAATGAATTTTCATCATAAGGCACGTGCAAGGTCAGGGTCGTGGGCGACAGAGGCGCGACCCGTTCGGTCACCTTCAGAATCGTATCGACGGCTCCTCTCTGTTGCCGCTTATCCCGGCTGCTGATGGATATATCGGTGGGCAGATGAACATTATAGGTAAGATTAAAATCCGCTGCCCGGCAGGCAAGCTCGGTGATAACCTGCTTGG
>JASFNW010000255.1:0-3391 GCA_050116835.1 Desulfobacterales bacterium
GATCTGTTGCAACGACAGCCACCCGTATTTTTTGATGTCGTGCACCACATTGCGACCGATTCTATAGGCGCCGTTTTCGCAGAAAAAAATATCATGGGCTTTGATGTTGCCGGACTCAATTGCCGCTGCCGCGCTGAATATCTTCATCGTTGAACCCGGCTCGAAGGGATCGGTGATGGCGCGGTTACGCCAGAGCTCTGTGTTAAATTCCGTGTAAGCGTTCGGGTTGAAAAGCGGCACATGCGCCATCGCCAGAATCGCACCGGTCGCGGGCTCCATGACAATCGCCATACCGGAACGGGCGGAATACTTCTTAACCGTTTCCTCCAGGGCGCTTTCAGCGATATACTGAATGGCGCGATCGATAGTCAAAATGATATTATGGCCGGTGTTAAGGCCGGCTGCCGCCTGCTGCTCGTTGAAGACGTTGCCCAGGGCGTCTTTGTATACCATCTGATTGCTGTTGGTGCCCCTCAGGTAGCGGTCATAGGAAAACTCGATTCCCTCCAATCCATTGCCGTCAAGGCCGGTAAATCCAAGGGCCTGGGCCGCCAGTGTCTTATTGGGGTAAAAACGCTTGCGCTCGGGAACGAATTCGATTCCCGCCAATGCCAATTTCCTCACGGCAACGGTCTCTTTCGGGTTGGCCTGACGCTTGATCCAGACAAAGGGGCTTTTGGCTTTCAGTTTCTTATAGATTTTACGACGGTTCGTTTTTAATATTCTGGCCAGTGCTTTGGCGGTGCGCTGCGGCTGCTCGATGCGGGCAGGCCGCGCAGCGATCGAAGTGACGTCGATCGTCACCGCCATCTCTCTTAAATTGCGGTCATACACGGCGCCGCGCTTGCCGACAGATGTCTGTGATTGTTCATATTGACGCGAGGCTTTTTGAGCCAGCCACGGACTGCGGTACACCTGCAGATACACGGCTTTGGTGCCAATCACCGCAAACAGGGCGATGAAAGCCAATCCCACCAGTAAAACCCGCAGCCGCATGTATTTATTTGTCATCTTCGAAACTGTCCAGACCGTTTTGTCGTGCTCTTTAAGACGTTGTTGTTTGGAAAATTTGAATTTCGCCTTTGTTTCGAATTTCGTATTTCGTGCTTCGAATTTCCCGTCAGGGTATGATGACCAGTTGTTTGCTGGTCGGTGTTATCAATCCGAGCTGCTGTTTGGCGATTTTGGCAATCCGTTTCGGTGATTTAAGGCGCGCCAGTTCGATTTTCAAACCATCCTGATGGGCGACCAGCTGCTGTTGCCTGTTCTTCTGCTCGGAAATTTCATACCGGATCTGTATGCTCTGCACGCGGCACCAGGTGTAAAAAAGGAGCTCGGCGATAAAAAGACCCATAATCACAAGACTGACAGCCAGTACTTTCGGGTTGCGTGTTCTTTTTTTTCTGCTTTTTCTGCGTTTCATGGGGTTCACCGATACTGCAAACCGATTAAACAGTCGAAGTTAAAATAACCAGTGCGAACCATAAAATAATCTGAAACACGTAAATAACCTTATCGAATTGGCGCATTTGTAATTTTTGCCTTTAAATTTGAAGTTCATAAACCAGTTAACGAATCAACTATTTAACGATTTAACCAATTTAGTCTAAAGACTAAATTTTCTCCGCGGCCCTGAGCCGCGTGCTGCGGGCCATGGGATTACGGGCGACTTCAGCTTCTGTCGGTCGCACCACTTTTTTGGTCAATGAGCGCATCACCGGCTTTTTCCCGCATACACATTCGGGCATTTTCGGCGGGCAGATGCAGCCTTTTTCCATTGCTTTGATCTGTTGTTTAACAATCCGATCTTCAAGCGAATGAAAAGACAAAACGCACAGCCGGCCCGCCGGGTTCAGCCAGTCGGCCACCCCGGCCATAAAATGGTTGAGCACCTCAAGCTCTTGGTTGACCGCAATTCGCAGCGCCATAAATACCCGCGTGGCCGGATGGAGGCGCGCCTCCGCTTTACGGCGGGGGACCGCCTCGCTGACAATCCGGGCCAGTTGCCGGCTGGTCTCGATTTTTTCCTGCCGGCGGCGTTTAACGATGCCGCGGGCAATCTGTTTGGACCAGCGTTCTTCGCCCAGGTCCTTAAACATCTTTCGAAGCGCATCCTCATTCAAATCATTGATCAGATCACTGGCCCGGGTTGCCGAGCGCTTGTCCATGCGCATATCCAGCGGTTCATCTTTCTGGAAGCTGAATCCTCGGCCGCTGCTTTCGAGTTGATGCAGCGACAATCCGAGATCGAGTAAAATGCCGTCGACGGCATCGATATTTATCTGGGCTAGGTACCGGGGCAGATTTTTGAAATTGCCATGGAAGAGGTGGATATTCGATGAATAGGATTGCAGGGCTTTTTGGGCGTTTGTGATGGCGTCGATATCCTGGTCGATTCCGATGAGCAATCCATCCGGCAAAATGCGCTCACATATGGCTTTGGCATGACCCGAGCCACCCAGAGTGCAGTCAGTGTAGGTTTTGCCCGGCCGGCAATTCAGATAATGGATGGCTTCTTTGAGCATTACAGGAGTATGTCGATACGCCATAGATTTAGAGTCCTAATTTGGCAATTTCGTTTCTGACCTCCTCCTTTTTGAAATCTTTTTCCAATGCAATGTTTTCCTGTTCCCACTTCTGGCGGGCCCAGATCTCAAAATGTTCGAGGACTCCCACCAGCACGATTTCCTTGTCGAAACCGGCATACTGCCTTAAGCTTTGCGGGATGAGAATGCGGTCCTGTTTATCGCACGTGCATTCAAAGGCCCCCCCGATGAACACCCGCCTGAAGCGGCGCATGTTCTCACTGGTTTCCGCCAAAGATAAAATTTTATTTTCGAGATTTCGCCATTCCTTGAACGGGTAGGCCACCAGGCAGTTGTCCATACGCGAAATCATCACCCCGTCGCCGTCCTTGGACTTGATAAACTTCCGAAATCGGGCCGGAATGATCAGTCGACCTTTATTGTCGATAGTATGAAATGAACTGCCACGGAACATAGATCTCCATCCTATTCCACTTTAATCCACTATATACTCAATTTAAGTATATATTTAGAAAGGTGTCAAGCAAAAAAAAAAGAATTTTATTAATTTTTATAATAATTATGTTAACTTAAAAAATCAATAAAAATTTTAAATAGAGGTGGAGTATTGTGGAGGTAATTTAAAATTTTGACACTCAAAGCGGAAAAAATTGCCGGAAATCATGTGAACACGTTATCGTTTTGGGCAGTTATAAACTAAAATTTTGTAATCATTATAAATAATTTTGATTTTGAACATGAGCGGTCGATGCCGTTGCTGTTACCGGCGCGTCAATAAAATGTCGCCGGGAGCTATCGATTGATGTTTTTGCTGCTGCTTCAGAACAAATAGATTTTATTTTTAA
>JASFNW010000256.1:0-3355 GCA_050116835.1 Desulfobacterales bacterium
TCTGGGCCATGCAAAGATATCAAGATTTCGGATAATTTTGAGGCGGCGCCAAGAGAGCCAGCAAATTTTTTTTTATCATGCCATCTTGCGTTGGTGAATAGTGAAAAAGAAAAATCTAGTTTGTTTATTAAGGAAAGTAAATCAACGAAATTCGGACTGAGTGTTGGTTCCCCTCCAGTTAGATTCAGATGAACGACAGATGGCTTGAGTTTGGGTAATATGCTTTGCCAGACTTCAATATTAATGGAGGCTTGATCATCGTCAATCGAGAAAACGGTACCACAACCGAAGCAATTATTATTGCAACTTGAGGTGACTTCTATGTACGCGAAAACAGGTGAAGATGGGATTATCAATTTTTTGTTAGAGCGATTATTATTGCTGAAGTTAAAACACTATTCAGATTTCGCTTCAGGAGCTGGGCATTGAGAATAAGGATGCGGACACTGTGAATAAGGATTTGGGCACTGAGAAAAAGACGCTTGCTCACGTGCATATTTTTTTTGTCTTTCTTTAAAATTACCGGCAGTCAATTGACAATGAAAATAAGCGCCTTCAGATGGATAAAAATCAAGCAAATAGTTTTGTCTTTCATCCTTGGTTTTCATTTTTCCTCCTTAGTTTCTATTCGCAAAGAAGGTTATTTTGCATTATTACATTAAAGAACTATTTGTAATTGTCTTACAATCAAGAAATGCTTAAAATGTCAATAGTTTTTGTCGACACCGACCCCCAAATTCTTCCTGTTTTGCAGTATTGAAACAAAACGAGCACTATAAAAAAGAATTTTTTTTGGCGTAACTTAGAGTCGTGTCCGTTTTTTACTGGACCATTACAAACAATAAATTTATACTAAGCGCCTATTAAGTGGCCATGTAAAATTTTTGCATAATTTTTTCCAAGAGGTTTAAAAGGCGAATTTAGATATGACAGCCCATTTTTCCTTGCCATTTTGCATTCAAGCTTACTTAATTTTTATCGAATTGCGAGGTATCCATGGACTACAAAGTCATCATCGTCGGTGCCGGCCCTGCCGGCATTTTTTCAGCTTTGACCCTGGCTGATTCAGGAATCAAACCGATTCTTTTGCTCGAGCTGGGGAAAGACCTCAGAGAGCGCAAACGCCGCAATCCCACTGATATGCTATGCGGATGGGGCGGCGCCGGCGCATACAGTGACGGCAAACTGACGCTATCATCGGAGGTCGGGGGATTGTTGGGTGAATATCTGGAGCCCGGTTCACTCAATCAGATCCTGCAGACATCGGATAAAATCTGGGTCGATCACGGTGCGCCAGAAGAGATATTCGGTGAGCCATCACCCAAGCTTGAAGATCTGGCCGACCGGGCCCGTCTGGCCAATTTAATCCTCATCCCTTCACGTATCCGGCATATTGGCACGGAGAATTGCCAGGTGGTGTTGGATCGATTGCGCCAATCCCTTGTGGATCGCGTCGAAACCCGAACCAGCAGCCCGGTTGAAAGCCTAACGGCTGCAAACGGCCACATCCAGGGTGTCAAATTGGAAACCGGCGAGACCTTCACCAGCCAATTTGTTGTTGCCGCACCGGGGCGCTCGGGCGCCAGTTGGATGAAAAGACAAGCGGAATCGCTGGGACTTAAAACCCAGGCCAGTCCTGTCGATATCGGCGTTAGGGTGGAACTGCCGGCAGCGGTCTTAAAGGAAATTACCGATAATATCTACGAATCAAAGCTGATTTATTACTCGAAAACCTTTGATGAAAAGGTGCGAACCTTCTGCATGAATCCCTATGGTGAAGTGGTTATCGAAAAAACCAAGCAGGTCGTCACGGTCAACGGACACAGCCATTCTTATAAACGCAGCGATAATACCAACTTTGCCATTTTGGTCAGCAGCGCGTTCACCGAACCGTTTGACGACCCGATCGGATACGGGCTGTACATTGCCAGACTGGCAAACCTTCTGGGCAATGGGCCCATTGTTCAGCGACTGGGAGATCTGCTGGCGGGGCGACGCAGCACACCGGAGCGCATGCATCGCTGCCTGACGCGCCCAACATTGCCTGAAGCCACTCCGGGTGATCTGAGTTTTGTTTTTCCCTACCGGCATCTTCAAAGTATTATTGAGATGTTGCAGGCACTCGACAAGGTAGCTCCGGGTGTCTATTCGCGCCATACGCTGTTATACGGGGTTGAAGTTAAATTTTATTCCAATCGCATTGAGTTGTCCCCAGAGCTGGAAACCGGTGTGAAAAATTTGTTTGCTATCGGCGATGGCGCCGGGATTACCCGGGGCCTGATCCAGGCTTCAGCCAGCGGTATTCTTTCCGCCCGTGCCATTGCTTCACGACTTAAAGACGGCCGCGATTAGCTCTTATATGGCAAAACATTGGCTTTTTGGAAATAGTCACCCCACTTTCCCATCGCGCGCAAAGCCGCAAGCCTGCAAAAAATTTTGTTTAAAGTTTTTGCGTCTTAGTGACTTTGCGTGAAGTATATTCGGTATTAGATTGTTATCAGCAAGTCATTTTTTGTCAGCTTAAGTTCATAATTTAGTAGAGGTGAAACCATGAGCGAAAATGTTGTTTACATATCAAAAGTAAAAATTGAGCGCGTCAAAGGCCCTATTCGTCGTGCGTACTTGCCGCAGATGGAAGATCCAGTCTTTTTTGGTGTTCACTCTGAAATTGCCGAGCATTACGGCGTTGACCCGCAAGTCCATGAGCCGCATGCGACCACTCTGGATTATGTTGTTGCGGCAACTGCGGGCTGACTGACCGGCACTTTTGGCGGCGCGCTGGAAGCGCGTGAGATTCCGGCCGGTGAAGGGCGGCTGATTTCACAGGCAAGGGGTGAGATTGAAAAAGACGGCAAGGTGCTGGTTATCCGCCGGATTCATGTAACCTATCAGCTTAAACTCAAACCGGAACAGCGGGAAACCGCTCAAAAAGTCCATGGATTCCACGCTGATTTTTGCCCGGTTGCCCAATCGATCAAAGGCAGTATCGATGTGAGCACGGAATTAAAGTTTGAAGATATTTGAGCCACTGTTTATATTAAATTGATCACGGAATGAAATATCGGCGACTGCATCGTGCAAACTCATGGATAAGGGAGTGTAGCGAAAGAACAGAATTCAAATATAAGATTACGGGTTAAACTTAGAATCAATTTTGTGCCGATCTGCGGCTTCGGGGTTATTGCTGTTCTTTCGCAACGCTCCCTTGCCGCTCCAAGAAAATGACAACTAGAGCGTTTGTCATAATAACGTTCCGATACAGGCAGTTTTTTGAGTCTTTTTTGGGTTTTTAATAACGTCTAAGATAGCTTGGTCCAAACGCTCTAATAATTGTTGTTCATTTTTGCAGACATAA
>JASFNW010000257.1:0-3306 GCA_050116835.1 Desulfobacterales bacterium
AATCCCTTGCCTTCCGGGAAACCGGCTTTGGCCAGCTCGGCTTTGGCGAGTTCGACATCGTATTTAAATCCGGGAATTTGATCGTTGTAGCCCCACATGGTGGGTGGAATGGGGTTTTTAGCGACCTGCCCCATACCCTGGTACAGGTTGTCCACAATGGCTTTGCGGTTTATCGCATGGGCGATGGCCTTGCGCAGATGCAGGTTGCTCTTCCACGGTTCTTTGGTGTGGTTGAAAGACAGGTAGCCGATGTTCATGCCCGGTTGAGAGACCAGTTTGATATTTGGATCACTCTCTGCGAGGGCAACATCAGCCGGGTTTGGAAACTGGCACGCGTGGATGCTGCCGGCTTTTAATTCCAGAAAACGCACCGAATTTTCGGGAATGGAGCGGAACACCACCTTGTCCAAATAAGGCCCGGCGGATTTGTCCCAGTAGTCCTTATTTTTTTCCAGGACAATCTGATCGTCCTTCACCCATTTGACGAACTTAAACGGACCGGTGCCCACCGGATTACGCAGAAACTCCTTGGGGTTTTTCGTAAAAGCCGTCGGGCTGATGATGTCGGCAAAATCCATGCCCAAATTGGCCAGAAACGGGGCCTCGACGCGTTTGAGCTTAAAGACGACCGTATACTCGTCGGTGGCCTCGATGGAGCCAATGGTATCATCCATCTCCATGGAGACCCAGTATTCGGGTGTACGATCCTGAGCCGGAATATCCCAGCCTTTGCCGTGAAATTTGACGTTGCGCTCTTTCATCATACGACCGATGGAGAAAACCACCGCATCGGCATTGAAAGGCGTACCATCGTGGAATTTGACACCCTTGCGCAGGTGAAAGGTATAGGTTTTGGCATCCGGAGAGATCTCCCAGGATTTGGCCAATCCGGGTTCCAGTTCGGTGGATTCATCCTTATAGAAAACCAACGCCTCGTATATGTTGTCACATACCTGAAACGAGTTGCCGTCGGTTTCATAGGCCGGATCCAGCCCGACGCTGTCGCCACCGCGACCCCAGATGAACGTACCGCCATGTTTGGGTGCCGCCAGTGCCGTGCCAGCACACAAGAAAACGGCTAATGTGAAAAGTAAAATAATTTTTTTGAACATGTGTCCCCCTTTCATTTTGTTGGTTGGCATGCTTCTAACAATTAACGGATTATCAGACAAGGGTCAACTTCTCGACTCTAAGAATTTCGCCTAAATTACCTCTATCGAAAACAGGTTATAAAAAATAAGTGTGGCGAGGTCAAGAAAGAAAAGAAAAATAGATAGTTGTCTATTAATACCGATAACTATTCAAATTATATGATTCATTAGCGCTGATTCGGCATGGGTTAGATGAGACTGGAAATTAGAGCCTTTTACCCAGCCCGATGACATCATCATTTGAATATCCCAAATGCTCATAAAAGGAGATCATGCCCGCGTTGGATGTGCGGATCTGTAAGTTGATTTTAGGACATCCTCGTTTTTTTGGTGCGGTCTCTGCTCCCTCCATCATGCAGCGACCCATTCATCGGCGCTGATAATCCGGACCAACAGCCAGATAGTAGATCCAGCCGCTTCGGAAATAATTTATAAATCCGGTAAATGGCTAACTTGGGTACAGTCTGGCGAATGCGACTGAGCGGGATTAAGCCATTAATAAATCAACAAATGACGTTGCACATTAAGCCGGAAAGCGACACGTCAATAGCTTAGCGACAGTGGTTGGCGAAGGCGGGTGACCCCTGAACCTTTCCGGGAGATATAGACAACCGGGGTCCAAGTCAAGGCGATATATGAAGCCGATCAAAAGGGTCTCTAATTTTGACTTCGGGAGAGAGTTGATTATTTTTATTTTATTTGCTTTAAGAATATGGAATATTTAGCATGGCACAGGTTAATCAAAATTAAATTGATTGCTTTCGACCTTCACCTAAATGCTTTTCTTCGTTTTCCCTGACACTATAAAGGGTTATTTGGTTTCGAGCACTGACAGGTTTTTCGGGCAGGAGTGGAACAGATGATATTGGCAGCAGTGGTTTCGGTCTTCATTTTGGCACTGGTAGCGCCGTGGCTGCAACGGTTGCTGCCGAAGCGAGCGGGCTGGGTGCTGAGCATTTTGCCGCTGGCGCTGACGGTCTTCTTTGCCCAAAAAATTCCGCACATAAATGCCGGGCAGATAATCATCGAGTCACATAATTGGGTTCCCAGCCTGGGCGTGAGCCTGTCGTTTTATCTGGACGGTCTCAGCCTGGTTTTTTCCCTGCTGATATGTGGTGTGGGCACCTTGATTGTGATTTACTCCGGGGGTTATCTATCCGGTCATACCGATCTTGGCCGCTTTTATATGTTCCTGCTGATTTTTATGGCCTCGATGCTCGGGGTGGTACTGGCCGACAATTTGATCAGCCTTTTTGTCTTCTGGGAGCTGACCAGCATCAGCTCTTATTTTCTGATCGGTTTTGACCACCAGCGGGAATCCGCCCGCACGGCTGCCCTGCAGGCACTCTTGGTTACCGGAGCCGGAGGTTTGGCCCTGCTGGCGGGTTTCCTTTTAATCGGCTGGACGACCGGAAGCATGGAAATCAACGATCTGTTGACCCGTGCGGATATGATCCGGGGCAATGTCCTCTACATTCCGATCCTGGTCCTGATATTGCTGGGCGCCTTTACGAAATCGGCCCAGGTCCCGTTTCATTTCTGGCTGCCGTCGGCCATGGAGGGGCCGGCGCCGGTCAGTGCATTTCTGCATTCGGTGACCATGGTCAAAGCCGGTGTTTATTTGTTGCTGCGCCTGAGCCCGGTTCTGGGAGGTACGGAAACCTGGCAGCTGACACTCACACTGTTTGGCGCCACGACCGCCGTTACGGGCGCCTTTATGGCGCTGGTTCAAACCGACTTTAAGCTTTTGCTGGCCTACTCGACCGTAAATGGTCTGGGGACCCTGGTTTTTTTGACCGGACTGGGCACGCCGCTGTCGATCCAGGCCGCTTTGGTTTTCCTGGTGGTGCATGCGCTCTACAAGGGTTCACTGTTCTTATCCGCCGGTGTTGTCGATCATGAAGCCGGCAGCCGGGATTTAAGCCGGCTAAAAGGCTTATCGCGTCAGATGCCGCTAATAACCATTGCGGCCGTACTGTCTGCGGTTTCCATGGCCGGGTTGCCGCCGCTACTGGGTTTTGTCGGCAAGGAGCTCATCTACGAATCCATCTTAAACATCGACAAATTTCGCTGGTTGTTCGGTGCTGCGGCGGTTCTGGCCAATGCAGCTCTGCTGGCGGCGGCCGCCATAATGATTCTGCGTCCATTTTTCGGT
>JASFNW010000258.1:0-3251 GCA_050116835.1 Desulfobacterales bacterium
TAACGCTATGCGCTATGATCTTCAGATTATCGCCTCCTGGATTGATCCGGGATCCCGCGTGCTTGATCTGGGTTGTGGCAGCGGCGAGCTGCTGCGGTTTTTAATCAACAACAAGCAGGTGCACGGCTCCGGCATCGAATTGCAAGAAGATAAAGTGGCCGCCTGTATTGAGAAGGGGTTAACGGTTTTGCAGGGAGACATCAATTCGGAAGTTTTGGATTATCCCGATTTGTCTTTTGATTATGTGATCCTGAGCCAAACCCTGCAGCAAGTTTATGCCCCGGATAAACTTATACGGGCAATCATGCGCATTGGCAAAAGAGGCATTGTCAGTTTTCCCAATTTCAGCCACTGGGCCTGCCGTATGCAGTTGCTGTACACCGGATATGCGCCGGTCACAAAGCAATTGCCGTATCAGTGGTACGACACACCCAACATCCGGGTGATTACCATTAAAGATTTTCGGAAATTTATCAGCGAAGTCGACTTGAAAATCTTAAAAGAGGTGGCCATCAATACCCATTCGCAAAACCGGTACGGAAAGATCATCAAATTTTTACCAAATATTCTGGCGACTTACGGAATTTTCCTAATCGGCAATTAAACGTGTTTTAAAAATAATTGATGATACGTAATATAAAACTTATATTTACTGTTTAAGCTAACATAAATATATATCATCCTGGGTATGGGGATGCAAAGAATTGATTTAGGGGAATAAATGAAGATCGTATCGATAGCGACCAGCAAGAAAAAGGGAACACGCAAAGCTACAGTCGAAGAGGCCTATCTGAAAAAGGAACACGGTCTGGACGGCGATGCACATGCCGGTAAATGGCATCGGCAGGTCAGTTTTTTGGCATCTGAAGAAATCGATAAAGCCCGCCAGTCTGGACTTGACGTTACCTTTGGTGATTTTGCCGAAAATATCGCCACCACCGGCATAGACTGGAAAAATATTCCGGTGGGCACCCGGGTTCGATTGGGACCCGATGCCCTGGTTGAAATCACTCAGATCGGAAAAGAATGTCACAACCGCTGTGCCATTTACTACCAAGCGGGCGATTGCATTATGCCGCGGGAGGGTGTTTTTGCTCGGGTGCTGAAGGAGGGAAAAATTAGATGCGGAGATCAAATCAGTATTGAGCCTTCTGAAGACTAAACGCTAACATCCATACCACCTCTTTTTAAACCGTAGGCCCTTTTATTTTCATCAACGCATTTCACAAACCATTCCACACGGCTTATGAAAACATTCATTGGTTTTGACGAAGCGCTCGAGCTGACATTGACAAATATCTCCGTCGGCGAAGCCGAAGTTCTTCCCCTGTCCCAACTGACCGGAAAAATTCTGGCTGAAGATATCGTCGCCAGGGTGGACAGTCCGTCGAGCACCTCATCCCGCAAAGACGGGTATGCCGTGCTGTCATCGGATTTGACCGCTGCCAGTGAGCAAAGGCCCGTGACATTAAAGGTTGTCGCCAAGCTAGCGGCCGGAGACTGCGCGAATGTACAAATTAAAAGCGGTCAGGCAGTGCGTGTGACCACCGGTGCACCAATTCCGGAAGGCGCCGATGCGGTCCTTTCAGAAGAATTCTGCGATTTATCCGCTGATACGATAACCGCACGGGGCGTTGCCGAAGCCGGTCGCAATCTGCTCAGGTGCGGAACTGACATTCAGCAGGGGCAGCGGGTGGCCGCAAAGGGGGAAGTTCTCTCTCCGCCACTGATCGGGCTATTGGCCTCCGCCGGACTGGATTGCACCTCGGTGTACCGGTTGCCGAAAGTGGCCATTATTGCCAGCGGCAATGAAGTCGTTGCCCCCGGAAAACCACTGAGCGACGGAAAACTGTATGCCAGCAATATGGTCGAGATGGGGTCCTGGCTGTCTTTCTTTGGCTTTCCCTATTCGGCGATGCTTGTGGGTGACAGCAGGTCAGAGATACAAAACGCCATCAATTCTCAGCTGCCGGCAGCAGATGTTTTTATCACCAGCGGCGGCGCCTGGGGCAGTGAACGCGACTTCATATTAGATGTAGTGCAGCAACTGGGCTGGCAGGGCATTTATCGTCGTGTGCGGATGGGGCCCGGCAAACCGGTAGGATTCGGACTGTTAGAAAAGAAACCGTTTTTTATTTTACCCGGCGGTCCCCCGTCAAATGAAATGGCCTTTTTGCAGCTGGCGCTGCCGGCAATCATGAAAATGAAAGGGGAAAATGCCTTTTCTTTACCGGTCGTCCGGGCGCAACTGGCGGAAACCGTTCGCGGTCATAAGGACTGGACCCAATTTATTCACGCCCGCCTCCAAGCCGACAAACATCAACTCATTGTCACACCGGCTAAGCTCAAAAGCCGGCTTGTTTCAATGGCGCGCAAAGATGCTTTGATCATCATCCCGGAAGGCTGGGAAGAATGGGTTGCCGGTGAAATGATTCAAATCCAGCTGATGACGCCAGAATTCAGCCGTTATTAAACTGACCGGGAGCCGGGTTTTGGTAATACTGCATCACCATGGACAGCCGCGATACGTTCATATTTAACGATCGGGACAATTTTATCTTCGCAACTAAAGATAGCGTTTATGGCAAACCGAAAAAAAACTGATAAAACGCCGCATGAAGAAGTCTCATTTTCGCGAGATCTAGGACTTTTCGACGCGACTATGATCGGTATCGGCGCTATGATCGGCGCCGGTATTTTCGTGCTGACCGGCATCGCCACGGGTGAGGCCGGGCCGGCGGCATTGCTGGCATTTACGCTTAATGGTCTGGTAACCCTGCTGACGGCTCTTGGCTATGCCGAGCTGGCTTCGGTCTATCCCAAATCCGGCGGCGGTTATTCCTATATCAGCAAGGCTTTTCCTGGCCCGGCGGGTTTTGCTGCCGGCTGGATGCTCTGGTTTTGTTATATCATTGCCTGTGCCCTATATGCGCTTGGCTTTGGCAGCTATTTCTGGGAGTTTGTTCAAACCTATTTTTCACCGTTCGCTGATTTTGTATTCAACCTGGCAGGCCACAAAGCACCTGCGCTTTTGATGACCGCTTTGGTCGGGGTGACCTTCATTTTGGTTAATATTCGAGGCACAGGCTTTACCGGCAATGTTGAAAATATTTTCACAATGGCCAAGATCGTCATTTTGGGTGTTTTTATCCTCTATGGGCTTAAACAAATTTATCACATCCCCAATGAGGCCGCGGCAAGTTTCAAACCGTTTATGCCAAACGGTTTCGGCGGTGTCGTCATTGCAATGG
>JASFNW010000259.1:0-3229 GCA_050116835.1 Desulfobacterales bacterium
TATGACCATGTTTCAAAAAGGTGACGCATTACTCATTGTTGATGCGCAAAAAGATTTTTTCCCGGGTGGTGCGCTGGCTATTGAACAAGGAGATCGTATCATACCGGTCTTAAACTACTGGATTCAGCAGGCGCGCAGGAGCAATGTGCCGATCTATGCTTCGCGTGACTCGCATCCCGAGGGCCATATAAGTTTCAAGGCGCAGGGCGGCCTCTGGCCGTCCCACTGCATCCAGGACAGTGAAGGAGCTGAATTCCATCCTGAGCTGCTTTTGTCGGATGATGTCGTCAAGATTACCAAAGGGGTTCGCTTCGATCATGATCAATACTCGGTTTTTGATCAGACCGGCCTGGCCGAACGGTTGACGCACGACGGTGTGCAACGAATTTATGTCGGCGGATTGGCGCTGGATGTTTGCGTGCTGGCGTCCGTCATTGATGCCTGTAAAGCGGGTTTCGACGTCCAGGTGATAAAAGATGCCACCCGGCCGGTAAATGAGGAAGACGGCCGCAAAGCGCTAGAAAAGATGGAAAGATCCGGGGCCGCGATTGTGACGACCGAAGCGACGGATCCGGAAATTGATGCCTGTCAGAAAGCACCGGAATGGGCTGAGCACACCAGGTTTGAAGACGACGATCAACCCTGTGATGACGGTCGATCGGGAAAAATTTAACAGCGGTATGTAAAGCCGCAGATTTTGAACTAACCTATGAACAGAGCATGGGCGCGCACGCCATATTTCGTTTACAGGGGCGGTTATGGCGAGGTCTGCAACACGGTTTGCGGTTGGAAAGGAGAATAATATCATGCAATTTAAGGAAAACGCTATTGTGCTCACATCAGCCGGTCAGAAGGTCGGACGAATTGAGCGCGTGGTCATCGACCCCAAATCAAATGAGCTGACACATCTTGTTGTGAAAGAAGGATTTTTGTTTACCAAGGACAAGGTCGTTTCTTTCGATGACGTGGAATCCGCCACTGAAGACCGGGTCGTGTTAAAAGAGGGACGGCAGGATTCCGATGATTTCCCGGATTTTGAAGAAACGCATTATGTGCCTGTTGAGGATGAAAGGATGGCTGCCAAACATGGCTCCGCCGGACAGAATCCACTCGCCTGGTACTATCCATTGCCGGGAAGCGCCTGGTGGCGCGCACGAAATTTTGGTTACCCCGGGTTTCCGAAATCGCACTATGTGCGCAGAACCGAAATGAATATCCCAGACGGTACCGTCGCGCTGGAAGAAGGCGCTAAGGTTCTCAGCGCTGATGGTGAACACGTAGGGGACATAGAACGGGTCTTTGCCGATGAAGAGGAGCAACGGGTAACGCATTTGTTGATCGCCGAGGGATTGGTATCAAAATCGCGCAGGTTGATACCCAGCATGTGGGTGGAAAGTGTCAGCGAGGATGTGGTGCGGTTATCAGTTGGCGAGCGTTTTTTGGAATCTTTGCCCCCATATCCACAAGAAAGCTAAAGAATCCAAAGCCTTGTGTTTTGATGCGCAGAATCGATTCCTGCACAGAATTATAATTTTCGATCCGATTCCACAATGGACAGGGAGGATATAACGATGTTAACTGCGATCAATCCGGCAACCGGGGATTTGCTTAACGAATATGAGGAGATAACTCCGGATCAAGTCAGTGGCCGACTTGAAAAGGCCCAGCAGGCGTTTGAGGTCTGGCGGCAGACATCTTTTTCAGAGCGAGCAGCTTTGATGAAAGCGACTTCCCGCATCCTGACCGAAAACAAGAATGCCTATGCCCGCACAATGGCACTGGAAATGGGCAAGCCGATAAAATCCGGGAGGGCGGAGATTGAAAAATGTGCCTGGGTCTGTGAATTCTATGCCGAGCATGCTGAAGAAATGCTGAAACCGGAAATTGTGCAAACCGACGCTCATAAAAGTTATGTGACCTATAATCCCCTGGGGGTGATCCTGGCCGTCATGCCCTGGAATTATCCATTCTGGCAGGTGTTCCGGCACGCAGCACCGGGTCTGATGGCCGGCAACGGAGTAGTGTTAAAGCATGCATCCAACGTACCGGGCTGTTCAATGGCCATTGCGGATATCATTAAAAAGGCCGGGTTTCCCGAAAACCTGTTTCAGAATTTTTTAATGGCCGGCAGGCGAACGGATCGCATCATCGAACATCCGGTTATCCGCGCCGTGACGCTGACCGGGAGCAAAGCCGCCGGGCGAGCCGTGGCCGCCCAGGCCGGAAAATTGCTTAAAAAAACGGTATTGGAGCTGGGCGGCAGCGATCCTTACATTATACTGGAAGACGCTGATCTGGCAGAAACCATCGAAACGTGTGTGGCCAGCCGGCTATTGAACTCGGGCCAAAGCTGTATCGCCGCCAAACGGTTTGTGGTGGTTGAAAGCGTTCATAAGCAGTTTGTGGAGCTGTTTGTCGAGAAGATGCGGTCCCAAAAAATGGGCGATCCACTGGATGAGACAGTTGATATCGGACCCCAGGCACGCGCTGATCTGCGCGACGACCTTCACCGGCAGGTCATCCAAAGCATCGAAAAAGGTGCCAATTGCCTGCTGGGCGGTGAAATTCCGCAAAGCGAGGGCGCATTTTACCCCGCAACTGTTCTCAGCGAGGTTACCAAAGGAATGCCCGCTTTTGATGAGGAGACATTCGGTCCGGTTGCGGCCGTTATCCCTGTCAAGCATGAAAGGCAAGCTGTAGAGGTGGCTAACGATTCCGCCTTCGGACTAGGAGCGGCCATATTTACCCGGGATCGCCATCGCGGTGAACACATTGCTGCAAATGAGCTTGAGGCCGGCAATTGCTTTGTCAATGCATTCGTCAAATCAGACCCACGGCTTCCTTTTGGCGGTGTTAAGGAAAGTGGTTTCGGGCGGGAATTGTCTCACTACGGGCTCAGGGAGTTTGTCAATATCAAGACCGTGTATGTCCACTAGGCGAGTTTTTATGTTCAAAATTGACGATGCAAAATTCCAATCAAATTCGAAGATCTCATTCCCATCTATCCCACGATGATCAAGAGCATGGGCATCCACACGGTGTGGTTGATCCGAAGATCGTGACCACCGAACGCGGGAAACGGGCGGTCAAGTGGTCGTTTATTGCACTGATGGTCACGGCGACAATGCAGCTGGTGGTGGTTTACTTATCGGACAGTATGGCGCTTTTGGCGGACACGTTGCATAATTTCGGAGATGCGTTTACGGCTATTCCTCTGTGGATCGCCTTT
>JASFNW010000260.1:0-3119 GCA_050116835.1 Desulfobacterales bacterium
AATTGACCCATTTTGTCGTCAAAAAAGGGTTTTTATTTACCAAAGACAAAGTTATTGCGATCGACGACATCGAGTCAGCAACCGATGAACGGGTTTTATTGAAAGAGGGCCGTCAAGACCCCGATGATTTCCCGGATTTTGAGGAAACGCATTACGTGCCTCTTAGAAACGGGGGGACGGCTGCAGATCATGGTTCGGGTGGAAGGGATCCGCTTGCCTGGTATTATCCACTGCCGGGGGGCGCCTGGTGGCGAACCAGAAATTTCACCTATCCCGGAATGTCCAAACCGTCCTATGTGCGCAGAACCGATACGAACATCCCCAAAGGGACCGTTGCCTTGGAAGAAGGCGCTAAAGTTCTCAGCGCTGATGGTGAGCACGTAGGAGATATCGAGAAAGTTTTCGCCGATGACGAGGAGCAGCGCGTGACTCATCTGGTAATTTCTCAGGGATTGGTTTCAAAATCGCGCCGGCTGATACCCAGCATGTGGGTGGAAAGTGTCAGCGAGGAGATCGTTCGGCTGTCTGTTGGCGAGCGTTTTATCGAGGCCCTGCCGCAATACACGCCCAGTGAATGAAGGGAGAATGGGCAATGTTGACAGCGATTAATCCGGCAACCGGCGATGTTGTTGGAAAATTCGAAGAGATCACTAATCATGACGCCGGGCAGCGGCTGGAAAGAGCGCAGCAGGCATTTGAGGACTGGCGGGCGACGCGTTAGCCATCGCAGATATTTTTCAAAAGGCCGGATTTCCGGAAAACCTGTTTCAGAACTTTTTAATGGCTGGCCGGCAAACCGGGCGCATCATCAAACACCCGGTTATCCGCGCCGTGACGCTGACAGGCAGCAAAGCCGCCGGGCAGGCCGTGGCCGCCCAGGCCGGAAAATTGCTCATAAAAACGGTACTGGATCTGGGCGGCAGCGACCCTGTCATCTTACTGGAAGATGCTGATCTGGAGAAAACCGTGGAAAGCCGCGTGGCCAGCCGGCTGTTGAATTCCGGTCAAAGCTGTATCGCCGCCAAACGGTTTGTCGTCGTGAAAGACGTGTATCAACAGTTTGTACAGATGTTTGTCGAGAAAAGGAGTTTGTAAACATCACAAGCGTCTACGTTCAATAAAGCAATACTAATCTGAACGCTGAAAACGGACTGCCAGTTGAGCTAAAAAAAGCAGCGTGAAAAACACGTTCAAATACAGTGTATAGCCATGCGGGGCAACGCCGCCAAGCTTCAACGCTTGCCAAGTGTTGAGGATCGCCGCGATACTCATCGGGTTCGCCGAAACGATCTTTAAAACGCTTTAACAGTGCGTTATAAAATGCTTTCGATGCGTCCGCATATTTAAATTTTATCCTCACGATGCGTGAGGGGCGGGTACAAGTTGTATAGGAAACAAGGCCGGTCTTATACCCCCGGATATTTTTGGTTTCAACTTCTTTGAGGCTTTCCAGATAGCGCACCGGCAAAACTGTATCGGATGTAATCTTATCCATGTGAGCGCTTATTTTGTCGCCCAGCGCAAATCCGGCCAATCCACGGGGCACTTCTGCTGCCGCGCAGATTGAGGGCCACAAAAACAGGACCAGCGCCCAAATCCATTGCGTATGATTTGACATCTGCGCCCCTTTTGTTTTTTTAAGGTTCTGTCTCCTCACTTGGGAAGATGACATTCGCAGGGGTGAGCTGCAAAACCCGCATCTGATATGGTCGACGGTTCGGCCGTCAATCAAAAATACGATCATCGTGATAGCCGCCGTATTCGCCTGTTTGAATGCGAGACAACCGTCCATTGACGAAGGTGAGGTAATAAATGAACCTCGTCGGCCCGAAATTGTAAATCCACACCTTTTTGGCGTTTCCTTTTATAAGCACTGACTCGGGATTGCCACAGGCGGCTTCTACCTGAAACTCCGTGTCGCCCGTCATGATGGATTCCCGATCGCACCGCAAAGAGCCGGCATCGTCGAGTGCAATCGAAAGCGCCGGGGCCAAAACAGCCATGATAACGGTTGTACAGACCACTGAGCATTTGCCAAAGGCCAACCGGGTCCTTACCATAATTTATTCTCCTTTAAACACGCTTCTTTCAGCGTTAGCGATATCGGGGTGTCTGAATTTAAAGGTGACTTGAAACTGTTTTATCCCAACGGACACCGCACTGATGGCTGCTTGCCACAGGCTGTCCGTTACCATCTTCGTATACATCCGCAGCCCTCAGCGGGAAATAGGGCTTACCATGTATTTCTCGGATTTATACCCAGTAGCCTTGGTGGCAAAGCGATTCAATCGCTGGATCGGAATTCTTCTGCACTGCCGCCGAAAAACAAAATCAGTTAATACCCAGCATATTTAATTATTTCTCACCGTAAGCGGTGATGTAATCAACCCTATGATTTCATTAAATCACTTTTAGACATCAGATTTTTGACAGTCAGGGCAGATGTAGCTCGATCGACCTGAGATGGTTATTTTTTTCAGGCTGCCGCTGCATCGCGGGCACCGCTTGCCCTCATCGCGACAAGGTGTCAGAAAGTGCCCTGGGAATTTTTGCGGATCCGCCCGGTATTCGATGGCGTCCCGCAGCACCTGATGCATCGTTTCGTAAAGGGCTTTCAGACGCCCGTTTTCCAAATTCCTTACCTGGGTCCGCGGATCAATTCTGGCTTGAAAGAGGATCTCGTCGGAATAGATATTGCCGACTCCGGCGATTGTATTTTGATTCATCAGCGCCGATTTTATCGACCCCCGCTTGCCGGAGAGCAGTTGCTTAAAAGCCTGCCAACCAAGGTCCTTCAATGCATCGGGACCCAATTTATGGTCCTGAACGAATGCATCCGGATCCGATGTCCATCCGATCTGACCGAGCAGGCGCTGACTGTCATACGCCAGGTGATAGCCGTTTGAAAAATCAAGCCGCAGGCAGACGTGTTTTGGCTGCCGGGAGGATCTTTTGTAATAGCGGACAAATCCAGTCATGCCGAAATGAAGCCTCAGCCAGCTATTAGGACCCGTCTGCATGAACAGGTGTTTTCCGTGCCGCGCGGTAGCTTGCAGCTTGCGGCCCTTGAGGCGCCTTTGCAACGTCTGCTGGGAGATGTCTTTCAGCACGCGCGTCTC
>JASFNW010000261.1:0-3082 GCA_050116835.1 Desulfobacterales bacterium
AGCCTATTTTTCTGCGGGCGAAAAGGAAAAAGGCTTTGAAATTATACAGGCGCTTAAAGCGACGGCAATAGGCCCCAATCTGGTTTATCCGATTTTTGAGCTCGCCGAAACACTGATGAAGGCCCAGATGAACGAATACGCGCTGCGGTTGTTGGGGGCTGCAATCGAGTGTGATACCGTTAATCAAAAGATCTTAGAGCTGTTTAATGCGTGTATGCAAAAGAAGGAAACCACCGGGAATAGTGCCGAGCATAATCGTCCGCTAGCACCGGAGCGTCAGCCGATCGCTTTTCAAAATCTGCCCCAGTAACTGTAAAATATAAGAGCTCGCCGGCGCCTTGCGTCATACCAAAGAACAGATGTAAATGTGGAATCACAAACCGATCATCAAAGAGCGACTTCGGCGACACAGCTTGCTTCGATCTTGCAAAAAGGCCTTAATTTGCACCGACAGGGTGATTTAAAGCAAGCCGAACAGCATTACAGGCAAATCCTGGATGTTTCTCCGATGAATGCGGATGCCTTGCATTTATTGGGTGTGCTTTCGAATCAGAAACAGGAAAACAATGCCGCCATCGATTTGATCACCCAAGCCATTCAAATTTTCCCCCATCAGCCCATCTACCATAACAACCTCGGCAACGCCCTGCGCGATTGTGGCCGATATCGGGAGGCGCTTGACTGCTACCATAAAGCGCTTCAACTCAAACCGGATCTAATTGGAACCCTAATTAATATCGGCATTACCTACCATCAATTGGCCGATTTCCAGCAGGCCGCCAGCGCTTACCGGGATGTCATCGCGTTAAAGCCCGACAGTGCCGAAGCATATTACAATTTGGGCAATACGTTTAAAGAACAGCGCCGTTTCGATGACGCCATTTGCTGCTATCAGCAGGCAGCGGCGTTAAATCCGCTGCTGATTGAAGCCTCCTACAACCTGGCCGCGGTTCTGCAAAAGAAAGGCCGATTTGAAAGCGCCATCGCTTTCTTGAAAAGATGCATAGACGTCAGACCGGACTGGGCTGAAGCGCATTGCAATCTGGGCCATTTATATGTGCAGCGGGTCTTATTCGATGATGCCATTGGCCACTACCAGGAAGCCATCCGTTTAAAGCCGGAGCTGGATGAGGCCCACAACAATCTGGGCAATGCCTTTAAAGACCAGGGCAGGTTCGGTGAGGCGATCGCCTGCTATCAGAGGGCCCTGCGCATTCGACCATTCAATACCGAGGTGCACTCAAATCTGGGGGTCACCTATGCTGCAGCGAATCGGATGGCGGAGGCCCTCAACTGTTTTCAGGAAGCCATCCAGCTGAATCCCCGATTTGCAGAAGCGCACAATTTCATGGGTCTGGTTCTGACCGAACAGGGCCGACGAGATCAGGCCATTGATTGTTTTCAAAAGGCGATTGACATCAAACCCAACTTTGCCGAAGCCCATAGCTATCTGATTCACCAACTGCAATATACTTGTAACTGGCGTCAGCTAAAAATCTATTCCGAGAAACTGGATAATTTATTCTGCAAAACCGTTCAGGAAAACACCCGCATGGTCGAGCCTCCGTTTATCGGCATGACGCGCCAAGGCGATAGTCGGCGGCATTTACAGAATTCAAAAGCCTGGAGCCGAAAAATCGCCCATCCGTTTCAAAAAGTACGCCAGGCGTTTGCATTTAATACCCGGCTGCATAAAACGCAAAAATTGACCATCGGTTATCTTTCCGGTGATTTTCATGATCATGCCACCGCCCATCTCATGCAGAGTATGTTTGGCCTGCACGATCGGGAAAAATTCAAAATTCACTGTTACTCATACGGCCCTGAAGATCACAGCCACTACCGCCAGCAGATTGTGCGGCAATGCGATCAATTTGTCGACATTCGTGATCTGCCCACGATCGATGCGGCCAGGCGGATCTACGCAGACGGGGTCGATATCCTGGTCGACCTCAAGGGGCACACCCAGGGCGCCCGGCTGGGTATTCCGGCCTGTCGCCCGGCGCCCCTCCAGGTCCATTATCTGGGCTATCCGGGCACCACGGGAGCCGATTTTATTGACTATTTTGTCACAGATAAGATAGTGACCCCGATCGAGCACGCCCCTTTTTCCAGCGAAAAGCTGGTTTTTTTACCGCATAGTTATCAAGTCAACGATCATCGACAGAAAATTGCCGTACGCATCCCGACCAAGCAGGAACAGGGATTGCCGGATAGAGGTCGGGTATTCAGTTCGTTCAATCTGCCTTATAAAATCGATCCGCTGATGTTTGATTGCTGGATGCGCATTTTAGATCAGATTCCCGACAGTGTTTTATGGCTGTTTGACGGTGGGAAGGCAGCTACCAAAAACCTCGAGCGCGAGGCTACCCGGCGTGGCATTGATCCCCAGCGGCTGGTTTTTGCCGAAAAACTGCCGAAGGCCGAACACCTGGCGCGATTGAAGCTGGCCGATCTGGCGCTGGACACCCGGATTATCAATGGTCACACCACGACCAGCGATTCGCTGTGGGCCGGTGTGCCGGTGATAACCCTGCTGGGGGATCATTTTGCGTCGCGCGTTTCGGCCAGTCTGCTGAGTGCTGTGGGGCTTTCTGAGCTGATCGTCGATCATTTGGATGCCTATGAGCGTCTGGCTGTCCGGCTGGCCAACCAGCCTGATGAGCTTCAACAGATCAAAACTAAATTGGCAGCGAATCGACTGACAGAACCATTGTTTGACACGCACACTTTTGTGGGTCATTTAGAAACGGCCTATCAAAAAATGTGGCGGATATTTACGGCGGGCGATGCACCGCAGCAATTTGAAGTGATTGCAGACTAGCGCCTAAACGTTTTTTTAATAGGAAGCTCACCATTAAAAAAGGCCTCTTGAAAAAGAGGCCATTTTTTTTTGATTAATGACGACCACCCCGCATTTGCGCGGGCTTATCTCTTGGCAGCTGACAGATTTTGTCTTATTCAGGAGATCCTCGCAGACCGGCAGCCAGATTGTTATTAATCTTGATGACGATCGTCAGTTTTTCGGGGGCTGGAAAGGCCAGGGTTTCGAAAATGCGCTTATCAATAAAGGCCGCCAGTC